>NZ_PNJW01000014.1 GCF_013822155.1 Flavobacterium sp.
CTAGGACAAGCGTAGCAAAACAACGAAGGAAGGAACGGCAGCAACCCTCATAGCCGAGGAGGAACGACGAGCGACTTGGGTTGCGGAGAGACTGACGAGGTAGTTTTCAAGCTTGAACTAGTGAGGCTTGATTTTTTTTGTTTCTTTTTTCATCAAGGAAAAAAGAAAAGAACTTCTAGTATAAACCAACTAACCGCGAACAAAACTCAGTTACTTAGTGTGTCAACACCTTCTATCCTTAAGACCCCGCAAACGGAGTTCCAAAAATTCCAACTGCAAGTTCCGCCCAAACAAGAAAGAAAATAAATAAAACAATCCCACAAATGATGATTCTGCTTTGAAGACTTTTAAACCTTCGCAAAATCAACTCACAGAGAAGACCCGTGCCAAGCAGTAGGCCTCCCATGACAACAAAATCAAAAAGATTCCAGTTTACTTCGTCCGTAAATTGCATCGCAACAAGCGGAACAAGCAACAGTAAACCAACCGATAAAAGAATAAAGCGTAAGCGAGTGTCTGGTGTAATCATAACCAATGAATTTAAAAAGTGAATAAAATTATAGCCCTGCAATATCCGCCAAATCCGTTACAGCCAATGTTCCCCACATCACAACCAAAGCCAAAAACAGTTGCACATAAAAAGGGATTTGGATATGTAGTGTGCGAAAGATAAGCCTGGTTATAAATGGAAAAAATAACAAAGAAAAAAACAAGTAAAACAAGCCCGGCACCGGATGCACCAGAAGAAAATTAAAAAAACTAATCACCAAAAACCAAAAACCCAATATCCAGCAAACAAGGTTTTTGTAATTAAATCCAGAAGCTTCCATCGATTATTTTCTTTATAATGAATTAATAACAAGTAGTATGCTTGTAGCAAAAGTACTTTGCAGTACAAAGTAAAATAAAAAACAAATCATCCCCAAATTTTTATTCATAAAATTGTAAAAAGTCAAACTTAACCAAACAACTAGTGAATAATAAATGGGGATAGTTTTTTACTTCTGAATTACCTCTAAAAATATTTCTATATCAATTGAAAACCAACTAACCGCGAACCCATTAGCACAAATCCCCAACTAAAAACAAAATAACCGCGAAGCCCCTCCGCCCTAACAGAACTGACGTAGAAAACAACGAAGGAAGGAGAGGCAGCAACCCTCATAGCCGAGGACGTAGGACGAGCGACTTGGGTTGCGGAACGACTGACGAGGTAGTTTTCAAGACAGGGCTGTTCAGGCTTGATTTTTTTGTTTCTTTTTTATCAAGAAAAAAGAAAAGAACTTCACCTAAAAACAATATGACCGAAAACTCATTAGCACAAATCCCCAACTAAAAACAAAATAACCGCGAAGCCCTTCGCCCTACTAGGGCAAGCGTAGCAAAACAACGAAGGAAGGAACGGCAGCAACCCTCATAGCCGAGGACTTGTCTCGCCTTTGGCGGAGGCACGACGAGCGACTTGGGTTGCGGAGAGACTGACGAGGTAGTTTTCAAGCTTGAACTAGTGAGGCTTGAAATCGAAGATTCACGAAATCCCTAGGCAAAATATAAACCTGAGTAATTTTTTGTTTCTTTTTTCATCAAGAAAAAAAGAAAAGAACATCAAATGAAAACCAACTAACCGCGAACAAAACTCAGTACCTCAGCACCTCAGTACCTCAGCTAACGACGAGCGACTTGGGTTGCGGAGAGACTGACGAGGTAGTTTTCAAGCTTGGGCTAGTGAGGCTTGAAATCGAAGATTCACGAAATCCCTAGGCAAAATAAAAACGTGAGTAATTTTTTTCTTACTTTTTTTATCAAGAAAAAAAAGTAAAGAACTTCACTTGAAAACCAACTAACCGCAAACAAAACTCAGTAACTCAGCAACTCAGTAACTCACCCCCTCACTACCGCATCCCCGGCAACCTTTTTCACTAACGCCATAGCCTGTTCACACCCATCCAAATGAGGATACATTTCACTCACACCAATAATTTTTTCACTTCCCATGGAGCGAAGCACAAAAAAATGGTCTTTTCCGGGAGAGACACGCCGTTCGTAATTTTCAGGATAAGCTGCATTCATGCGGACAGAAAGAATTTCCCCATGGCAACTTTGATTAAATTCATGTTTTAATCCGGTTAGCAAAATACTGCCGTTGGCGGACAAAAGTTGGTAAAACCAGGAACCTGAATCGTGTTTTTGGATGATAAAGCGTGGCATGGTGGGTTGATTTTTAACAAAATTACAACTGCTTCAACGAAGTCTTTTACGGAAAACCGTAAAGGGAAGGTTTTTTTAAAAAGAGGAATGTGAAAAAGGGGTTAAATCAGGCCTAAGTCTTTGGCCATCGCAACCAAATGAACGGTGTTGTTCGCCCGAAACAATACTTTAAGTTTCCCAATTCGTTTTTCAATGGTGCTTTTGCTGTTGGGTGAAATGCCCTTTTGTTTGAACACTCGTTCCATTTCTTCTTGTTGAACGCCTTCGGACAAATGCTTGATGATTTGAATGTCAATCGGTTCAATCGTGGCAGTGGTTTTATCTACCAGGATGTGTTTCAGTTCGGGAGCAAGATAGGGTTGGTCTGATTCAAAAATAGCTAGTATGGCCTTTTTTAATTGAAGAATACTGTCACGGCCTTTTAAGACGAACCCATTAATGTGTTGCACCTCAAAAAGCGATTTGATGCGGTAGTTTTTGTCTTCGATGGAGTAAACGAGTACCGGAAGTTCGGGTTGAATGTTTTTAACGGCTGTGATGAGTTCTTCCCCTGAGGCGAGGGTTACTTTTCTGCCGTCTTCTTTGAAGGAGAGGTCTGAAATGAGTAAGTCAAACGGTTTGCCGTCGGCTAACGCCCGTTTGATTTTTGGGATGGCATCATCACAGTATTTCACATGATGAATTTCAGCAATGGCGAGTTCCCTCACCACATAATCAATGGCTAGGTTGATGCTGTCTAAATCTTCGGCTATTAATACTTTTTGAAACATAGTTATTTCGGAATGATAAGTTTGGCCCTAAATCCTTTTTCGGGTTCAGAGTCAAAAGTAAGGGTTCCTTGAATAGCAAGAATACGGTTTTCCGCATTCTGTAAACCTGATTTTTTGGGAATGGTTAAATCATAGCCTAAACCGTTATCGGAATAGTGAATGAAAAGCGATTTAGACTGGTTTTGAAAATCAATGACGACAATACTGGCCTGGCTGTGTTTTTTGGTGTTAATGAGCAGTTCCTGCAACACGCGGAAAAGGGCAATCTTTTTTTCAGGCAATAGTTTTGACCAGACGATATCGTTTTTTGTTTTGACCAAAACATTGAGTTGAGGGTCGGAAAAACTGTTGAGGAGTTGCAGTAAATCAGCTTCAAAATGCTCATCAGTCCGGATGTTGCTGTTTTCTTTTGAAATATCCCGTGTGCGTTTGTAAATGGTTTCCAGGGCATCTAATAAGGATTCTTTGTTTTGGCTGTTTTGCAAATCGGTGGTTTGCGTAAAAGTCATGGCGTGAAAAACATCGTTCGCCAATTCGTCGTGAATACGTTTGGAAATGCGGGTTTCTGTCTCATAGGCGGAACGTTGCAGTTTTCGTTTGGTAATCGATTGATACAAGAAGTACAACAAAACACCTACCAGCAGGATAAAGGCAATGATGACGAGCAAGAGGAGGTTTTGATTTTTGTATTTAATCACTTCCTGCGTGGCTTTTTTGGAGTCATATTTAATTTTGGCAAATTGATTTTTGGCTAACTGCCGGACTTTGGTGAGGCTGTCGTTGAGTTGAATATACCGGTCATAATATAATTTTGCCTGTTGAGGCTGGCTGTGGGTTGTTAGCCATTTTAAAGCTTCTAATTGATCATCCGGACTTTGGGTTGCCACGGATGCCTGGTAGGCTAAATCAGCATATCGCTTTGCCGTTTCGGGTTGAATGAGTTGATAGTATTTAGATAAATGCATGCAGGAAGCAGTGAGCCCGAAGTTGTCTTGCAAACTGTCCCGCAATCGCCAAGCATTGGAAAGGTTTTCAAAAGCTTCCGGAAGGTTAAGTTTATATTGAGCATAGCCCAGGTTGTCTTGCACGCGGGCATATTCGGGTTTGTTTGCGATTAAAAGTTCTTGCCGGAGTAAGGGGGCTAACAAAGCGATGGATTGAGCATAGTGCTTTGTTTCGAGGTGAATTAAACCGATATTGTTTTGGTAAATCAGCCGTTCCATTTCCACCGTTGAGGTTTCATACGCTTTTTGATAATAGGAAAGTGCCTCCGCGGGGTTATTCAAACGGTAGTATGAACTCGCCAATAGATTATATAAATAAGGCAAATAGGTGCTTCCTTTATAATTTGCCAAAGCTTCTGTTATTGTTTCTTCAGAACCGGAAAAGTCGCCTTTGTTGTGCTGAAGCATGGCTATTTTTAGAAGGGTATAGGCAAATAGGTCACCGGTTCTGTCGGGAGAATTAATTTTTGCCTGTGTATAATGATAGTATGCACTGTCTAATTGAGCGGCATTTTCAAAGTCAATCGCCTTTTGACTGGAAGCTTTGTAAAGAGCCTCTTTTGAAAGTACATTTTCAGGTTGACAAGCATAAAAAATACCCAGTAATAGGGTAATTAAAAACAGGAAATGAATCGTACTGCGTTTCATTTCCCGAAGGTATTAATTTATCTAAATTTAATTTCAATAAATTGAAATCTTTTTTTAACCGGAGGAAATGGAATCTAACCGATTTCCTTTCAATCCATCACGGGTTAAGAGGCTAAAAAAGCAATTCAACACACTCCTTAGTTGCTCTGAATAGAATTCATTATTCAAAAAAACACAAAATTTATCAGGTAGTAATTTTACAACATAGCCTTTTTATTGTGTAACACGTTAGCCCTTATAAAGTGTAACATTTGTTGCGTGTTTTGGTTAATGACCAAATCTATAATTTAAACCTTAAAAATAATGAAAACAAAAAAACGCTTCGGGATTTTAACGATGCTGGCAGTAATGTTCTTAGCAGCTTGTTCGAATGACGAAGAAGTGGCAGTAAGTGGCTTATGTCCGCTGGTCATTTCAACTATCCCGGCAAATGGAGCATTAAATGTTCCACAAGACCAAGTAATTTCGGTTACGTTCAACAAACAAATGAGAACGTCTACCATCACCAATGCTTCTTTTACGGTAGAAGGTGTTTCTCCGATTCAAGGTACCATAACATTTGAAGACAATGCCTCCGGAACAACGGCTATTTTTACTCCATCCTCCGATTTATTGGAAGATACGACCTATACCGGAAGAATCAAAACAACAGTTAAAGACCAAGATGGAAACGCCTTGCAAATAGCCTATGTGTGGAACTTTACAACCGGAGTTATCATCCGACCGATTGTGGTTGCTACGGACCCTATCGATACCGCAACGGCAGTTCCTTTAAACAAAGTGATTACCGCCACCTTTAGTGAGGCGATGAATCCACTGACCATCACAAATGCTTCCTTCACGTTAATGAATGGGACAACTTTAGTTCCGGTTACGTTTAATTACTTCGGCGAAACAGTGAGTTTTACGCCTACCGTAAACTTACTACCCAATACAACCTATACTGCAACGATTACGAATGCCGTTGAAAACCTTGTGGGTGTGACTATGGTAAGCAATTACGTATGGAGTTTCACCACGGGTGTTTTAGTAGCACCAACTGTTATTTTAACAGACCCATTGAATAATGCCATAAATGTTCCGTTGAATAAAGTGGTGACCGCCACATTCAGCGAAGTCATGAACCCGGCCACCTTGAATGCTTCCACGTTTACCTTAAAAAACGGAACAACAAACGTTCCCGTTTCCTTTGGATTTACAGGAGCAATGGTAAGTTTTACACCAACAACTGTTTTACTTTCAAATACGGTTTATACCGCAACCATAACCACAGGGGCTCAAAATCCTGCCGGAGTAGGTTTGGTAGCGAATTATGTTTGGAGTTTCACCACAGGAACTATAGCAGCACCTATGGTCATCTTAACCAGTCCACTAAATAATGCAACAAACGTTTCCATCAATAAAGTAGTGACCGCCACTTTTAGTGAAGTGATGAACCCGGCAACACTGAACAATTCCACCTTTACCTTAAAAAACGGGAATATTTTAGTGCCGGTTACTTTTGGTTTCACAGGAGCGATGGTAAGTTTTACTCCGCTAGTTAATTTGTTAACCAACACAACTTATACTGCAACCATTACTACAGGAGCTAAAAACCCTGCCGGAGTTGGTATAGTGTCTGATTATGTTTGGAGCTTTACAACGGTAACAGATAATGCTCTTTTGCCTGATATAGGTTCCTTGGAAAACTTTGGTGGATTTGGTGGAAATGCCGGATTAACAAACCAAGGATTAAACACGGTTATTAACAATGGAGGGATTGGAACAACAGCAGCTTCAACACTGGTGACCGGTTTTCACGATGGTTTAACTGGAGATGTTTATACGGAAACTCCTTTAAATGTAGGCTTAGTAACCGGGGGTATATATACAGCACCACCGGCTCCGGGTACCGCAACTTCGTTAGCGTTAGCTCAACAAGCTTTGTTGGATGCCAATGCCTTATATTTAGCAATATCTCCCGCTTCAATGCCGGGTGGTATAGACCCTGGAGCAGGGGAGTTAGGTGGTTTAACACTTGCTCCGGGCGTTTATAAATCTAACAGTGGAACTTTTAATATTTCCAATGGTAACCTAACCTTAGATGCACAAGGGGATCCAAATGCCGTTTGGATATTCCAAACCGCATCGGGCTTAACTGTCGGTATTGCCGGTCCAACGGGAGCTAAAAGTGTAATCCTAATCAATGGAGCTTCGGCATCTAACGTGTTTTGGTATGTTGGAAGTGCCGCTACAATTAATGGAGCCGGTGGTGGCGTAATGGTGGGAACCATTGTCGCTAATTCCGGTGTGACGCTGTCAACAGCTGGAAATGCAGCACAAACCGTGCTTAACGGAAGAGCAATTTCATTAATTGCTTCGGTTACCATGGTCAATACAACGATTAACGTACCTAACTAGAAATACAAAAAGGGTTGTTGGCTCAATTGTGTGAACAACCCTTATTTAAATAAGTCATAATTCTTTATTACAATGAACTATAAAAATAAGTTATCAACCGGACCGTGTTTTACACCGTCACACAAAAGCCTGAGCACAAACAGTATTCTTGTTGCACTGGTTTTTTTATTGGGCTTCCAGTTTTCTGCACAAGCTCAAGCCCCTGAATATACCAGACCTTCTTGGTATTTCGGAATTGGAGCAGGAGCCAATTTAAACTTCTACCGCGGAACAACGCAAAACCTAAATGCCGACTTAACCGTACCATCTGCTTTTTATAATGGTTTTGGTGCCGGACTATATATTGCACCCTCTATCGAGTACTACAAACCAAATACACTTTTTGGGTTTATCCTTCAAGGAGGTTTTGACGACCGTAGTGCTTCATTTGACCAAGTCACTACAGTTTGTAATTGCCCGGCGGATTTAGAGACGAAAACAACCTACTACACCATTGAACCCAGTCTTCGGATTGCCCCGTTTAAAAATAATTTTTATATCTATGGTGGGCCAAGATTTGCGTTTAACATAGAAAACTCCTTTACCTATCAGTTGGGAATAAATCCGGATTACCCGGATCAAGAACCGTCTGAAGCGGTGAATGGAGATTTTAGTAACACGGAGAAAACCTTAATTTCTATGCAAGTAGGAGCCGGGTATGACATCATGCTTTCATCAAAAGCAAACAAAGCACAGTTTGTTTTGTCTCCCTACGTGGCTTTTCATCCTTATTACGGACAAAATCCGCGTTCCTCCGAATCTTGGACGGTTTCTACCGTTCGGGTAGGAGCAGTCTTAAAGTTTGGAGTGGGCAAAAAAATTGCTACTCCGGTTGCTGAAGTTTCGACACAAAAACCATATGCTTTTAGTGTCAATTCACCCAATAATACGGCAACGGAACCGTATCTTACAGAAACCTTTCCATTGCGTAATTATGTATTCTTTGATTTAGGATCAACTGAAATTCCGGAACGTTATGTATTACTTAGTAAAAGTCAGGTAAAAGAATTTAAAGAAGACCAACTGGAAACGTATGGACCCAAAAAAGTATCCGGTCGTTCCGATCGTAGCATGACAGTTTATTATAATATATTGAATATTTTAGGCGACAGAATGCAAAAAAATCAATCGTCTACAATCACTTTAATAGGAGCTTCTGAAAAAGGTCCGGAAGACGGTAAAGCAATGGCAGAGTCTATCAAACGCTATTTGACAACCGTATTCGACATTGCACCAAACAGAATAACTATTGAAGGAAGAACAAAACCAAAATTACCTTCTGAACAAGAGGGTGGAACAAAAGAATTAGAATTATTGCGTCAGGGAGACCGAAGAGTTTCTATTGAAAGCAATTCACCGGCATTATTAATGGAATTTCAAAGTGGACCAAATGCACCCTTAAAACCAATAGAATTTGCCAGATCTAAAGAAGCACCGAAAAGTAGCTACTTGGCTTTTGATTTAAAAGGAGCCAAAGAAGCTTTTAAAGTGTGGAGTGTTGAAGTGAAAGACAACGAAGGTTTTATTCAAAATTACGGACCTTACACGGAAGAAACAGCCAGTATTCCAACGAAAACCATTTTGGGCACCCGTGACGAAGGAGACTTTAAAGTAACCTTAGTGGGAACCCGTCCTGATGGTACTGTTATCAGAGAAGAAAATGATGTTCATATAGTGCAATGGCAACCTTCCACAACGGAAGAAAGTATGCGTTTCAGTGTGATTTATGAATTCAATGATTCAAAATCAATCGCCATTTATGAAAAATACTTATCTGAAATAGTTGCCCCAAAAATTCCTAAAAACGGTCGTGTAGTAATTAATGGTTATACCGATAGCATAGGTGATGCAGAAAATAATACTGTCTTGTCATTAGCCAGAGCAAATGATGTGAAACAAATTTTAGAAAGCAGCTTGGCCAAAGCCGGCAGAAAAGATGTAACCTTCACCGTAAACGGAAATGGCGAAAACGAAGCTTTAGCACCCTTTGCAAACAGCTTACCGGAAGAACGATTTTATAACCGTACGGTAGTAATTGATTTATTACCCTCCAAATAAAACGAGAATACAGTTGATTTAGGTTGGAAAAAAGGGCAGGGATTGATTTCCTTGCCTTTTTTATTTTTATAAAAAGCCATAAGATGCCTCTTTCGTCATAACATAACAACGCGGGCTAGAAATAGGAACAAGAGCGTTAAACAAAATTAAACTTTCCGAAACCCTTTATTTCGGACTTCCGTTGCGGTAGGCTCTTTCAGCAATTGTGACTGCCAGCTTTTCCCGCCATTGAGCATATTTTACTTTAAAAGTCATTTTCAACAAACTGTCTACGGCACCATGCATAAACAAGCTCCACACACTGGCCATTTTTCTGGAAAGCGATTTGTCCCAAGCCCGCAATGTTAACGAAAAAGAACCGTCAATATACCGCATCCAATGCCACATGCCTGTGGGCATGAACAAGGTGTCGCCGTGCTCTAAAAAAACTTCATAGCCTTCCACCCCTTTCAACGCGGGAAACTTTTCAAAATCAGGATTGGCTACATCATAATCTTCTAAGGCATACGTTGTGTTCGGAATGCAATACAATCGCTTTTTCCATTTATTGTCAAAAAGGATAATGTGTTTTCTGCCACCAAAATGGGTGTGAAACAAATGGGGCAAATCTATATCGTAATGTAAAAAAGTAATCGCTTTGGTACCACCAAAAAACATCGCAGGCATACTCTCAATAAAACCGCCCATCAACTCTTTTGGAATTTTGATGTCATTTAATAATTCCGGGGAATGCTTAAACAAATTCAGGAAAAAGATGCGAAGTTCGGTAGGCTCCCGTTTAATTAAATCTAAATAGTCACCAAATTTCATGCTGGCAAGTTTGGCATTGATAGCTTTGGAGGGATCAGCTTTAGAATTATCCACCAAATCAACTTGAAGATCACCTGCAATTTCTTTAAAATAATCCAACGTCCATTTCTCTCTGGCAGGCCAATCTTTAGATAAGTTTTTAATAATTAACGGTTTTCTGGGGTCTAAGTAATTCTTCTTGAAATCTTCACGACTTATCGTGTCAACGGTATCAACCTGTTTTAAAATATAACTCATCGTAGGCTTTCTTGATTTTTTTAATTAAAAAGGAAAAGTTTAATTAAAAGTAAAATTATTAATTAAAATTTAAAGTACTGTTAATACTAAGTTTAAATTTATAAACCTAAAATATCTTTTTAGTAAAATAAAAGTCGCCACAGAATAAGCTAAAATGGATGATTTTAATTTAATAGACTAACCGCACCTGTACTTAAATCATATAATAAAGGAATTACTCTCGCATGATTTTCTTTCACGATTTTATTTTTTTCTATGACATTTTTTGAGTGTAAAATATTTGCTTTAATACAGGCATTATAGTAATCAGGTGAGTCTTTGTCAATATTTTTTATTTCTGTTTCGTGATCAATAATTTCTAATATATCATCAATATGATTAGTATGTTTTTTAAATTGTTTGCCAGTATCTTGTACATAAGCCTTAATCGCTCCACAATTTGTATGCCCGACAACTACAACTAATTTTATGCCTAAATGTTCTATGGCGTATTCAATGCTACCCATATCAATATCATAAATGAGGTTCCCGGCATTTTTAATTTCAAATAAATCTCCAATTCCTTGGTCAAAAATTAAATGGGTATCCATTCGACTATCTGAACAAGTTAAAATAACAGCAAAAGGATTTTGTTCATTTTGAGTAGCTTTTACTCGTTTTAAGTCTTCGTGAATAGTATCTGATGTCTCCGTTAGAAATCGTCTATTTCCCGATAGTAATTTTGTTAATTGGTCATTCAAAATATTGTTTTCAGTAGGAGTAGATTCGTTGCCTGTTACTTGTTTATTTAATGTTTCATTTGGTGTTTTTTTTTCCGATTGATTTGTATTGCAGCTGATACATGCACAAAGAAAAAGAAAGGAAATGCAGAAAATGGTTTTCATACAAGTTGAAATTTTTAATAGTAATAAAGCGAAAAGTGAGATAAAGATACAAAATCAATTCAAAAAGGACTTTTTAATCTGAATAAAATTCGTCATTTATAGTATTTCAAGTCTTTAAAATCAATAATTTACAATGTTAAATAAGAAGAAAGGATATTAAATAAAAAACAACTACTTTTGCAAAAAATTAAAAACGTGGGGAAGCACGTTTGTAAAGTCAACTTATGAATTCAAAAAAAATTGCAGAATACCGAAAACTACTTGAAGTAACCAAAACAGCCACGCTGAAAGAACTGAAAACGGTTTACAGAAACAGTATGAAAGACAGTCATCCCGATACCATTGCGGATGCTGATGAACGCCATGCTGCGGAGGAAAAAAGTAAAGCCGTCATTGAAGCTTACCATTTTTTAGTGAGTATTGCTCCGGAAACGCAGGAAAAAGTAAAAGAGGAATATATAAAAACCACGACTACTTCGGGAATAATGGATTTCTATTTTGAGAATGGGGTGTTATACATTAACTTTTTAGACGGAAACACGTTTGAATATTTTGGTGTTCCAAAAGTAACCTACATTAAATTGGTGAATGCAGAATCGCCGGCTCGTTTTGCCCGTAGACACATTTATAATGAATTCTTATACCGTAGTGCCAGTAAATTGGTTGCGGCGGAATAAGTAGTTTTAAAATACGCTATTTCAATTTGATTTAGGCTTGTTACAGAAGCAATAAAACCACTTTTTAAAGTGGTTTTATTTTTTAAACATAAACAACAAATAAATAAACTTAACTTATTCTAAGGTAAAAAGGAGAGCTATGTCGATGTCTTTAGCAATTTTTTCTTTTACTAAATTGGGTATTTCAATTTTATAATCTTCTGCTTTTACGATAAAGGCAGCGGTGACGTTATATTTACCCTCTTTCAACTCCAAATTAATTTTAGTCTTGATTTTTTTAGTAACGCCATGAATAGTTAATTCTCCTTCTAATTCATAGGGAGTTTTTGGTCCATTCAATTTTGATTTATCAAAGTTTATAATTTTTCCTTTGAAAGTAGCTTTTGGAAACTTAGAAGATTCCATATAATTTTCATTAAAATGTTCTTCCATTAACGGAGCTTTAAATTTGAATGATTTAACTAAAATTAAAGCAACAAAATCGCCATTCGTTTCATCTAAAATACAAGATGCTGTTTTTGTATTGGCGGCAATTTCTTCAAAAGAAGGCATGGAAGCTTCAAATTTCACTTCTCCCGTGCGGGTCATCTTTTTCTGAGCATAGGCACTCGTTCCTATCAAAAAACAAAGTGCAACTACGGTTGTTATTTTTTTCATCTTTCTATTTTATTGGTTAATATATCCTGTGGTAGACCACAATTTGATTTGATTAATTAATTCTTCGGGCATTGGACCACTGGTTGGCATGATTTCGCCACAGGTTCCCTCGATTCTGCAGATTACTTCTCCGTTTTCACAGGCATCTTTCACTTCATCATAGGTTTCTAGATTGGGATATTGATCACCGGCAGAGTGACAACCGATGCAATTATCGGTCATAATTGTTTTGATGTTGGCCTCGTAAGTAGGATTATTAACCACTTCGGTTAGTTCCTGGTAGGTGTTTGATTCACAAGATATAATAAGCAAACTGCTTATTAATAGCAATAATACATTTAATTTTTTCATATTATATTTTATTAAAATACGCGATACATGTTAAATCCAAAATAGATAGCACCGCCGTTCCAATCACCGGATGCATTTGAAAAAGCAATCACATCATTCATAGGTTGGCTATTCGAGAATACCATTTGAAATACATGTCCGCCCGTTTCAATATCTAACCCAACAGTCAGTGGGTTTTGATAAGGCGTGCTATTTTTGTCGTTTACATTTAAACGTGCGGCATATTCTAAATTCACGCTTAACCGTTTAGAAAGTTTATACCTTGCACCGGAACCGATCAGGTACAAATCTTCCTGGTCTAATTCGCCATCATAAAAATTCTTATGAATGTAGATAGGAGCAACTTGAAATGAAAAAGATTCAGAAAACTTTCTTGAAATCAACAGTTGGGAAGAATAAGCCAATCGATTGGTAAACTTCAATTCAGGATACAGCGAGGTCTTTAACGCACTGTTTACATCCACGGTATTATAACCAACGATAGAAAACGGAAATCCATCAATTTTTTGATCAGCAAACTTGTACTTAACGGTTGCTTCATATGTTTTGTCGTAGGTGTGCCTCGAAAAACCAAACGATAACCAATTGGTGGCACCATAAATACCACCAATTTTGGTTAACGCATTATCTAATCCGAAAAAGTTTTCAAAACCTTGTGTTAAATCGCCAAAGCGGTGCGAAATGATCATATAAAATTCACCTTTTACCGGCACCTTAGTAGATTGCATGTTGCAAATTTGTAACGCTTTAAAGGCAGCTGTTTCTACTTCTTTTACAGAAGATTTTACAGTGTCCAATTGTGTCAATAAATCATCTTGTGCTGATGCAATACCTATCCAAAAAAACAGGAGGACGGAAAATATTTTCTTAGTGTCTTTCATAGTTAATCATTAATAACGACAAAACAATTGTCTAATTTAATATCACCCATTAAATCGTCGTAGCCTACAATTCTTCCTTTGATGGTTACGTTTTCTACATTTTTTAGGTTTTTATTTTTATTTTTTAAATTGCATACAATTGTATTATTAAGAATAATTTCATTGTCGTTAACTGCTGTAATTTTACCGGTGATAGCTACTGCTTTTTCAAGGTATTTTTTATTTGAAACCTCGGTGTTTGATTTAAATTCTTCCGTAATACGGTCTGAAGTCACTGTAAATGCAGTATCTTCTTGGGTCAAATCTCTTGCACCGCCGTGCATCACATAATTGTAGCCTGAAAATCCAAAAAGGAGTAACAATAAAACAACTAAAATTCCTGTTTTTTTTCTTTTGTTCATGGTAGTAGATTTAGGGGATTAGTTTTTGATAATTTTTTTTACGACTTTATCTTCAGCATTTGAAATTTCTACAAAATATAATCCGGAGGATAAATCAGAGATATCAAATGAAATATCTTGTGAAGTATAATCAGTGTGGATTTCTTTCAACAATTTTGCATTGGTGTCATAAACTCGTATGTCAGAAATGTCAATCGTATTGTCTTTTGAAATTGAAAATTGTCCGTTGGAAGGATTAGGATAGATTTTTAGTTTTTCTAGCGTAGCAAAATCTTCTGTGCCGAGTAGAGGAGTGAAAGTAACGGTTTTTGTCCCTTTGGTATTACTACCGTGCTCCAAAGTAAATGAATAGGAAGCAGAAGGGGCATAGGCCCAAATCATATTCAACGTAGTTAATGTAGTATAGTTGAACGCATAATCATTTGCATCACCGGTGCTTAAAGCTCTTGTGGCAACGACAGTTCGGGTTGTTCCAACTACGGTGTTGCTTGTTATTGTCCAGTTTTGAATAGGATCTGCCACAATATCATTATGACCACCTAATGGTTTACAATCAGTTAAAACAGTTCCGGAACTCATGGTGACACAGTCGGTGGTGGTATTCATCTTGATAGGGGTAGCCGTAGTGTTAAATCCAACAGAAAACCAACGATCGGTTGGTCCGGTTAAGGTCATCGTCAATAAGGATGTTGTGTTATCCATAATTAATCGTACCGTCATTACTCCTCCTAAAGTTGTAACAGGAGTAGCTTTTTGTTGTGCATGCATTAGTTGTGTTAGTGCAACTAAGCAAATTGTAAAATAAAGATTTTTCATTTCTTGGGGATTTTAGTTATTAATAAATTAGTGATCTAACAGAATAATTAATTCTGTGTTTTTATTAAAAGTGGCATAATCTAAAGCCGTTCTATTGTCGTTGTCTTTTTGTGTTTTGTCTACACCGGCATTCAGTAATAATTTTACGATGGCTGTTTTATCAAAAAAAGTGGCGTATATCAGTGCCGTTTTCATTTGTGCGTCATATTGATTCAAGTCAGCTTTTAACGAAATCAATTTTGAAATAATAGGCTCGTTACCTGCAATAACAGCAGCCATTAAGGCCGTTCCCATTCCGGAATTGTAATTGATGTCCTTAACTTTATCTGCCAGAAAAAGAGCAACTTCTGTATTCCCTTTATAGGCAGCTAAAATCAGAGGAGAATTTCCGGCTTCATTTAACGAATCGATGCAACTTGGATTTTCTTGATAAAGTGATTTGATTTCTGAGACTGTTCCTTTTCGGGCAACATCAAAGACACTTTTAACTTGCGAAAACGAAGTGTGCATTATAAAGAAAAGAATAAAAAGAGAGGCATTTCTTTTCATACATAGTAGGTTAAAGTTTGGGTTGACTTGGTTATTATAATTTTAAAACAATTAACAATTGTTTTACCCTACTTAAAAAATTATTTTTTTTTAAAAAGAGTTGAAAAGCTCAATTAAGTCTAAGTTTTTTAACGGGTTAAATACCTAAACCAGAAGAAAATTAAATGTAAAAGGCAATAGGTTTTTTTAAAATTCATGGAAATCAAAGCAAATGAAATGAAGTAATATTAAGACCCTACTTATTACATTTGATTTTTAAGTATTCTTTTAATTAATAGAACATAGATTCATTTATCAAGTAATTATTGTTAATTTTGTATTGTATTCTACGTTCATCCTTTAGAAGACATTTTCTAAACTTTGAATTTGTAAAAAAAATAGTATTCATTTCATTTTCTTAAACAATGAAAAAATATATTTTAATTGTCTTTTTTTCGCTTTTTACAATCAATAAAGCGGAATCTCAAGTAATCATTTCCTTGCTTTTTGGCGATAAATTAAATACCGGTGATATCGAGTTTGGCCTTGATGGCGGTTGGACCCTTTCGGACCAAACCGGATTGGCTGACAGTAAGATGTTGTCTAGTTTTAATTTGGGATTCTATTTTGATTTCAAACTCAAGAATGCTTGGATTTTACACACAGGTGTTTTGGTGAAATCGAACAGTGGTGCCGATGAAATTCCGGTTTATTCACTCAACAATCCAGAACTTGATGCCTTGTATCAGGATGGTCATATCAAACGAACTATGAGTTACTTTAATGTGCCGGTACTCATGAAATACATGTTTAAGAACCGATTTTATTTGGAAGCCGGACCTCAGTTTAGTTTAGGTTATAAAGCCACAGATGAATTTATAACAACCATAGACGACAATGAATTAAGCTATACTAAAGATGTGGCAAAAGAATTTCATCCGTTAGATGCCGGAGTAGTGGGAGGAATAGGGTACCGTATTCAAAAAGGGTATGGAATGAACCTTGCCATTCGCTATTACTATGGTTTTGTAGATGTATTAGTTGATGATTCCGGTGAGGCAGTAACCAATCAATCCCTTTATTTTAATGTAGGTATTCCAATTGGGGTAGGAAAAGCCAGAAAAAGAATGGAAGAAAAACAGCAAAAAGAGCAAAGCAATAAGTAAACAGAAGTAGTGTATTCAAACAAATCAAGTCATGAAAAAAGTAACTTTCAACAGCAACATTTTAGTACTATTAGTGTTGGTTTTAGGGTTTTATTCACCACTTGCCAACGGTCAGGTATTCACAAATAAAGAAGTTGGCAAAAAAAATCAACAAGTAATTGATAGTCTGAAAACAGCAGAGTATCCCTATGTATTGCCTATTTGGGGACAAAAAACTACTCAAAAAGGATTTCAGCTTCCTTATTCGGCAGGTATTGGTGTCAATTACATGTACCAGCAATCTGATTTAATCATTGAAAATTTGAAAGTTGGTTTTAATAACGGACCGATGTATGACATTGATGAGATTGTACGTTTTAATAGTGCTGTATCCACCTCAAACGGAGTGAATATTCGACCGGATGTTTGGCTATTTCCCTTTTTGAATGTGTACGGAATTTTTGCTAAAACAGATTTATCTACCGCTATAGGTGCCGGTATTTACATTCCAAATCAGGACGGTGAATGGACCGATGTCATGGATTTTAATACAGAGGCTAATTTTCAAGGAACAACAGCCGGAATCGGATTTACGCCTACTATTGGTGTTGGTGGTGGCTGGTTTGCTTTGGATATGAATGTGTCATGGACAGATGTACCTGCTTTAGATGAACCTGCTATGGCGTTCGTTTTAGGTCCGCGTTTTGGTAAAACTTTTAAATTAAAAAATCAAGATCAGAATATAAATGTTTGGACCGGAGCTTTTCGTTTGCACATTAATAGTGGAACAAGCGGTTCGTTATTATTGAGCGATTTGGTTTCAACGGATGAATTGCAAACAAAAGTGGACAACGGCATCATCAAGGTTGAAGATACGCAAGTTCAAGTAGATGATTGGTGGAATGGATTAACGAACCAACAGCAAAACAATCCGATAAATATTGCTAAATATGAAACAGCTAATCGTGCGTTGGCAACAGCCGGTGGTTTTTTAAATTCAATTGATAGTGCTTTAAACGATGAAGAGTCAGCTTCGGTGCAGTATTCCTTAGATAAAAGACCGGCAGATATGTGGAACTTTTTGTTGGGGACTCAATACCAACACAACAAACATTGGATGGTACGCTGTGAAGTGGGTTTCTTAGGTAGTAGAACACAAGTTCTAGCCGGATTGCAATACCGATTTGGGTTGTAAAGAAGGGATTACTTCAAATTGGAAAAACTATAAAAAGCAACAGTTCATTTGGTTGCTTTTTTTTGGGATGTACTATTCGATGTATAAGCCAGCCTTTGATTAAAGAATCCCTTTATCTTTAAACTCAATAATTAATTCCGAAATTTTAGTATGACCCGATTTTTTAAGAATATTTCCCCGATGGGTATTGACGGTATAGGGACTCAAAAAAAGTTTATCTGAAATTTCTTTGGTACTCAAGCCGGACATGATGAGTTTGATTATCTCAAATTCACGATTAGTAAAAACATTGCTTAACTGTAATAATTCTTCATCCGGGAATCTTAAGAATGATTTGTCATTTCCTAAATAGTGATGAAAGCCATTTTTCATTTTTTTACACCAATCAATATCGGTATGAATCTTGAGATAAAAAACGGTTTTATAAGGCACTTCTGTGTAAAATAAATAATTCTGCATAAACAGATTCGTGTAAGAACCCGTTGCATTGCGAACTTTAAAATTGGTAGACAGTAAAGTGGTTCCTGTTCCTGCAATAAATATGTCTTGAGCCAATTTTATAAATTTGGTTCTGGTCAAATTAAAGCGATTTAAATCATCCGGGTGAGTAGCCTCCATAAAATAAAGGGGTGATACTTCATGTGGGTCGAGTCCGATTATTCTTTTACTTTGCTTGCTGGTATAAAGTAATTTCAATTGAATAATATCTGCGATAAAAAAGAATTGATTGTTAGCTTCTAATAACTCGTCTAATTCTGTTAAAATAGAGTCATTTTCATCAATTGCTTTAAATCCATCTGGGAGGTATCGTTCAATAAAAGCATGAAAAACAGTGTACTCTTTTTTGTATGCTGCCATTTGACGGGTAGGATTTTTTACTCAATTTGATTGCTAATATATAAAAATAAGGAATGAAAAACCATTTTTTTTATAAAAGCAATTGACTTTACGGAAGCAAAATCAAGTTCAAACTACTTCATTTATTTAAATCGCTTTTCATTCCTAAGGAATACTTACCTTTGCAAAAATAATACACATGGCACACAAAGCAGGGTTCGTTAATATCATCGGAAATCCAAACGTTGGAAAATCAACTTTGATGAATGCCTTCATCGGAGAGAAATTGTCCATCATTACTTCAAAAGCTCAAACCACTCGTCACCGAATTCTTGGAATTGTGAATGGGGAAGATTTTCAAGTAGTTTTATCGGATACTCCCGGAATTATCAAACCGGCCTACGAAATGCAGGAATCAATGATGCAATTTGTAAAGTCTGCCTTTGAAGATGCCGATGTGTTGTTGTACATGGTTGAAATTGGCGAGAAAGAATTAAAAGACGAAGCTTTTTTTAATAAAATTATCCATTCCGATATTCCGGTGTTGTTGTTGTTAAATAAAATTGACAAATCTAACCAAGAACAATTGGAAGAACAAGTGGCTATGTGGCAGGAAAAAGTGCCGAATGCCGAAATAATGGCCATTTCTGCCTTAGAAAATTTCAACGTAAAAGAGGTCTTTAATCGTATTTTGGAACTGCTTCCGGAATCACCACCTTACTACCCCAAAGACATGTTGACGGATAAACCCGAACGTTTTTTTGTCAACGAAACCATTCGAGAGAAAATCTTACTGAACTACGATAAAGAAATTCCGTATGCTGTTGAGGTAGAAACGGAAGAATTTATTGAAGATGAAAAGATCATCCGAATCCGTTCCATCATTATGGTTGAACGCGATACGCAAAAAGGAATCATCATCGGACACAAAGGAGAGGCTTTAAAAAGAGTTGGTATGCAAGCACGTGCCGATTTAGAAAAATTCTTCGGTAAGCAAATTCACATCGAATTGTATGTGAAAGTCAGCAAAGACTGGCGTAGCAATGCGTTTCAGTTGCGACGATTGGGTTATAATCAGAAATAGAATTCTTCTTCATTATTCACTCATGTTGTTTCCTAACAGCAGTATTATTTATAAGTAAATAATTAGTCTAATTGCGACAAATAGTTTAATTTTAATTTACAAATTGAACAGTTTATCCGTTGTCAACTAATGAGAGTCTATCTGAATCTATTCATTGCATTTTTTTGCGTGTCTGCTTTTGCACAAAAGGACACGATTACTTTTAAAAACAAAGATGTAATGGTAGGTGAGCTGAAACAATTAAACAATAATATTCTAACCGTTAAAACTTCCTATAGCGACAAAGATTTTGCCATAGAATTTGATAAAGTAGTGTCGTTAGTGCTTGAAAATAAATATTCTGTAGTGCTTTCCAATGGATTTAGAATGTATGGTTACGTCAAAACAGAAACTCCGAATAAGGCCATAATTACTCAAGAAAATAACGTTGCCATTGAAGTTTTCTTAAAAGAAATTGTTGTTTTACGGAAAATTGATGATGGCTTTTGGAATCATTTCAAAGGTTCTTTTGATTTCGGGTTTAATTTAACGCAAACGAATAACAGCAAGCAGTTTACTTTTGCCGGAGCTTTAAGTTATTATAGTGAAAGATGGATTCACCGAGCCGAATACAATCAGCTTTTCACATCCCAAGACGACGTGGAAGATATTGAACGCACCGATTGGTCGATGGATAGTAAAAGGTATTTGAAAAGGAAGTGGTTTGTAAATTCTAATTTTTCTTTTTTGTCCAATACGAGTCAATCTTTAAAAGGACGATTTGTACCCAGTTTAGGAGCCGGAAATTACTTGGCTAGAAATAATCAGTTGTATTTTTTAGTTGGGACAGGTTTGACTTACAATATTGAAAAATACGAAGATTCCAGTACTGATAAAACTTCTACCGAAGCGTTTTTAATTACTGAATTCAATATGTTTAATTTTAAAAAAATCGAGTTATATGTCTCAGCTGTAGGGTTTCCCAGTTTGTCAGAAAGTGGTAGGTTTCGAACCGATGCAAATTTCCGATTTAAATACGATCTACCATTCGATTTTTATTTTAAAACAGAAGTACAAGTCAATTTTGACAATCAACCTGCCGCAGGTGCTGTTAAAACAGACTATGTGTTTTCAACGGGTTTTGGTTGGGAAATTAAATAAAAAGGGAACTGGTTTTACTTTACTCTAAAATCCGTTCCATTAAAACTTCCAATTCTCTTGCTTGATTCAGTCCTTTTTTTCTATTTAAACGAGCAATAAAATACAATAGAAACCAGATGTTTACCATGGCAAACATAACCAGTAAATCAAAACCGAAAGATTGATTAAGAGACCATTTTGAAAAAGCAATCATCGAAAATATCACAAATATTCCGGCTACGACAAAGTGTAAAAACATAAACATGGTCCATAGAACCGGGTCAGGACCATATAATCCACGAACGGAAGTATTGCCGTCTTCCATTTTTTCGATTTCCAAATGCAAGTGGGGCGAATGCTTTTCGCGATGTAACATGCCAATGTGCAACCAAATGTGGTGTCCCGAGATTTTAATTTTATAATCAGGTTCGACTGTTTCTTTCAATTGTTCACAACTGCTCAGAATGTCATCGTATGATTTGGTTACTACTTTTTCAAATCGATACCGTAAGGGTAATTGGTCTTCTAATTCCATGGCACGGAAAAATTAATTTAAAACACTAATTTACAAATAATAACTGAAAACGGGAAAACAACGGTTATATTTTTGAAAATAGCCGGATAAAAGCTAAAAGAAACATCCTTATAAGTTTACGTCCGATAGTTCAAACAAAAAAACTACCTTTGCAAAATATTAGAAAATTGAAGTATGAGTACTATTGTAGCCATTGTAGGAAGACCAAATGTAGGGAAATCAACCCTTTTTAACCGTTTAATCAAACGAAGAGAAGCGATTGTTGATTCAGTAAGTGGAGTCACCCGTGACCGTAATTATGGCAAAAGTGAGTGGAATGGAAAAGAATTCTCTGTCATTGATACCGGCGGATACATCAAGGGTTCAGAAGATATTTTTGAAGCGGAAATTCGGAAACAGGTTGAATTGGCTATTGATGAAGCCGATGTGATAATGTTTGTAGTAGATGTAGAAGAAGGCATCACGCCGATGGATGATGAGGTTGCAAAATTGCTTCGCAAAATTACCAAACCGGTCATTGTGGTAGTAAATAAAGTAGATAATGCCATGCGTGAAAAAGACGCATATGAATTTTATAACTTGGGATTAGGAAATTATATTACCATTTCCAGTACTTCCGGAAGCGGAACTGGGGAGTTGTTAGATGAATTAATCAATGTTTTTCCAAATAAACCGGAGCCAACACAAGAGGAATTGGAGTTGCCTCGTTTTGCAGTAGTGGGACGCCCCAATGCCGGAAAATCCAGTTTTATCAATGCTTTAATTGGTGTTGACAGGTATATTGTCACGGATATTGCCGGAACAACCCGTGATTCAATTGATACAAAATATGATCGTTTTGGTTTTGAATTTAATTTAGTAGATACTGCCGGCATCCGAAGAAAAGCCAAAGTGAAAGAAGATTTAGAATTTTATTCTGTGATGCGATCTGTTCGGGCTATTGAGCACAGTGATGTGTGTATTTTAATGGTGGATGCAACCCGAGGTTTTGAAGGTCAGGACCAAAGTATTTTTTGGTTGGCAGCTAAAAACAGAAAAGGAATTATCATTTTAGTGAATAAATGGGATTTGGTGGAAAAAGACACTATGTCTACCCGAGATTATGAAGCTAAAATCAGAAAAGAATTAGAACCGTTTACAGATGTTACCATCTTATTTGTTTCTGCCTTGACCAAACAACGTTTGTTGAAAGCATTGGAAGAAACCGTGAAAGTATACGAAAACAGAAAACAACGGATTCCAACTTCAAAGTTCAACGATTTTATGTTGAAATTGATAGAAGCCTATCCGCCACCGGCCTTAAAAGGTAAATATGTGAAGATTAAATATTGTATGCAATTGCCAACACCAACGCCTCAGTTTGTGTTTTTTGCAAACTTACCACAATATGTAAAAGAAGCTTATAAACGCTTTTTGGAAAACAAAATCCGTGAAAACTGGGATTTTTCAGGAGTACCAATCGATATTTATATCAGAGAGAAATAGATAATCATCTAAATTAATTTTTTTCAAGTAGAATAATTTTTTATAAATCATTGCGTTTCATTGCTATTGTTTTATTTAAAATTTAATTTATGAGGAAATTATTTATTGTATTTGTCTTTTTACTATCAGGATTATATCAGACTACAGCACAGGAAGTTGGTATTCGTTTTGGCGAAATGACCGGTAATAATGTGGCGGTAGATGGTGTTTTTAGTTTAGGTGAATTCAGTAGAATTCATGCCGATGTTTCTTTTGGAGACGGATTGGGTGTTGATGCTCTTTGGGATTTTATTTATAAACCAATTGATGACGACTTTAATTGGTATGTTGGTTTCGGTCCTTCCCTCTTGATTGACGATCCTTTTTTTCTGGGAGTAAGTGGTGAGATTGGAATAGAATATCATTTCGATACTGTGCCAATTGCTATCGGATTGGATTATCGACCAACTTTTTGGATAGTTGAAGAAACAGATTTTGATGCCGGAGGTTTTGGTTTGAATATCCGCTACGTTTTTGATAAATAGTTAAAAATAGCTTTGCTAAAAAGGGTTTGTTAATTTAATTAATAAACCCTTTTTTAGTTAAAATAAATTATAGATTAAATAATAATTTTTATTATCTTCGATTAACGGTATAAGATACTATTATCAGCCAATTTAACCAAAAATAAATTTAAATGCTTAGAAGTGTAATTAGAATTGGAATCATTAGCCTCTTGTTTTTTTTAACGGTGCGTTGTGGTTCCACTATTTCAGTGACCAGTGATTATGACAAAGGAGTTGATTTTAAAAAATATAAAACCTTTAGTTTTTATCATTTAAAAACAACGGGAGAAGTAAGTCAAGTAAACGCAGACAGATTAGTGAACGCTATTGTGTTGGAAATGAAAGGAAAAGGGTTTGTGGAATCAAGTGACAACCCGGATTTATTAATCAATGCAGTTACTGTGTTAACTGAAAAAGAAGCGGTTTCTGTTTCTTCGGAATATTATGGATATGGGGGTTATTATCGTCCTTATGCATATGGGTATGGCTATGGATATGGCACGGGTTATCCTGTTGAAAATACGGCTGCCGTAAATACCTATAACTACAGAGACGGAACAATAATGATTGATATTTTAGAAGCTAAATCAGAAAAATTAATTTGGGAAGGAACCGGCACAGCAGAAATAAACACTAAGCCAAGTGACCCTGCCAAAGTTATAGGGTATGCTGTTTCAAAAATTATGGAAAGTTTCCCGCCTGAACCCAAAAAAAGTAAGTAAGTATATTTAAAAAAATTTCATTTATGAGAAATTTAATTTTAGGCCTAGTTGCCTGTTTGATGCCCTTCAGTGGCAATGCTCAAGTGAAAAAACCAGACACGATTGCCGTGGGAATTTTTGACAGAATGAGCGATGTTATAGGGGAGTTGTCCTCTATCAGTTTCACTTTAAAAGTTCGAAATGATGAAGTGGACCAAGATTTAGGGTTAGTTACAAAATTTTCAGAAAGTCAAGTTAATTTTAATGGTCCGAGTCAAATGCAAATTCATTCGTATGGTGATAAAGGACATCGGGGTTTTTGGTTTAGTGGAGAATCTTTAGTTTTTTATTCCTTTGAAGAAAACAACTATGCGATTATTGATTCACCATCAAACACACTTGATATGATTAATGAGGTGAATGATAAATACGGAATAGATTTTCCGGCGGCCGACTTCTTTTCGCCCACTTTCACGGATGATATTTTAACCAATTTTGATGATTTGAAGTATGTTGGAAAGCGTGTTTTAGAAGGAAAAGAGTGTTTCTATATTATAGCTAAAAGAGCTGATATGATTGTTCAATTTTGGATTGCGAATGATGCGTTGAATTTGCCGGTGAAAATGCTAATTATGGAAGTTGCCGGTAAAGATTCCAAACAATATGAAGCTACTTTTTCAAATTGGGATATCAACCCGTTTTTACCCGATGCTATGTTTAAATTTCAAACCCCACCCAAAGCAAAAAAGATATCCATTTTGCCTAGAAAATAAGTTTACGTTTAACAAAATTTAACTGATATGAAATCAACAAATCATACTTCCTATTTAACCCTAATTTCAGTATTTTTTTCCTTACTGTTGGTTAATGTTTATACTACCGAAGCTCAGCGGATGGGACGCGGTGGCGGTGGAAGAGCCTCTTCCAGTATGTCAAGACCCAGTTCTTCCTATGGAGGTGGTTCAGCTTCAACAAGACAAAGTTCATCGTATGGGGGTGGTTCAGCTTCAACGAGACAAAGTTCATCGTATGGTGGCGGTTCTGCTTCAACTAGACAGAGTTCGTCGTACGGAGGTTCATCTTCAGCTTCTAACAGACAGTCTATTAATGGAGGAAGCTATAAGTCTCCTGACAGAAGTATCAATAATCCATCTGCCGGAAATTCGTCTATGAATAATACCGGAAACAGAGCCGGCGACAGACCTTCAAAACCAAGTACTAATGAAGCGACCAGCGGAAGAAATAAAGGGACTTCTAACGATAAACTTTCGGGAAGTAAACCGGGTGTTAGTACAAATGATCGAACAAAACCAAGCACAGGATCCGGTGATAGAAATAAACCAAGTGCCGGAACAAGTGATCGTACAAAAGACAATATCAATGGAGGCAGAGGGAATGGGAATAATAATAACAATAATAATATTAACGGAGGTAGAGGAAATGGGAACACAAATGTAAATATAAATATTCAAAATAATTATTATGGACGACCTAATACGATGCCTTATTATCGTCCGCCTTATGCTTATGGTGGGTTTCATTATTATTGTTACCACCCTTATTATTATCATCCTTATCACCCTTATTTCTATGGGCCATATTATCATCCTTGGGGGTTCTTTGTAGCTACAATAGCAGTAACTGCCATTGTTGTTAATTCTCAAAGTCAACAGTATTATTATGACAATGGGGTTTATTATATTCAATCGGATGGAGGTTATACGGTGGTAGAAGCTCCTGCCGGTGTTTCCGTAAAAGCATTGCCAAAAGAAGCACAGACTGTTGTGGTAAATGAAACCACCAATAATTATTATTATGCAGGAACTTACTACGAGAAAAAAGGGGATGAATATGTTGTGGTTCCACCAACAGCCGGTACCGTTGTAGAAAATTTACCGGAAGGTGGAGAAGAAGTTAAAATTGGTGAGGTAACCTATGTTCAAGTGGGTAAAACTTACTACCAACCCATCAAAAAAGATGGTAAGGACATGTATGAAGTAGTGAATGTTGAAAAAGCAGAAGAAAGCAAACAGAAATAAGTTTGAACATACTTTATGATAAACATCGATCTATAATTAGGTCGATGTTTTTTTAAAAAACTAATACGAAACTGTTAAACTTTATATTACTTAAAATTCAAGTTTTATAAGTATTTCTTTTGAACGTTTATAACTATACTTTTGATATGAAATAATTGAATAATTTTTTAAAAAAAGTATTTTAAAAGAACATCGTTCAAGGTATTTTTTTGTAAATTTATGATGAAATTATAAAATCATTTCATTTGTATTATTTTATTACTTAACCCTTTAAATTATTTAAATTATGAAAAAAATGATGGTGATTGCTCTGTTTGCAATCTTTACAATGTCTACGTATGCTCAACAGTCTAAAGACGAAATTTCAATTTTACAAAGTGCTTATGGAATGCAAAAAAGAGAGCTTGTAGCTAAATTTATGGATGTTAGCGAAGCTCAATCGGCAACATTTTGGAAATTGTATGAAGAATATGAAGTAGCTCGTAAAGCTATTGGTACAAAAAGAGCTAATAATATCTTGGAATATGCCAAAAAATATGATGCAATTACCGATGAGAATGTTCAAAACATGGTGAAAGTATCCATGGAAGTACACAAAGAATTTGATGCTCTTTGGGAGAAAACCTATAAAAAAATGTCAAAAGCATTATCTCCAAAAACAGCTGCTAAATTTTACCAATTAGAATTGTATTTAGAAAATATGGTTCGTACCGAACTTTCAGAAAGTATTCCAATGATTGATGAATTGAAATAATAAATCAAATTATTACAATAAAAAAGCTAACGGTTTATTTAATCGTTAGCTTTTTTTATGCTTCTAATATTCACTTGAAAGTATTTAATTTTATTCTTTGTTGCGAGTATGGTATACGTTATTTCTTGTTCTCAAAAGTAACATCACACACCAAAAAGCTAATCCAATATGTGTTACTACAGCAAGCCACAAGACTATTCCCATTAGATTTTCATAAAACCCGGCATAGCTTAGTAAAAGTGAGGAAACTATATTGTAGAATAATAAAGCTGTTAGTAATCCTAAAGCACTATTGTTTTTTCTTAAAAACCAGCATACAAGGGCAATTGAAAATAAAGCTGCACCAGCAATCCTAGTGATCATAATACCCAGAGGCTCCACTAATGGAGCCCCGAGTAAAAGTGAAATTACAATTGATGGTTTTGAAAGTAATGCTATACCAGTGGTACCCTCTAAAAACGAACTTACTGTTAAGAATTTTTTCATAAATCAATTTCTATCTATCAAACTTCTTTTATGATTGCTATTTACTGAGATCAACAGTTACTTTTTTTATTTTACCCGTAAATTTGTTGTCTCCCTCTTTATAATCATTCGAAACACTTGTTTCATTATCCATACCAACATCAACACCTTCATCTGCGGAGTATACAAATGGGATTGTTTTCGGTATTTGAGTTTCGGCTACTTTTTCACCATCAATATATAAAATACATTTGCCTCCTGCAGCAGGTTTGGGAGAATCAGCAATAAATTCATATTTAATTGTGTGTTTCCCGGCTGTAAGTATATTTGGAGAAACTATTTTGGTGCGTTCTAATCCAAAGAAATTATATTCGTGACATGCTTTTCCTTCTTTCATGTATAGTGACCAACCGCCAAAACGACCTGCTTGAGCAATAATAACACCGTTTGTAGCAGCATCCTTTAACTCAATTTCAGAAGTGATGGTATAATTTTTATTTTTAATGTTGATAAACACATTTTCCATAATTCCTGTCATCCCTTCGTACAATGTTAAAGATTTTCGACTGCCCATAACATCCGGTCGTCCTGCTATTTCAGCATTAAATCGTTCTGCACGACGATCATCAATAGGAAAAACATTATTTTTAATAGCTTCTTGGTTGAAAATATCCTGTAATTCTTTTAGTTTTTTAGGATTACTAGCGGCAAGATCGATATTTTGCGTAAAATCGTCGTTTACATTATATAATTCCCAAACATCGTCTTTTAAAGCAGGTAGTGTTGCACCCATAACCCAAGGAATTGAATGGCGTGTGCATGCAACCCATCCATTGTGATAGATGCCGCGATTTCCAAACATTTCAAAGTATTGCGTAGTATGCTTTTCAGGAGCTTTTTCGTTGTCCATTGAATACATAAAGGATGTGCCACTAAATGGAATTTGTTCGGTGCCATTTACAGATTTAGGAAAAGGTAAACCTGCAGCTTCTAAGATGGTAGGTGCTAGATCTGTTACATGGGTAAACTGCGAACGTATCCCAGATTTTGCTTGAATACCTTTTGGCCAATGTACCACCATTCCAGTTCTTGTGCCGCCAAAATGTGAAGCCACTTGTTTTGCCCATTTATAGGGAGTATTACAAGCATGTGCCCAACCTACAGAAAAATGGGGGAAAGTTTCCGGGCCACCCCAATCCTCGAGATGTCCCATCATTTGTTCAGCCTTGCCGGGTATGCCGTTTAACGCCATTAACTCATTATAGGAACCTTCCAACCCGCCTTCTGCACTTGCACCATTATCTCCAGCGATGTAAATAAATAAGGTGTTGTCTAATTCTCCCATTTCTTCTAAAGATTGAACTAATCGACCTACTTCATAATCAGTGTGTTCAGCAAAACCGGCAAAAACTTCCATTTGTCTTGCAAATAATTTTTGTTGCGTTGGTGTCAAAGAATTCCATGCAGGAATTTCGTTGGGACGAGGGGTTAACTCCGCATTTTTCGGAATGATTCCCAAAGCTTTTTGTTTTTCAAAAGTTTCCTCACGGTATTTGTCCCAACCTTGGTCAAATTTCCCCTTATACTTTTCTATGAAGTCTTTTGGTGCATGATGAGGAGCATGTGTTCCTCCAGGTGCAAAATACATATAAAAAGGTTTGTCAGGAGTCAAACTTTGTTGAGCATTTACCCAGTTGATGGCCTGATTCGTCATGTCGGTAGTAAAATGATAATTAGGGTCTTTAGGCACTTCAACTCTTGTGATTCCATCATAGACTGCGGGAGCCCATTGATTTGTTTCACCTCCTATAAAACCGTAAAATTTATCAAATCCTGAGCGAGTTGGCCAACGGTCAAAAGGTCCTGAAACAGAAACTTCCCAAGGTGCAGTTTCGTGATATTTTCCAAAAGCGGCTGTACTATATCCATTTAATCGTAACATTTCAGCTAATGGTGCAACCGAGTTTGGTCGAACTCCTGAATTTCCTTGAAATGCAGTAGCTAATTCCATAACTGCTCCTGCATTATTTAAATGATGGTTCCTTCCGGTAAGCAAAGCAACACGTGTGGGTGAACACAATGAGGTTGTATGAAATCGATTGTATTTTAATCCATTATTAGCTAATTTTTCCAAAGTTGGTTCGTTTACTTTACCTCCAAATGCAGCAGAGGTGCCATAACCTTGGTCATCAATTAAAACAACCACCACATTGGGTGCTTTTTCAGGAGCGTTTACTTCAAAACGACTAGGTGCTTTTGCTTGACGTGCATCTAAGATGGTTTCTTTTGGATAGGACGGTTCTTTTACCGGCAAGGATGTTCTGTCAATGGTGTACGTTTGTTTTTTTGCATCAGTGGTTTCCTTTCCCTTTTGTGCGTAACTAAAAAAACTTATTCCAAGAAGAAGAAGTAAAGGTAGTTTGTGAATTATCTTCATAATTGATTTTTTTAAGTGGTTAGTGAATTAAGTGTATCAGCTTTTCTAAGAGATTGAAATTTTTTATGTTCTAAAAAAAATTATTTATTATTATTTGAAGAGATTGATTTAAAAACATAAATTTAATTCAAACCACTTATTTAATGATAGTTAAATATGAAATAAAAACTTCTGAACGTGAATTCAGAAGTTTTTCTAATTTCATTACTTCATTCAAATTTTAACAATTTCTAATTAATTTTTTGATATTGTTCGACCGTATAATGCTTGAACGTGACGAGCATTATTTCCTTCAATTTTATTAATTGCTTCAATTTGTGCAGCAGAGGCTTCAAAGATGTGTTTAGTAATATACCAACGAACGGTTTCAGTGTAGGGAGGTGTAGTTAATGAACCGCGGTAATTGTAAAAAGCACCTTTTAAGTTTTTAGGAATGTTTCCAAATAAATCATGTAGTGTAACTTTTCCAGCTTTTAAATCTGCAGTGCCTTTTTCATCTTTAGGGATGGCATTTAGGAAATCTGCAATGAACTTATTTTCTTTTCCTTCTTTAAATAAAACACCAATTACCAAATATTGAGGTGTTGCATTTTTATCTTCATTTGGCATAATGTTCACAATATGCATTTCCATCGGATAGGTCATTCCGTCAATTAAATGCTCTGATGGTGTGTGAAAATGGCATTGCTTGAAAGCGAATAGGGTATCATCTTGAGTGATGGTACTGCCTTCAGCAAAATCTAATTGAACCGTATGTCCCAAATTTTCGATTTTGTTAATTTCATCCTTGAAATATAAGGTTATCTCATGCTTACCATCAGTATTAGTACTAGAGATAATATTTACCGGCGATTGTTCAAATCCGTGATCCAGTCCCGGTAAAATATAACCTTGCAGTTTTTTTGTTTCCGCATCGGGAGCTGTCGCATTGACTTCATTAGCATTTTCAGGAGTTTCGGGAGTTGCTTCTTGCTTGTTTTGTCCACAGCTCATTAGTAATGCAGTGAGGCCAATAATCAGTGTTCTTAATTGTAAATTCATAGTTATTCTTGTTTAGATGTTATTAAAATAATTTATTAAATTTATAAGTTGCATTCATCTGAAAACGGAAAGCAGTTCCGGAACTATCGTCAACATTAATACGTTCACCAACCAGGGCTTCAACACCAAAAGTTAGGTTTTTTACTGCATCCCAAAATAAATTAATCGAACCGTAGTAGCTTGATTGATAATCTGATGCAGTTAAATTATCGTTTTCTTCAACATTTAACAAACCACCTGTTAAAGAAGAATACACATGATCTTTCCAATAATGTTGATAAGTAAAATTCAATCCGGCCATTTGCAAAGCTTCTAATTCGTTAGTTCCATTGTAGATGGCATCATAGTTTAGTCCACTGGCTCCCTGAATATACCTTGAAACACCGGTACCCATCACACCTTGGAACTTTATTTTATCTTTTGCTCCAACTTTTATTGAAGACATTACTGTAGCTCCATATCCATAAAGGCTTCGAGCTTCATCACTTTCATAACGTATCTCTCTGAACAAAGCTGCAGCTTTTATAAATCCAAACGAGCCATTGATTCGATAGGCTCCAATTACATCCGGAAAACGTTCTGACAATGTTTTAATTCCTCCGCCTAATGTTATTGATTCCGTTGGATTTTCTAAAGAAACTGAGAGAACATTTTTTGATTTGTAAGTAGAAAAACGAACTTGTGGTGTTCTTGACAAGGTTGAACTGTTGGGGCCTTCAAAATCAACTGTTGTGGGATTAACCTCTTCATCAAAAAAGTTACTCCATGTCATTCCAACCATTACAAATTTATAATTTGCATAAGCATGACGCATTCGAAATAAACCTGTTGCATCTGTTGCATCATTATGAAAATCTCCTTCTATCTTTATTAATAATATTTCTTCACCTAATTTATGCTTAATATCTAGTCCTATTCGGGATTGTTTAGCCCCCATGAAAAAATTAGGGTTTTTAGTTGCATCGACTTTGATATTGGCAGGGACAAATAAATCACTTCTGCCTAATTCTTGGTCATCCCAAACCAAGGTTGTGCGTCCAAATCCATACAGAGAAAATTGTGTTGCATCCTCTGTCAGAGTTTGTGCAGATAAAGTACAAGTAATAAATTGGAATGAAATTAGGGTAAAATAAAATTTTGATGTTTTCATAGGATTAAAATAGTTAAAATAGTACACTTATATGACAAAAAATTACCTGAACAAAAAGATTATCTACTTTATTGAAAAGTTTACGGATTAGCTAAATTAATGTTTTTTTTGTTAATTTTTAGATAAAATTTAATATTTTTTAAAAGCTATACTTATTAAAAATGTGTTGTATCATTCTTAATCGAATAAGTAAATCATCTGCTAAAATTTAAATGTATAAGACTATTTATATCACTAATTATTGCAACTAATCTTAATAATACATTGTGCTATAAATGATAATAGAATATCTTTTTTTTGTATTTGTATTCATCATTAATGTGTTTTAAGAATTTTATATCGTCCTGCCTAAACAAATCACAATGTTTTTAATCCTGCAGTCATTTATAATGATTTCAATGTTTGAAACTATTTACCTGAAGATCGAAATAAAAAACACCCTAAATTGAGAGTGTCTTTTAAAGTTATTTAATTGTTTTTATGACACCAATAATACCCAAAGCACAATCAATGCAGGGCCAAATAATCCAATTAAAGTGCCGCCTAAACGCAAGTCTTTTTGTTCAATCAACCCGGTACTGTAAACAATTGCATTGGGTGGTGTTGAAACGGGAAGAAACAATGCAGTAGAGGCAGACAATCCGATAATCATGGCAACTTCCAATTGCATGTTCGGTAAAATAGCCATTCCCAAAGGTATTAAAACCGTGCTCGTTGCCGTATTACTCATAATGTTAGAAAACAACATGGTCGCGTAAGCTAAAATTAATAAGAACACAGTGTCGGAAACATTTATCGTGGCAATTCTTTCAGCATAGATTGATAATAATCCGGTTTCTTGGAGTCCGATTCCTAATGATAATCCACCCGCAACTAAAAGTAGCGTGTCCCAACCCATTTTACGAATATCCTCTCCTTTTAAAACTCCGGTTAAAGTTAAAACTACTAATGGTATGGCAGAAACAGCTGCTGCTTTTATTCCGTGAAGCGGACTACTCAACCACATGATGAGTGTTACAATCAAAACTCCAATTACTATATTACGTTGTAACTTTAATTGGGAATCAGTACCTTTTTTAGCGGTGCTTGATTCATTTTCAATCGGTTCAATAACTTTCATAAACAATTTGACAAGAACCCACCAACTAATGAAGGTTAAAAGAATTGCAACAGGTAATCCAAATTTTAACCAATTTATAAATTCCATTGAAATGCCCACGTTGTTTAAAGCTCCAACAGCTATGGCATTGGGTGGAGTTCCAATCAAGGTTCCCATTCCTCCGGTTGTAGCGGCAATTGGAATTCCTAAGAGCAAGGCTTTGCCTGTTTTTGATTCCTTTCCTAGTTTATTAATTAGTGGAATTAAAGAAGCTACAACCATGGCAGTTGTTGCCGTGTTCGAAATTAACATGGAAGCAATCATGGTTACGGTCATCAATCCAAATAATATCCATTTTGGGTTGGTTCCGCAGATTTTAAGTGTCATGTTGATTAAATCTTCATCCAGCTTTGTTTTGGTCATAGCCGATGCTAAGAAAAAGCCACCCAAAAGCAACCAGATGACCGAACTCGAAAAGGTGTTGGCAAAAACGGATATGTCTTGAGGTTTATCCGTGAACACATCAAATCCTAGGCTATACACTAAAAAAGCGATGATAAATAATCCCACAGAAAAAGGAGAAACAGCTTCTGTCAGCCATAATAAAACAGAGAAAACAAGTAAAAATAATACATCATTTTGTGCTTGTGTGAATTCAGGTTCCTTTACAAGAAATGTTACAACCAATGCGATTACTAATGAAAGTATAAAATTGATTATATTTTTATTTGTTGCATAGAACGATTGTGATGCAGCTGGTTTCATATGCTTGAAATTTGATTATAAATGAAAACTGAACAGATTTAAAACGTGCTATTTTAATTTCTGTTCAGTTTAAATTTTTGAATGAGGTATTTGTTGTTTTAAAATATTCCTAAAGGAGATACAAATCCAATCGCTATTCGTCCGGTTGAATAATCGGTCGCACCAGTTGAACTTGTGGCATAATCCGAATAGTCATAATCTCTACCTACGTAGTTGATGTAAAAACGAAGATTCAAATTTTCAAATGGATAGTATTCAACCGTTGGAATAAAACCTAAAGCTGTTCTGAAACGATCTTCTGTTTTGTTAGGAATTCCATCTGCTTTCCAATCGGCTGTATCGTACATTCCCACAAAGGCAAAATTCCATTTTGCATTCAATCGATAGTAGATGTGCAACCAATGACCAATATATAAAGTATTTTCTAAAGCATAAGGATACAAATCATCCGGTACAGTTTCACTAATGATGCCGGTTCGATCTAAATCTTCGGAACTCCATTTAAAATCGTATTCAATCGTAAACTTGTTAAATTTTAATTGATTACCTAAGGCAATGTAATTCATATTGGTTTTTTCAGCTTCGTTATGGATGGCATACGACCAAATAGTATTGAATTTTCCATCAAAAAAACTACCTCTCCAATTCGCAATAAATGCTAATGGAGCTTTTGATTCGGTGATGTTGGGTTGTTGTCCATACAATTCTTCAAAAGTTTTTGTTCTGGAATCTAACACTTGAATCGTAGCTTGGTGTTTCGGGTGAAATTTATAACTGGCTCCAACGCCTGTTAAAAAGTTATCGGCATATTCAATAATATCTGAATATTCGTAGATATCAATTGGATTATAATCAAACTCATACGCACCCCAATCGGCACACATTTTACCTGCCGAGATATTGAATTTTTCAGAAATATCAACCCGAATATAGGCTAAATCTGTGGAACGACTCAAGTTGTCAATCGATTGTGGGTCTTGCGAACGGGTGTATCGGTCACGGAAACGGAAATACACTTTTTCATGCACCATTCCACGAAATTCAAGTCGGAATTGCTCATTTACAAAACGGGATTGGGTATAATCGCCATCAATAAATTCATTTCGTTCTGCAAAACGCATATTGGCAATCATGCTCATGTTTTTTAAAAGCCCTTGTTTGGTTTCCGGTATCAATGTTTTATATTGAATCGTATCACCTGTTTGTTGCTCTTTTTTTTGTGAAAAAAGCATCATAGGAAACAGTAGAAACCAAACAACCCAAATTATTTTATTTGAATAGTTCATTTGGTATCGATTAAATTAATAATTGATAAACAATTTTTGTAATTCTTCTCTACTTCTTTCTTTTAATAAAGCAAGCATCAAAAGAATTCTGGCTTTTTGAGGGTTTAATTCGTCTGAAGAAACAGTTCCGTAATCTTCGTCAACAATTTCCCCTTTAATTAAAACCGCTCCGATAGGAACACGGGAAGCTCTCACTACGGGCACGCCTGCTTTGGTTGCTTTTTTAACGGCCTCCAAAGTTGCTGTATTCATGTTTCCGTCACCAACACCTGCAATGATAATTCCTTTCGCTCCGGCTTTAACCATTAAATCTACTAAGTCCGCAGAGGAGTCAGCACAAGCATATAAAATATCTACTCTTGGCAATGATTTGATTCCGTTTACAGAAAATTCACTTTTGGTTGTATTCAATCCATGTGGTTTATGGAAAAACAATGTTTCACCAAAAATAACGGTACCAATTAAGCCTTCTTGAGGCGATTGAAACGTTTGAACCGGAGTAGTAATCATTTTTTTAACATCATGAGCAGAATGTATCTCGTCATTCATTACTACCATTACACCATAACCTTTAGCGTCAGGATGAGCGGCTAATGCTACTGCGTTATATAAGTTTAGCGGACCTTCAGCACTTAAAGCGGTTGATGGACGCATAGAGCCCGTTAAAACAACCGGTTTGTCGCTTTTAACTACGAGTGTCAAAAAATAAGCCGTTTCTTCTTGGGTGTCAGTTCCGTGTGTAATAACGATGCCATCCACGTCTTTGGTTGCTAAAAGTTCATTGATTCTGTTGGCTAAGTCCAGCCATACTTTTACACTCATGTCTTGCGAACCTACGTTGGCGATTTGTTCACCTCTTAAATTGGCTAATTTTCTAATGTTTGGAACGGCATCAATCATTGCATCAATTTTTACTTGACCGGATGTGTAAGCAGAACCGGTTGAACTGGCTCCTGCTCCTGCAATTGTGCCTCCTGTTGCTAATACCACAACATTTGGTAACTTTTTATCTTGTGCAAATCCCAACATGCTGAATGAAAGGATGAACAAGAATGTCATTTTTTTTATAAAATTTACATTTGTTTTCATTAGGTTTAATTTTGATTGGTTGTTATTTACTTTTATTTTTTTACTTCTGTCATGGTAGCTGGGTCTAATAATTTTTGGATTTCAGCTTCCGTTAATAATTTTTTCTCACGTATTAATTCCAAAATACCTTTGTTGGTCGCAAGAGCTTCTTTGGCTAATTCGGTTGTTTTTTCATATCCTAAAACTGGGTTTAATGCGGTAACAATCCCAACACTTCGTTCGATATTGCGTTTTTGAACATCCGCATTGGCAGTAATTCCATCGATACACTGCGTTCTAAAAAGAGGAAAAGTTTTGTAGAATAATGCTTGAGATTCCATGATTGCGATAGCTTCAACAGGCTCGTAGGCATTTAATTGTAATAATCCTGAATGAGCAGCTAAAGTCACCGTAAAATCATTACCCATTACTTTAAAAGTTACCAAATTCATTAATTCGGGCATCACCGGATTTACTTTTCCCGGCATAATAGAAGATCCAGGTTGTTTTGCAGGTAAATTAATTTCAAATATTCCAGTTCGTGGTCCAGAAGCTAAAAAGATTAAATCGCTACTTATTTTTGAAAGAGTTACAGCCATACTTTTTAATGCGGATGAATACATTACAAACCCTTGTTGACTACTGGTTGCTGAAATTAAATCGTTGCTTAAAAACATAGGTTTTCCAGTAATTTTAGCTAAGTGAACGGCACATTTACTAGCATAACCAGGCGAAGCTGTAATACCGGTTCCAATGGCAGTAGCTCCCATATTATGTTCATATAAATAAGCCTCCATTTGACGTAAAGTTTTTATCTCTGCATCCAATTGGTTTCCAAAGGCATGGAATTCTTGACCAACGGTCATTGGAACTGCATCTTGACCTTCGGTACGACCCATTTTTAATATATTTTTAAACTCTTCTCCTTTTTTGTGAAAGGACTGAGAAAGCAATTCTGCCTCTTTAATGAGTTTGTCATTGTGTAATAATAATGCAACTTTAATGGCGGTAGGGTAGACATCATTGGTCGATTGTCCCATATTCAAATCATCATGAGGTTCTATGAATTGGTATTCACCTTTTTTCTTGCCCATCATTTCTAAGGCAATATTTGCCAATACTTCGTTAGCATTCATATTTGCTGAAGTTCCGGCACCACCTTGGTATAAATCGACAATAAATTGTTCATGGTATTTTCCGTCCATAACAGCTAAGCATGCTTTTTCAATGGCAGCAAGTCTGTCTTTTTTTAATCTTCCGTCTTCTGCATTGGCTCTGGCGGCTGCTAATTTTACCATTGCATACGCTCTTACATAATCCGGATAAAAATTTGTTTTAACGCCACTTACTTGAAAATTTTCTAAAGCACGGGCTGTTTGAACACCATAATAAGCTTCAAACGGTATTTGTTTTTCGCCTAATAAATCTCGCTCAGTTCTTGTTTTTTGAGCATACAGTGTTCCGATACAAAGAACTAATCCGAGTAGAAGTATTTCTTTGATTAATGATACTGATTTCATACTATTTATAGATTAAATTAAAAAAAGATTGATTGTAATAATAAGCCTGCAATAACGGAGGCTATAGTGGTAACAATTCCAGGCATCATGAAACTGTGATTTAATACATATTTTCCAATTTTTGTTGATCCGGTTCGGTCAAATTGAATGGCTGTTAATAAAGTGGGATAACCCGGAATAAAAAAGTGTCCATTGACAGCGGGAAAAATGCCAATCAAATAGGCTGGTGGTAATCCCAATGATAATCCGAGCGGCATTAATGCTTTAGCTGTTGATGCTTGACTGTATAAAAGCATACTCAAACAAAATAAAGCAATGGCAAATGTCCAAGGATAAGATGCAACTAAAGAACCTAATGTTTGTTGAATGGTTTCAAAATTATTGTCCATAAAAGTGCTACTCATCCAAACGACGCCAAATACGGAAATGGTAGCTTGACCTGCCGACATGAATAAACTGGCTTTGGTAATTTGAGAAGCAGTTGTGTTGGCCAATAAGATGATTAAACCTGTAGCACCCAACATAATCATCATAATCATAGAAGGCATCATGACATGACCTGCTGCATTGACTGCAAATCCGGGTTTAAATCCTTCGGTGTTTCCAAATTCAGGTAATAATTCCGGAAAAGATCCTAAGAGCACAACTAATAAAACCGCAACACCAAAAATCACCACAGATTTTATAGCTCCCGGAGCTATTGTTTTTTGGGATTGCTCTTTTGGACCTTCCAAATTTTTTACAAATTCAGGATCTTTCATGCGTTCCAAAAATTCAGGATCTTCATTTAGTTCTTTCCCGCGTTTCCAAACAAATAGAATTCCAATAATTACACCTATTAAGGTAGCCGGAATACAAATCATCAATATATCTGCTAATTTGATTCCACTTGGTACTAATACCGTTAACAAAGCTGCCGCTGCTGCCGAAACAGGACTAGCTGTAATAGCCATATGAGCTGCAGTTACACTCATGCTCATGGCTCGTTCAGGGCGAATTTTATTTTTAATGGCTACTTCTGCAATAATGGGCATAATAGAGTAGGAGATGTGTGCGGTTCCTGCAAATAATACAAAGGCATAAGTAATTAGTGGGCCTAAAAAAGTTATCTGTCCTGGGTGTTTTCTGAGAATTTTTCCGGCAATTTCAACTAAATAATCCATTCCTCCAGCTGCTTGAAGTGCTGCTGCGGCGGTAACCACACTCAAAATAATTAACATCACTTCCAATGGTGGGTCGGATGGTTGCATTCCGAAAACAAAAAGGAGCACTAGCAATCCAATCATGCCCATTACTCCCAATCCAATACCCGACATTCGGGCACCAATAAAAATACAAACTAATACTATGGCGAGCTGAAGTAATATCATACTAAATGATAATTTAATTAATAAATATCAGCAGATAGTTGAATTGTAATATGTTTAGTTGTTTAACAATTAAATCTTAAAAAAATAAACAATTAAAAATAGAAGGCATTTAAATTTCTGATAATCCTAAAATTTCTATATAAAATTAAGAAATTTTTTCGTTAAAAATTAATTTTTTACACTCTTTTTTGTAGTGATTTTTTAAGGAAATTAATTAATTTTTTATGTCCTTTAGTGCTAAATAAAAAGGAGAACAAATTTTGTTCTCCTTTTTTAACTCTATTGAAATTCTATTTCTATTCTTCTGATTTTGAAATTACTACTTTTTCAAAAGTTATTTATTTTTCAGTAATATTTAAACAATACCATTTTAAGATCTTCTTCTAAAATACTTTGTTTTAAATCAGTTTTTAATGGATAAATTTTTAACCTCTTCCTCTTGATCTACCACCGCCTGAAGGTCTGCCACCGCCAGATGCTCTTCCACTACTTGATCCACCTGACATTCTTCCTTGATATTGTTGCGTTTGCGTATTACCACGTTGTCTGTCGCTGGATGCTTTATTCATTTCATCGTGGCTTGAGGTTTGATTTGCTGCCGATTGACTTCCATTTTTTGGTACGTTTGATGGTGTTTGCGTTTGGGATTTAGTTTGAGCTTGGTTTTGAGTTTGATTTTGTGGCTGTTGCTGAGCTTGTGCGTTTCCGCTACCGCCTTGTTGCCAACCATCACCAGTATTTGAATATACGTTTCCGTTAACGGAGGCATATTTATCACCGCTTGCAGTTTTCACGGCAGCTCCACTATTATTTTGGCCACTACCTGCTACAGCTTTTCCTCCTTGTGAGTTGGCAGCACTTGCAGTTGTGCCTTGTGATGTAGTTTGGTGAGCTGTAGTAGTTGTTTTTCCCGCAGCATTGGTGCGTGTAGTTGTTCCATAACTACCATAGGCATTGGATGTTTGTCGCGTTGTGGCACTTCCGCCTGTATATGGATTGTATGCTTGAGCTGCTGAAGTGGTGCCATATGCTGTAGAAGCTGATGCACCTCTTGCTACCGTACCAGTAGATGGATTATATGCTTGAGCACCGGTAGCACTGCCGTAGGGGCCATATGCTGTTGCACTTCTTGCGTATGTTCCGGTATTTGGATTGTAGGAAGCATGATAGGAAACGCCTCCGTAGGGATAGGCGTGATATGCATAACAACCATAGGTATATGGATAATGGTAATAGACCGGATAGCCATACGGAGGGTAGTAATAATAAGGCGGATAATAAAAGCCAGTACCTGATATTATGACTACTGTTGTTGAGGTGTTTACAACATATACTCCCTCGTACCCTGAAGTGTAGCTCGATACTACAGCTCCTGAAGAATCTTCTTTTTGAGTTACATAGGTCACATTATAAACGGGTGATGAGGCAGGTATTTTATAAATTTCTGCAGGAATATAAGTAGCAATAATCCATGGGCCATTAGGCGAATTTGCTTCAAACCATATCCCATTCTCGCATACAAAATAATCTTTTTTGGCAACCATGATTACTTTTGACGATGTATTAACTGCATACGATAATGTGGTAGTCTCAATGGGTTCGAACTTTGGTTCTCCTGAATAAATGACATTGACTGAGTTGGCAGCATCTTTAGGGATATTTATTGTGGTAGGAATTTGAGCAATCATCACTGCATCAGCTGCTTGTTCGCTACCTGGCACAAATGCCAAAATTGACGATGCAGGACTATCGTTAGGAATGTGTAAAAAGTCAGCAGGTAAATTTGATGAAGCAAAAACCCATGGCCCATTTAAACTTTGCGAACTAAACCATCTTCCGGAGCTTAAATAATAGTACTGATTGTCAGTGGAGCAAAAAAACAAATCACTGGTCGTGTTGGTTGCAAATTTTAAACTTGTCCCTTTTATTGATGAATAAGTTGGATTCCCTTCAAAAAGAATTAGCTCTGCAAGTTTGTCTGAGTAAATAATTTCGGGAATTTTCGCATTTGGTTTTGTTTTTGCAGGGATTGCCCCTTTAAGGTTATCCCAAACTTTGTCTGATGATAATTTTACAATTGAATTGGGTACAGTACTAGTAAACTTCCATGGGCCATTAATTGCCGAAGCTGTTTGCCATTCTAATCCATCATATAAATAAAAAAAGTTGCTATTTGTGTCTACAAAGACAGGAAAATTTGCATTGACAATAAAGTCTAAATTAGGTTGACCTGAGGCAGCTTTTACCATAGGACCTGTTAATTGAAATAATACAGCAGGCGTGGTGCTGTGAAAAAGTATTGGAGGATCATTATTAACAACAACATTAGATGTTTTTTGTTCTTTGGGAGTGCAAGCCACTACTTGATTTAATGACATCGTAAGTGTATGATTAGGCTCTAAAAAAGAACGAACTTTAGGTTCCAAATTTTTAGCAGTGGATGCATCTTCATAGGGGAAATGTACCTTCGTGATAACCATATTTGAAATTAATACAGTGTTTTTCTCTTTGTTTACCTCTGTTTTCGCGGTCATGTACAAGACTCCCAAAACTTCATCGCTTGAATTTGGAACCAATGAGAAAGCTAAGCGGTAGGTAATGTTCTTGTAGTCTTGCCAATCTTCTACTTGAGGTTGATACATTGTTAAAACGGAACTTTTGTTTGTAAGTGTTCTTGGCCAATTAACAATTTGGCTAAAACAACTATTTCCAAAAGTAAATAGAATAAAAAAGAGGATTAAATATTTTTTCATTGGTTGGTATTTCTTTTAGTGGATATAAATATTGGTAAATTTCTTTTGATTGTTAAATAATAATAACGTCAAAAACAAAAATTATTTAAATAAACAGCGAGCATAAATAAGTGAAAAACAGTTTTAGTAATTAAATTTTAAAATGTAAGTTCAAATTGTCAACTCAATTGCTAAGGTTTGAATTTTATTATAAGAATTTAAAATTTATTTCTAATTAACATTGATAAAAAAATCAGGCACTATTTATTTTATGTCTGTATAATTTACAATATATAGTCGACGACAAAATCAATAATTAATTCAAATTTCAATTATTCCTCTATAGTAAAAACTTCTTCTTCAACTACTGTATTCTTATCAGATGTGCTAACTTCAACCCATTTCACAATCAAATTGTACACAATAGTTAGGATAATAGCTCCTGTAAAAAGTCCAATAAAACCGTTAGCAATAAAACCGCCAATCGTTCCAACAAAAACAACCAACATTGGAGCTGGTGCACCTTTGCCCATTAATATTGGTTTTAAAACATTGTCAATGACACTTAAAAAGACAATCCATATTGTAAGTAATACTGCCGTTGTTGTATCAGCACTTCCCCAGATGTAAATTACAACTCCTAAGGCTACAGGAAAAATACCAATTTGGACGATTGCCAGTAATAAACAAACAATAGCCCATAATCCGGCAAAAGGGACTCCGGCAATAACAAGTCCAATACCCACTAGAGATGATTGAATAAAAGCTACTCCTAAGATTCCTTTTGTAACATTTTGTATCGTTTTGCTAATGGTAGAATTTATTTCCTTTCCATTTTCTCCGGCAATTTTGATAAATAAAGCATCTGTAAATCTCGTTATAGATTCAGAATAAATCAAGGCTATTCCACTTATGATAATTGCCCCTATAAAAATCAAAATACCTTTTCCAACACTTGATAGTAGTTCTATTAATTTTAAGGCAACCGGTTTTAATTGATCTTGGTGTTTTAAAATAAATGACGATTTATCTACGGAAACTTCTGTCCATGCGGCATAAATTTTTTCACCAATAATTGGCCAGTTTTTTACACTTTCGCTCGGTGTAGTTAATTGTAATTGATTGGCATGAATTGCATTTTTAATTTCTTTTACTTCCTCAAAGGAGGCAAACAGAAGCCAAACGGAAGGAAGTATAATTAATAGCAATAGTGTAATTGTTAAAAGTATGGCTGCAATTGTATTTTTGCCTTTTAATTTGTTGGTTAGTTTGGTGTGTAAAGGCTGTAGAGCTATTGCTAATATTAATCCCCAAAGAAGAATATTTAAAAAAGGCTCAATAATATGATAGCATTTAATTAAGATAATTGACAATACTACCAATTGAATGGCATAAAAAACAACTTTATTTTGAGAAGATTGGTTGTTTTCGATTGTTTTATGATTTTCCATACTAATGACTAGTTAATTTGTTTACTAAAAAAACCACAGAATAATTTTTTTTGAAAGATTCTGTGGTTGTTGAATTTTTACAGCTCGTTATATTATTTTGCTTTTGGAGGATAATTAGCCATAATTTGATTCACACCATAATTGATGTTTTCTTCTCTTTTTTGAGCACTTGCATTTTCATCAATGGTTTTTACACCGGTGCCTTGCCAAACTAATTTGTTGGTGTTTTTGTCGATCATGGCAATCATTAAAGTACCTTCAGTATAAGTGTCATAGCTTACTTGTGTAGTAGTAAACCCGCTTCCGTAGCCATAACCTCTGTATCCATAATAGCCGCCATAACCACCATAACCGGTTGTTGTTGCCGTTGCCGTTTGATATTGTTGGCCTTTAACATGAATATCAATAATCACATCAGGATTTCCGGATTCTGTAAACCCTTTTGCAGCCAGTTCGTTTTTGATAGCTTTAAATAAGCGATCTTTATTCAATTGGTCCATCTGAAGTTCCATGGATTGTTGACTGAAAGCATAAGTTTTGAATTTAGTAAAATCAACATCCTTATCATAATCATAATTTGTTTTGATAGAAGAACAGGCTGTTAAAATAAATAGTACTGATAATAAAGCTATTTTTTTCATAATTATAAGATTTTATTGTTTTTAAATTGATTGAATTAATGAAGATTGTTTAACAAATTTACGAAACATTTCAGTTCAAATTTTTTAAATACTAATTTAATAGTTGTGAATTCTTAAAAAATTACGTCAGAAAGTTTCTCCTACGACCAAATAAAAACCTTTGGAACCGTTTTGCCCAATGGCAAAGTCCATTCCTAAATTTAACCGGCCCGCACGTTCTAAAAGCAATCGTAAACCGGCACCACCTGCAGGTCTGATTCCTTCGAATAATCGTAATTTTTCAATGTATTCGGTTCCAATTGTTATCTCATCTCTTGAGGTTGTGGTGGCACTTCCAAACGCTACACCACTTAACAATCCGCTTTTTGAAATAGGAAAACGATATTCCGCTTCTGCGGTAATCCACGAGTTGCCTCTGAATCTTCCACCAACATAACCTCGGCCAATTCTGTTTCGCATGTCATTTCCACTCGAAGGAAGATGTAAATAAGGTGTGTCACCGGCTAATGTAAATTGTCCAATTCCCCATAAGGCTAACAAATGTCTTGGGTTTATTTTAGACAGTGGTTTGAATAATCTGGTTTCGATGGATACCATTTGGTAATCTGTTTCACTACCTAAAAATTGGGGGTTAAACCGATATGAAGCATGAATAAAATTTCCTTCATAAGCGTTCACAGTATGATCACGATCATCAATCAAAAAATCGGCACTTATTCCTGAGGATAAATAGTTGTTGGGATCAAATCCGTACAGTAAACTATACGCATAGTGGCTGGTGATAACAGGTTCTGGAGCATCTAAATCCAAGTTTAAATCGTTGATTTTGTAATGATAATCCAAATGATAGCCGCCTCCAACATAAATTCTTTTGGTGATGGCTTTCAGTGCAGTCAAATGTACTCGCACTTGATTGGATTCAATCGGTTGGGCTCCACTAACTCCGGTAGTTTCCACTCCGCCAATTAACCAGCTTTCTTGAACAGGTTGACTGTAGTCACTTCCTAAGCCATAGGTATTTTCAGAAAAAACACTGTATTTCAAATCGACCAACATTTCCCAGGAATTATTGGGCATCATGACAGTTCCTTTTATTGAGCTGATGAATTGTTTGTTGGTTGTATATTGAATGGATACATTTAAATTTGAAATATTGGTCGTTTCAGGATTTCCAAGATAAATTGAACCGGTTCCTCCTAATCCATAAAAGAAACCTAAGGTTGGATTTGACCCTAGTATTGGCACTGCAAACCACATCAATTTATCCTCTTTTGGTAAACCGGTATCATTTTTTGACTTTTCTTTTCCTTTGATTACCATTTTCAAATCTAAAGGATATATATTCTGAAGTGGATGAGACAAACTGTCCTTTTGGGCATGAAGACCAGAAGGAAATAAGTTAGCAAGCAAATAGACTAAGAAAGTTAATCTAAAAGGGAATTGAAAAAGGTTCATTTGACTTTGATTTTCAAAATTAATAGATTAATTATGCGTTAATTTATGGATGTGCTTGTTCTAAAATCACAACAATAACAGATATGGCAAATCCAAAAACGGTAAATACCCCTGCTAATTTTCCACCATGTTCATAAGACTCAGGCATCATTGTATTTGCTAACATCATTAGAATTGCACCACCGGCAAAAGCCTGAATGAAAGAAAACCATTCTTTGGAAGTATTTGTAAATAGACTATATCCCGCTAATGTAGCCAATGCAAAAATGACAGCTAAGCAAATCCAAAGTAAAATAATTTTTTTCAAACCCCAACCACCACTTTTCATTCCTGTTGAAGCAGCAATTGATTCCGGTAAGTTTGAAATGAATACAGCCACTAACATGGCTACGCTTACGGTACCTTCTTCAAAAACACCTAATCCGATTACAATCGATTCAGGAATTCCATCTAAAATAATGGCTAAAATCATGGGGACTACAATTTTAGAAGGATGTGTTGCTCCAATAGACATTCGGTCTTTAGCTCCTAATTTTTCGATTAATAAATCGCTAAAATAAAAGGTAAAAGCTCCTGTAAAAAAACCAATGCCCGGAAAAAAAGAGCCTCTGCCCATTTTTACTGCCTCATAGATGAGTTCATAAGCAACGGCGGAAATTAATGTTCCTGCACCAAATGCCATAATAACACCCAAGGCTTTTTTGCTTAATGAAAACCAAGAGATAATCAATCCTCCTAACACTAGAGAAGAAGTTGCTAACAGACCCCACAAAAAAGCATCTAACATAATTAGTGTAATTACTGATTAGTATATAAAAGTAGTAATTTTTTGTATTGACTTTAATAAATTGGATAAAATTGATTTAAAAAATAATTACTTTCTAATGTAAATAAGTATAAATGTTTAGTGACTAAAAATAGTTAAGAAATAGGCAGTGAAAACGTTAAAAATAATGTAAAATTTTCTAACTTTGTTTAACGGTTAATTAATTATAAAAAAATATTTTTAATTAATTCAATTCTACTATCAATGTTCAATTTTATTTTATAAAAATGAAAAATATTTTCAAAATATCGAGCTTTTCTCTATTCGTTTTATGCTTCACTTCTATTGTCTCTTTCGGTCAGGAAGCAACAGTAGATACCGCCAAACATGTTAGAAAAAATATTATTCGATTTAATTTAACAGGTCCATTATTGTTTACGACCGATTATTTGGTTTTTGGCTATGAACGAGTATTGAAGGAAAATCAAACCATGTCTATAAATATTGGTCAGTTTGCAGTAGGTAAATTTTCAAACAAGTTAGAAGAAGCAACAGGTTTAGAGATAAATAGAAATACTGACGATTTTGGTTTTAACACTTCTATTGATTATCGATTTTATTTAGGAAGCGTTAACAAATATAGTGCTCCTAGAGGTGTGTATATTGGTCCGTTCTATTCCTATAATCATTTTACACGCGGGAATTCTTGGAGTTTAGACGGAGACGAATTTGAATACCAAGGTGAAGTTTATAGTGAATTTGCTTTAAATATTCATACCTTTGGATTTCAATTGGGCTATCAGTTCATTTTCTGGGATAGAATGGCTTTGGATTTAGTATTGATTGGACCGGGTATTGCTAATTATGGTGCCAAAGTTAACTTGGATACCACTTTATCGGCGGAAGATGAAGCATTGTTTTTTGAAAAATTTAATGCTTTTTTAGCAGATAAAATACCAGGATATGATCAAGTTATTGAGCCGGGTGAGTTTGGTAGAAGTGGTTCTTTTAATACAACTAGTGCTGGTTTCAGATACATGATTCACTTAGGGTATAAGTTTTAATTAACTTTTAAAACACTAACTTAGTTCCTTGAATTTTTACTCAGGGAACTTTTTTTATCTTAAAATGGCAGCAATAGAAAATAAAATCGTTTGGATAACCGGAGCTTCCGGTGGAATAGGGGAAGGCTTGGCGTATGCGTTAGCTCAAAAAAACTGTAAACTTATTCTTTCTGCCAGAAATGAAGAAAATTTAAATCGAGTAAAAAATAATTGCAAAACCCAATTTGTTGAAATATTACCTTTAGATTTAATAGAATTTGACCAAGCTTCCAACCATGTTGAAAAAGCAATTTCTTTTTTTGGTAAGATTGATATTTTAATAAACAATGGTGGAATCAGTCAGCGGTCACTTTTAGCGGAAACCCCATTTGAAGTAGACAAAAAACTCATAGAAGTAGATTATTTAGGAACGGTTGCTTTAACTAAAGCAGTATTGCCTCATTTTATGAAAAACAAAGCGGGAACGTTCGTCACTATTACTAGCTTGATGGGAAAATTTGGGTCACCTTACCGTTCCGGCTATTGTGGAGCGAAGCACGCTTTACATGGCTTTTTTGATGTTTTGCGAATGGAACACCAAAAAGACAATATTCAAGTCACGCTAATTTGCCCGGGATTTATTCAAACTGATGTGGCTAAAAATGCCTTAACAGCCGATGGTTCAAAACAAAATACAGATGATGAGGCAACTCAAAACGGAATGCCCGTTGCTGTTTTTGCTCAAAAATTAATCCGGGCGGTTGAAAAAGAACATTTTGAAGCCACTATTGGAGGTAAAGAAACGTTAGGTGTTTTATTAAAGCGATTTTTTCCAACCTTTTTGCACTATTTTGTTTTGCGAAGTAAAGTGCGTTAAATGTTAAAATTAATGTAAGAAATTTTTACAATTCATACTAAAATTGTTAATTCGCTGTTATAGAATTTTCTCACAGTTAATTTTCATTGTATGTCTAAATGTTTTTTTACACTTACCCTCTTTTTTTGTTTCACATTTGCTATAAGCCAAAATTTTGTTTCTATAAATGGTAAGATTATAGATGATAAAACTAAACTACCCCTTGAATCAGCTACGGTCTATTTAACTTCCAAAAAAGATTCTACAGTTATCGATTATACTATTTCCGGTAAAAACGGAAATTTTCAGTTTACTACCCGAAAAAGTACACAACCGGTTTTTTTAAAAGTTTCCTTTTTAGGCTATCAAAATTTTAAATTGGAATTACCGAATATTACTGAAAACAAAGAGTTGGGATTAATTTCGTTGTCTGAAAACGGTACTTCATTGGATGAAGTCATTGTTAAAGGAGAAGCTCCTCCCATTCGAATTAAAAACGACACCTTAGAATTTGATGCGGCTTCATTTAAAGTGGGAGCCGATGCAAATGTGGAAAAATTACTGCGTCAATTGCCCGGAGTTGAAATTTCACCGGAGGGAAAAATTACCGTTAACGGAAAAGAAGTAAATCAAATTTTAGTAAATGGGAAGCCTTTTTTTGGTAAAGACGGTAAAATAGCCACCCAAAATCTTCCGGCAGAAATTATTGAAAAAATTCAAGTGGTCGATACTAAAACGAAGGAAGAAGAAATTTCAGGAGAATCAGCTACTTCAGAAGAAAAAACGATTAATTTAACCATTCAGGAAGATAAAAATAAAGGTTTTTTTGGGAAGGCCATGGCCGGTTACGGCTCCGATGAACGTTATGAATCGAGTTTACTTTTAAATTGGTTCAAAGGGGAACGAAAGGTGAGTGTTTTAGCTTCAGCAAATAATATCAATTCAGTTGGTTTTTCTATGAATGAAATTTTCGACAACATGGGAGGCGGAAGAAATTCGTCTGTTTATTATAGTGATGACGGGAGTTTTGGCATTAACGGAATGACTTTTGGTGGAAGTAACGGGATTACTACGTCCAATTTAGTTGGGTTGAATTATGTTGACAAATGGTTTAAAAAAGTTGACATGAGCAGTAATTACTTTTTTACCAATGCTGAAACGGATAATGTGAATCGAACCTCCAGTACTAATTTATTGCCCACCGGAACAACCTACACGGAAGCCGATGCCAATTCAAATAGAATAGGTAATTCTCATAATGTCAGTTTTGATTTTGAAATGAAATTGGATTCTACCGCAACTATTTATATGAGTCCGAAAATAGCTAAGAGTTTTAATAAAGATAAGTATAAAAGCAAACAGGAAACTACTTCTGCTTCCGATGAACTTTTAAATGAAAGTCTTTCGGATACCTATACCGAAACAGATAATATTGCTTTTGAAAACAACCTTTATTTTTACAAATCGTTTAAAAAGAAAAACAGAGGAATGACCATTTCGGTGGATAATGAACATAAAAAAACGGATTTGTTTTCGAAGAACAATTCGGCCACCCTTTTTTATCAATCCGCTGATCCGAATGATATCAGGAATCAAAATCAATTTGCCGAAAATAAGTTTAATAAAATGGGGACAGAAATTCGTTTTGGGGAGCCCTTAACCGATTCGTTAAAGTTGAGTGCCACGACTGAGATTTTATATTACAGTTCGAACGAATCTAAAGAGACGTATGATTTTAATGATGTTTCCGGAGAATATGATGCTTTTAATGCTTTTCAATCCAATATTATCAATTCAAGTGTGTTAAAAATAACCCCCACTATTGGGCTTAATCTTCAAAAAAAGAATATCAGAGCCCGTTTTAATGTGGGGCCAGAGTTTGTGACTTTTAAGAATGAATCCGATTATTTAGGCGTCACGACACCTTTAAATGAAAACTATGTTTTTCCTAAAATCACAGGAAATTTAAGTTATACCATCAGTAAGAGCAAGTCGATTTATTCCAACTATGATTATAAAGTAGAATTGCCCTTGGCTAATCAAATTCTGCCCGTGTTGAACCTTTCAAATCCATTGAATACTTTTGTAGGGAATGCCAATTTAAAGCCCACTAAGCAGCATTCTTTTTATCTTAACTACAACAATTACAATTGGCAGGAGCGTAATGGAATCTTTTTTTACGGCGGAATGAATTTATATAAAGATCAAATTGTTTCCTCTACGGTTTACGATGCCGATTTTAAAGCTACTACAACCTATCAAAATGTGGATTCCGGGGCAAGCAGTTATTTTGGAGCCACCTGGAGTAAATCCTTTAAAAAAGAGAAAAGAAACCTTCGGTTAAGTATTGGTTTGGATTCGGGTTATAATTTCAACCAAGGGTTAACCAATGCTGAATTATATGAAGCAAAATCATGGCGAGCAGAACCTAAAGTAAGTTTGAATTGGAGTATTGAAGAACTAATCACCATTGCACCTTCCTATCGTTACACTTATAATACTACTGATTATACAAATTATCAATTGGACAACGCCAATACATTTGTACATAATTTCAAATTGGAACTGACAAACTACTGGCCTAAAAAATTTGTTTTCGGGAACGATTTTGGGTATACCTATAATTCTAACATTGCCGATGGGTTTCAAAAAGATTTTTATTTATGGAATACCAGTTTAGGCTACAACTTTTATAAAGACCGTTTGTTGGCCAAAGTAAAAGTATATGATGTGTTGAATCAAAATGTTGGCGTACGGCGAACCATCACGCCAACCGCAATAACAGATGTAGAAAACACTGTTTTGCAACAATACATCATGTTTTCACTAACGTATAAATTAGATAAGTTTGGAGGAAAGAAAGAAGGCGAAGGAGGTATTTTTATTATAGATTAAATGAAAAATGCGTTTAGGGTTTAATCTAAACGCATTTTTTATAAAACTTTAATTGATAATTTACCAACTTCCACCGGCACCGCCACCACTAAAGCCACCACCTCCAAAACCGCCACCAAAACCTCCGCCACCTCCAAAACCTCCACCCGATGAGGAACCACCGCCAAAACCACCTCGGCCTAAGCTGCTCAAGATGATTATATCGGTTAAGCTCGGTCCGGAAAATTTTCCTGTTCCACCGTTGCGATTGTTTTTAGAACCTTTGGAGATAATAATAATCAATATCATCACAAAGAAAAGGACTAAAATTATAGGTAAACCACTGCCTTTATTTCCTTTTCGTTCACCTTTGTATTTCCCTTTTAAAACATCAAAAATGGCATCAGCACCTTTGTCTAAGCCTTGGTAATAACTTCCGGCTTTAAACTCGGGAAGAATAACATTTCGTACTAATTCACCGGTAATTCCTGCGGTCAATCTGTCTTCTACGCCATAACCGGGAGAAATATGAATTTTCCGGTCATCACGGGCTAACAAAATTACTACACCGTTATCTTGTTCCTTACTTCCGCCTATTCCCCACTCTTGTCCCCAGCGAGGGGCTAATAAACCGATATTTTCACCCTTTAAATTCTCAATGGTGATAACAACAATTTGAGTACTGGTACTGTCAGAATAGCGAATAAGTTTTTCTTCTAAAGCCCTTTCTTCTTCAGGTTGTAAAACATCAGCATAGTCGTATAGACTGGTTTGTTTAACGGGAACTTTTGGAATAGTAAACTGGGCTATCGATGTCTGAATAGACAGAAATGCAATAATAAAAAAGCAATAAATTTTTGAAGTAAATTTCATTTATCCTTTGGATATTTCATTAGAAAGTTCGTTCGTGTCATCTGATGCATAGGGAAAGAATTCTTTTAATCTTTCTCCGGCTCTAGTAATTCCGGCCACTAAACCTTCTTTGTATTTTTTGTTTTTGAAGTTCTCTATGACAATGTCTTTGGTACAATCCCAAAAATCATCTTCTACAACATCATCAATACCAATGTCTCCAATGATAGCAAACTTTTTATCTGCAACACCTACATAAAACAACACGCCGTTTCGGGCTTCCGTTTTAAACATTTCAAGAAAATTGAACACCTCCTGAGCTCTCGCTATTGGAGGTGTTTCTGAATGATTCTCGATGTGTACCCGAATTTCTCCGGAAGTATTTTTTTCTGCCATTGCAATTGCCAGAACAATTTCCTGTTCATCTGCAGTGGTTAGAAAATCTTCTACTTTTGACATAGTTTAGAATTTAACTTCCGGTGCTTTTTCAGAACCCGGCTCTGCATCGAAATATGGTTTTTCTTTATATTTTCCTAAGAATAAATTGTTTGGAAATTTTAAAATATGATTATTGTAAAATTCAACAGATTCATTAAAACGTACTCTGGCTGTTTGAATTGTATTTTCAGTACTTGCCAATTCATCTTGTAATTTTAAGAAATTTTGATTGGCTTTCAGTTCAGGATAAGCTTCAACAGTAACTAACAGTCTTGACAAAGCAGAAGAAACGCCGCTTTGAGCTTTGTTAAATTCGGCTAATTGCTCTGAAGTTACGTTAGTAGGGTCAATAGTAGTTTGTGTAGCTCTTGCTCTTGCAGAAATAACGGCTTCAAGAGTACTTTTTTCAAAATCGGCAGCTCCTTTTACCGTGTTTACTAAATTGCCAATCAAATCACTTCTTCTTTGGTAAGAGGTTTGAACATCTCCCCAAGATTTATTGACCGCTTGGCTTTTAGTGATTGCTGTATTTTGAATTCCAACTACATAGAATCCAATAATGAATATTAATCCAATAATAATACCTACGGGAATTAACCATTTTCTCATAATTTCTGTTTTTTAATTTATATATTAGTCTATTGAGTGAGCAATGTGTTACATTAGTTTTTATTTTTGCCTATTGCCATTTACATCTCTCCTTTGATTTGCTGCAATTGTTCTTTAATTCCTTCTAATTTTGAAATTATTTCATACTTGTCTAAGGTTTTTTTTTGACCTTCTTTCAAATGCGTTTTGGCTCCTTCCAAAGTAAAACCCCGTTCTTTAACCAAATGATAAATTAACTGAAGGTTCTTCACATCTTCTTGCGAAAACATTCGATTTCCTTTGGCATTTTTTTTTGGTTTGAGGATATCAAATTCTTTATCCCAAAAACGAACCAGAGAAGCATTTACGCCAAATGCATCGGCTATTTCTCCAATACTGAAATATAATTTGTCTTTAGAAAGTTCAATTTGCATCGTTTTTATTTTTTTAAATTCTATTCTGCTACTAAGATAAACAAAATAACCTTTATTTAAACCTTAGTCAAGAGCTTGATTTTCCTGATTAGCAATTTTTGAAATAGCAATATATTCAGCTGCTGAAATGCTTCCGTAATAAAAATTAATCGGATTAATTGGTTCCCCGTCTTTGTGCACTTCATAATGTAAATGGGGAGCTTCGCTTCGGCCGGTACTACCTACATAGCCAATTATATCTCCTCGTTTTACTTTTTGACCGGCTCTCACTTTATATTTGCTTAAATGGGCATAGTAAGTGGTGTATCCAAAACCGTGTTTGATAACTAATAAATTTCCATACCCAGACAAAGTATTATCAGACTTTTCGACAACTCCATCGCCGGTAGCAAAAACCGGTGTGCCTGTTTTGGCGGTGAAATCCATTCCATAATGCATTTTTCTGATTTTCGTGAAAGGGTCATTCCTAGTTCCAAATCCGGAGGCCATTCGGGTTAAATCTTCATTTTTAACAGGTTGAATTGCCGGAATAGCGGCTAACAGTTTTTCTTTTCCTTTTGCTAAAGATAAAATTTCATCCAATGATTTGGATTGAATGGCTAATTGTTTGGAAATAATATCTACCCGTTTAGTGGTGTTTATAACCAATTCAGAATTATCAAATCCTTCCAATTCTTTGTAGCGATTAACTCCACCAAAACCTGCTTTTCGTTGCTCGGTTGGAATAGGAGAAGAGTTAAAATAAACGCGATATAAATTGTTATCACGGTCTTCTAAACTAACTAAAACTTCATCCAATTGATCCATTTTTTTGTTTAAAAGGGCATACTGAAGTTTTAAATTCTCAATTTCCCGAGCCTGTAAACGGTCTTTTGGCGTTTCAAAGTAAGGCGTGTTCAATAAAATGACAAAACATAAAAATCCAAATAAAGCTGAAGAAACCAGAAACAATGCCACATAACCAAACTTCCTCCCTTTTTTAGGGCTGATTTTTTTATAAGCTAAACTTTCGGTATCGTAATAATACTTTACTTTCTTCGACATTTCTTAAATTATACTATTTTTGTGCTTTCAAAAGGATTAGACGAACAAATTTATGAAATGTTTCATTCTAAAGCTAATTTAATTTGACCTCCAAGTTAATATTAGTACTGAAAAATAAATGAATTTTAACTGTTTAAAATCTGAGAAAATAATAAAATTAAAATAAACTTTGAAACTTTATAACTTGGTTCCATGATGGCACTAAGAAGTAAATTCAAAAATCAAATACAATGAAATCACAAGATATCCGCAAGCAGTTTCTGCAATTTTTTGAAAGTAAAGGGCATTTAATAGTTCCTTCAGCTCCCATTGTTCTAAAAGACGATCCAACGTTGATGTTTAATAACTCAGGGATGGCTCAGTTTAAAGAGTATTTTTTAGGAAATGCAGTGCCAAAAAGCAAACGAATTGCAGATACTCAAAAATGTTTACGGGTTTCCGGAAAACACAATGATTTGGAAGATGTTGGTTTTGATACCTATCACCATACCATGTTTGAAATGTTGGGAAACTGGTCTTTTGGCGATTATTTCAAAAAAGAAGCCATTGCTTGGGCTTGGGAGTTTTTGACTGAAGTTTTAAAATTAGACAAAGACCGATTATATGTTTCCGTGTTTGAAGGAAATCCACTAGAGAATGTACCATTTGATCAGGAAGCTTTTGATTTATGGAAACAATACGTTGCGGAAGATTGTATTATCTTAGGAAATAAAAAAGATAATTTTTGGGAAATGGGCGACCAAGGACCATGCGGTCCATGTTCAGAAATTCATATTGATTTACGTTCAAATGAGGAAAGAGCTAAAGTTTCCGGAAAGAGTTTAGTGAACAATGACCATCCGCAAGTGGTGGAAATTTGGAACAACGTTTTCATGGAATTCAATCGTAAAGCCGATGGAAGTTTAGAAAAGCTTCCGGCTCAACACGTGGATACCGGTATGGGATTTGAACGATTATGTATGGCGATGCAAGGTGTACAATCTAATTATGATACCGATGTTTTTACGCCAATTATTAGAGAAATTGAGACCATTACTGGTACAAAATATATTCCACTCAGTGGAGCTGAAGGAAGAATTGCTTCTGCTGAGGAAGAAAAAATCAATATTGCCATTCGCGTTGTAGCAGACCATGTACGGGCTGTCGCATTTGCCATTGCCGATGGACAATTGCCTTCTAACACCGGGGCAGGTTATGTTATTCGTAGAATTTTGCGAAGAGCCATTCGGTACGGATTTACTTTTTTAGGAACTAAAGAACCTTTTATTTATAAATTAGTGGAAACACTAAGTGATCAAATGGGTGAATTTTTCCCTGAAATAAAAGCACAAAAGTTATTATGTGCCAATGTGATTAGAGAGGAAGAAGCTTCGTTTTTAAGAACGTTAGACCAAGGACTCGTTTTATTGGATTCTATCATTTCCAATACAACGGGAACTATTGTCTCCGGGAAAAAAGCATTCGATTTGTTTGATACATTTGGCTTTCCAATTGATTTAACAGCCTTGATTCTTCGCGAAAAAGGATTTACGCTTGACGAAGAAGCCTTCAATTCAGAACTAAAAAAGCAAAAAGAGCGTTCACGTGCAGCTTCACAAGTAAAAGCGGGAGATTGGCAAATTTTGGTTGAGGATGCTCAAGAAGAATTTATTGGCTATGATAATTTAGAAGGGTTAGTAAAAATTACACGTTACAGAAAAGTAGACAGTGCCAAAGACGGTGAAGTTTTTCAACTGGTATTTAATTATACCCCTTTTTATCCTGAAGGCGGAGGTCAAGTGGGCGACAGAGGAGCCATAGAATCACCGGATGGAGATGTTATATATGTTATTGATACTAAAAAAGAAAGTAACCTCATTATTCATTATACGAAAAGTCTGCCTAAGGATTTATCAGCTACTTTTAAAGCTTTAGTTGGGCAAAATTTACGTTCTAGAACGGAGGCAAACCATTCTGCAACGCATTTGCTTCATCAAGCCTTACGGTCTATTTTAGGGACTCATGTGGAACAAAAAGGTTCGATGGTTAACGAACATAATTTGCGATTTGATTTTTCACATTTTTCGAAAGTAACCTCGGAAGAATTAGTAGAAATTGAACAGTTCGTTAATGCTCGAATTCGTGAAAATTTAGATTTAGTTGAAAAACGTTCCATGACTTATCAAGCGGCAATAGAAGAAGGAGCTATCGCTTTATTTGGCGAAAAATATTCAGATGTAGTTCGAGCCATTCGTTTTGGAGAATCGATGGAACTTTGTGGTGGAACTCATGTGAAAAATACCGCTGATATTTGGTATTTTAAAATAATATCAGAAGGAGCTGTGGCTGCCGGAATTCGTCGTATTGAAGCAATTACAAATAGTGCCGTAAAAGACTATTTTTTAAATCAATCAGAAATTGTTAACGAAATCAAATCGGTTTTAAAAAATGCTCAGGATCCTGTAAAATCAATTGTGACTTTGCAAGATGAAAACTCGAAATTAAAGAAACAAATAGAACTTTTACTTCGTGAAAAAGCGAAGAATCTAAAAGGTGAATTAGCAACAGCTTTGCAAGAAATCAACGGAATTAAATTTTTAGCCACACAAGTTGATTTAAATGCAGAAGGAGCAAAAGAGTTAGCTTATGAATTAGGGAATTTAGGAGATAATTTATTTTTAGTTTTGGCTACTGCTGAAGACGACAAACCCATGTTAACCTGCTATATTTCGAAAGAATTGGTAGCATCTAAAAGCCTAAATGCGGGACAAGTAGTTCGTGAATTAGGAAAATACATCCAAGGAGGTGGCGGTGGCCAGCCATTTTTTGCAACAGCGGGCGGAAAAAATGTAAAAGGAATTAAAGAAGCTTTGGAAAAAGCAAAAGACTATTTGAACTAATTTTTAATGAACTTCAGAACTCAAATCACTATACCTAAAACAAATCATCCCATCGATTATAATTCGAAGGTGATTTCGATTGGATCGTGTTTTGCTGCAACGATTAGTACTAAATTAGAATATTTCAAATTTCAACAATACGGCAACCCGTTTGGAATATTGTTTCAACCCAATGCCATCGAGAATTTATTGACCAGGGCAGTTGAGAATAGATTATTTACCGAGGATGATTTAGTTTTTGAAAATGAACTTTGGCATTGCCTGGAAGTACATTCTGAACTCAGTAACTCCGATCAAGGGGACATGTTGATTAATTTAAATGGAATTTTGACGTTTTTGTGTGGCCAACTTCAATCAGCGACGCATTTGGTTATTACGTTTGGTACGGCTTGGACCTATCGTTTTTTAGAAACTCAAAAGAGAGTAGCAAACTGTCATAAAATACCACAAACTAAGTTTTCAAAGGAAATTCTTTCTGTTGAGGAGATAGTAACATCCCTTCAAAATATTCATAGCCTTTTAAAAAGATTTAATGCAGACTTAAATTTTATTTATTCGATTTCTCCCGTGCGACATTTAAAAGATGGCTTTGTAGAAAACCAACAAAGTAAAGCTCATTTAATAGCTGCTTTACATCAATTTATCAGTCATTTGAACGTTGTGGAACAAAAAAAAGTGCACTATTTCCCGGCTTATGAAATCATGATGGATGATTTAAGAGATTATCGTTTTTACACGGAGGATATGCTTCATCCAAATGAGACCGCCATTCAGTATATATGGGGAATTTTTATGGAAACTCATATCTCCTATCACGCTTTCCCAATCATGAATGAATTGGATAGTATTCAAAAAGGATTAGCCCATCGACCTTTTAATCCAACTACACAACAGCATCAACTTTTTGTTCAAAAACTACACGAACGGATTGAGCAATTGCAAGCAAAGCATCCTTTTTTGGGCCTTTTTTAAAATCATAATTAGTTTCATTTTTCAATTCTTATTCTGTTTTTCAAAATAGGGCAAATGCCGTATGGTTTGAAATTATAAAATAATTCAATTTTGGTCATTATTAGTAACACAATAAATCATGACTAAAAAATTGACTTTTATTAAAGCGATAATTATAACATTCTTACTTCTGAATGTTTATTCTGTGGCAGCTCAAAAACCGGTTTTAACGGATGAAGAAGTTGTTATAGAAACGGTAACAAAAGAAATTGATGATGTTTTTGTTTCCAAAGAATTTCTAAACAAGAAAAACAAAAAATTTACTGACATTAAAGGAACTATGGTGGTCGATATCGGCATTGTTCAAAACGGAAAAGTTTCCTCCTTTTTCAAAGTAGAAAGCGATATTAAAGACATCGATTTCATAAACTTTATGTCAGACTATATCTTGAATCACAAATTCAATTTCAAACTTCAAAAGCAACAGCGATATAAGATTCGCTATACCATAACATTTTAAAAAAACTAACTAAAAATTATACAAAATGAAGAGAATTACACTATTGATGTTAACCATCTCTATGATGATGACATTACCAACTTCGGCACAATTAGGAAAACTGGTTGACAAAGTAAAAGGAACCGGAAAAACAGCCGGAAAAAAATCAGGAATTTTCACAACGGTTTGGGAAGCTGAATTTGAAAATAAAGCAGACCGTTTGGCGGTTAGTAACGGTGATGGCTCCTATGTCATTGGTACAGACGACAATTCTGCTACGGTTTTAGATGCCAATGGAAAATTAGTTTGGAGCGGAGATTATAAGAAAATAACCACTAATAAAACGAACAAATGTGAATACCAATATACTATTTGGAAGAAAAATGGGGGCTATCTTTTTCTATTTGATGAACGAAAATTAGGAACAGATTTAGTAGCAGTTATTGATATTCCAACCGGAAAAGAGTTATGGAATTCAGAAAAGTTCCAGAACTTAATTCCTAAAAGTGGACAAAGTGGCATTGAGGGTTCTGATCAAGGGGAATTAGAGACTGTAAAGTATATTGACGAATTAGATGCTTTTTTAATTTCTCAAAAAGAATCTGTCATTTTAGTCAAAGCCGATACCGGAGAAAAAATTTGGGAAACGAATCGTTTCAAAGGAGCTGTGGGTAAATATATTTATGATGCAAAACGCAACGAAATTATCATGGTAAATTTTAAACCAACGGCCTTAGGAGCTTTATTTGCAGGGTTTAAGAATCAATTAGTAAAAATAAATGCAGTTAACGGAGACATTTTATGGGATGCTACTTTTTTAGGAACCATCGAAAAGGAATTAGTTACCAGAAGAGCCATTATTGATTTATGGATAAAAGGGGATAAAATATTTATGTATTTAGATGGTATTCAGGTTTTTAATATTAATAATGGACAAAAGTTATGGGAAGCAGTTTATGAGAATGATATGGCCGGTGGTGGCGGATTTATGGGAGGCAACAAAGACAAGAAAATCTATCGCACAGTTGCAAATCCATTGTTTACAGAGGATGCCGTTTACATTGTGATGTTAGGAACCAGAGATCGCACAAAATATGTAGAAAAACATGATTTAGAATCCGGTAAATTATTGTGGGCTTCTGAAAAAATAGCCGGAGCATTTTGTATGCCAAATATCTATAAAACCGGGAATAGAGTTTTGGTTCAAGTAGGAGGGAAAGTATTGGTTCAGGAATATAGAATGGAATCTAAAGCATCTCCCATGGGTGGGACTTATAAAGAAAGAGTACCTTATATCTATTGGGATTATAAAGCACAAAAAAACAGTGTGCTAAGTTTAGACGATAAAACAGGAAGTACCGTTTGGCGTTCTGAAAAATTCGATAAGCGAATTACGGATTTAATTATAAAAGAAGATCAAAAAGTATTCGTGAGTGACGGTGATGAATTTTATGGATATGAAATTGAATCAGGAAAACAAATTTTCACGACAAAACACAGTGATGCCAATGTGGGAAAAGTCACCGATGTTGTTGATTTCGGTGAAAGCGTAGTGTTGCTGTCTGAGAAAGGATTAGCGGCCTATTACAAAGCAGACGGAAAAAAAGTGTATGCAACTGAAAAAATTAAAGGAGTTGACTTTTTCTATTGGATTGGAGAGAATTACTTCTTACGTGACCAACGAAACAGCAAAAACATTATTTACGGAATTGACATGACCAATGGAGAAGTCAAAGGTTCTGTTCAATCTAAAGGCAAAGGAGGTAGTCCAAAATTTGGTGATGGTATTGATATTACCACTGACGGAGAGTATATTTTTGCTTTTAAAGGAAAAAAAGTAGAGAAAATAAAAGTGAATAACTAGGTCAGGTTTAGTTTAATTGTGAAAGAGCTGTGATTGTATTGCAGCTCTTTTTAACTTCTGAAAAGATGAAAAAAATTATTGTTTACTTAGCATTATCAGTTGCTTTTTCAGTTCATTCACAAGAAATACAATGGGCTTCTAAACTTATCAAATTTTCCTCTGATTTAGGTGGAAAACAAAATGGCATCAAACGTATTTTAGGGAAACCGGATGTTTTTCCGCAAGGGGGAAGTAGTCCAAATGCTTGGTCACCAAAAAATGCTTTGGATGGTAAAGAAGTCGTTGAAGTTGGATTTGAAAAACCTCAAACCATTAAACAAATTGCCATTTTTGAGAATTTAAATGCGGGTTGTGTCGTGAAGATTTCAGTTGATAACGGTTCCGGAAAATATGAAACCGTTTGGTCCAGAAAACCAAATTGGCAAACGCCGGTTTACAAGAGCACGTTTGCAGCAGACAGAAGTTATTATTTTGGCAGAAAACGCAGAAAAATTGAAAAAGCACCGGAAGTTAATTTAAATCCGGGAATTGAATATATTATTTTAGAGAAAGAAGTGGCTAATGGAAATGCACTTAAAATCGAATTTAATTTTGCCTTACTTCATGGTCAAAAACAAATTGATGCAATTGGGATTTCTAATTCAGCACTTCCAATTCAACCCACAATCAACGAAATATCATTTTTAGATAAAATTCAGGAAGTAGAAGTTATAACTTTAAAAGGATTCTATCCGTCAAGTCCGGTTATTTCAACAGACGGAAAAAAATTAATATTCTCCTCCTTATCAGATGAAAAAGAGGAAGTGTTTATTTGTCAAAAAGGTCCGGATGGGAAATGGTCAAATCCTACCAAAGAAGAAGCATTGAGCCAAAATTCTTATTACAATTATATAGAACATTATGGAAATGATTTTATTTTAAAAGGAGGAATTGGTTATAACAAAGGAACCCAAGAATCAGGCTATGAAATTTTAAAACTACAAAGTGGACATTATCAATCACAAGGAGCTTTAAAAATTGCCGCTTATAACAATTATGATGAAACTTCTGAGGCTACAATTTCTTCAGACGGTACTATTTTAATTTTAGGAATAGAAACAGATTTTACTCATGGCGGTTCCGATTTATATTTTTCAAAAAAGAAAGAAGATGGCACTTTCGGATTTCTTCAAAACATGGGTAAAATGATTAATTCTGCTGCCGATGAAGGAATGCCACAATTGCTTTCAGACAATAAAACTATTGTTTTCAGCAGTAATGGATTCAGTGGCTATGGTGAATATGATATTTATGTTTCTTACCGTTTGGACGAAACTTGGAAGAATTGGTCTGAGCCTCAAAATCTGGGTAAAAAAATAAATTCAAATGATTTTGATGGGTTGCCTTTTTATGATGAAAGAGATGAAAAATTATATTTTATTCAAGCAATAGATGGTATACAATATTTAAAGCAGGTGACTATTCCAAAGTCAGATTTAATGAAAAGTTAAAAATAGGGCATTTGTCGTATTGTATGAAAAAGCGATACAATGCAATTTTGCTATACTAATCTTAAATAAAAGAATAATAATGAAAACAATTTCAAAACTCAGTGTTTTAGTTTTATTGACTGCTACAATTTTCACTTCGTGTTCCAGTGACGATGGTGGAGGTTCAGCTCTTCCAAGTGGAAGTTATGTAAAAGCATCCATTGATGGTGCCGATTTTCAATCAACGGAACAGTTAACTGTTTCGGCCTATTCAACCGGAAATTTAGTAATTCAAGGTTCGTTAATGGATGGCACATCTATTTCGTTAAACTTGGGAGCAATAGATCATAGTTTAGAAACAGGTGTTTATAATGTCAATGCAACAAACAATTTTGATGTCAATTTTGGAAGCTGTAACTTCATGAAATTGGTGAATATGTCGGCAGTAGCATACAATTCTGTGAATTGTGACAATGCGACAGGAACAATTGAAATTACCTATATAGATGAAACAAAAGTAGAAGGAACATTTAGTTTTGTGGGCAAAGAAGTGAAAGTGGATGAAACTTGCAATGGAGGAACAGTAAGTATTACTAACGGAAGCTTTAGAGGAATTTTTTCTAACTAATTAATTTAAGAAACAATGAAAAAAAATATATTTAAAATAGGACTTGTGATGTTAACAATTGGATTTTTCAGTTGTAGTAACGATGATAATGATGGTGGTTCAACCGCACAAGAAGAATTAAGTTTAACAGTTGATGGAACTCAAATTTCAGCGGATGAATTTGAAGCAGTTTTATATACAAATGCAGTAGCGGGCGGAAGGTATATTGATGTTTATGGAAGTAAAAACGGAAATGAATTTGCAGAATTTCATTTTCCTGCTAAAACAGGAAGTTTTCCAGCTCAACAATCATTCAATATGGCATCTTGTTGGTTGACTTATGAAAATGGCGTCAATTATCCGGATAATTACTTTCATTCAACTTCAGGTACATTAACGGTAACAGTTTGTGATACCGTAGCTAATAAAATTGAAGCAACATTTAATTTTACAGGAAATAATTTATCTGTTGATAAAGTCATCACTGACGGAAAATTAAAGATTAACTCCATCACACGTCAATAAAAAGCAGTTTTGTTTTAATCTGACTTATGGACTTAGAATGATTTGATTAAATTTTAGTGGTTTTTTTAATACTTCTCAAACTTTTAAATCAAGTTTGGGAAGTTTTTTATACGTCAAATGACGTATTGTGTAGCTATCAAAAATAGTTCAACTTTGTACTAACCGATAAAAATGCGTACTATGAAAACTGTCAAACCCTTACGAGTAGCTTTACTGCTTTATCTTCTAGCCTTTTTGGTATTGTTACTGAATTTAATACAGATTTTGAAATAGATAATAAATTTATTTACTGCATTTTTTGATTAATCCTTACTTTTTTTATTGAAAGTAGTTGATTTTTTTCAAATTCTTTTACAAAAAGATTTTAATAATTTACTACGCTAGTTTTAGTAACCATTTAATTATTATTTTAGTACATAATTTTTTATGATTTATCGGATGAGAGTCATTTATTGTATTTTATTTTTTTTCCT
>NZ_PNJW01000015.1 GCF_013822155.1 Flavobacterium sp.
CATGGTTTTTAGTATTTATCGCTTCAACTTCCATATTATTTGGACTATATACTCTTAAAAATCGTAAAAAATGGGATAGCGAACTAATGAATTGGATTGTTGTCCTGATGATAATTTTAGAAGTAATTGGAATTGTGTTTATGATTTTAGGCAATTATAATTTTGCAAAAGTCTTAATAACCATAGGACTTTACAATATCTTTATTGCCATTATGCTATTGAGCACTTTTCATTTAACAAAAGATATTGGTTTATACTCAGAATACCTGAAGGATTCCGATGAGGAAAAAAAATTAAATTTAAAAACAATTGAATACCACAAAATAAGCAAAAAATATGTCTTTTTATTTGTATTAGGATGGTTTATACTTGTTGCACGAAATACATATTGGTATCAAAAAATAATATCTCCTTTTGAATTAGAATTCTCTAAACCCAGAAACATAGGCGATTTTAATTACACCTACAACAGTGTCTTTATTTTCTTTATGGTACTTGTTATTTCGACATTCATTTCAAAAATTGTTTCTTTTTTAGCTTCAGATAAAAGACAAAGTTTAACGAACGGAAAAACAAATAAAATAGGAAGTTGGCTATTACTTATTAGAATTTTAATTATTTGTATTGGTATCATTATTGCCTTTTCTTCGGCTGGAATTCCAATGAATCAATTTACAATTATCATTAGTGCGTTGAGTGTTGGTATTGGTTTCGGTTTACAAACCTTGGTAAACAACCTTGTGAGTGGAATTATAATTGCTTTTGAAAAACCCGTAAATCTGGATGATATAATCGAAATTGGAGGGCAAACCGGTCAAATGAAATCGATTGGTCTACGAAGCAGTGTTGTGACCACTTATGACGGTGCAGATGTTATTATTCCAAATGGAGATTTACTCAATCAACACATGACGAATTGGACCATGGGAAGTGCCAAAAGACGTTATGAAATAAATATTGGGGTTGCTTATGGAACCGATTTAAAATTAACAAAATCACTTATTGAAAATGTGTTAAGCGAACATGCTTTAGTACTCAAAAATCCGGCTCCCATGGTATGGTTTACTATTTTTAATGATAGTTCAATCGATTTTACTATCAAATATTGGGTTCCTCATTTTAATTATGGTAATGATGTGAAAAGTGATTTAATTATTGCAATTGACGAAATCTTTAAAGCAAATAATATCGTAATTCCTTTTCCTCAACAAGATATACATATCCAAAATATGAAATTTAACGAATCCAATGAACCTGAAATTTAAATTACTATAAACATGAAAAAAACAGCATTTCTATTTTCATTTCTAATTTTAATTAGCTTGAATGCTTGTAAAAATAATTCGGAATCAACTAAAATCATCAACTCTTCAACAACAGAAAAGAAAATTGAAGTTATCGACCCTAATCCTTCTGATAGCATTCCTGCAGAACTTTATGGCATAAATTCTTCCAATGGTGAAACCGCACAATTAGTTCGCTTGACTTTACAAGAAATCTACAAAGAGGATTTGTCAAAAAATAGCATTGATGAAATTAGTAAAAAGTTTATTTTTTTTGAATTTGATTTGAATGAAGATGAAAAAAAAGAAATATTTGTTGGACTGATAGGTTCCTATTTTTGCGGCACTGGAGGATGCACACAATACATTTTAGACTATAATGGTATTGTTATTTCCAAATTTACAGTTTCAGATTATCCAATTGTGATTGACACTAATAAGTCAAATGGATGGAGAAATTTATTTATTCCAAGTGGAGGTAAAAACAGAATTTTAAAATTTAACGGTAAATCTTATCCTTCAAATCCATCTCTCGAACCGGAACTTAAAGAAATTCCGGGTGATGGATTACCAAGAGCTTTATTTTTTATGAATGAACCCTACCCTTGGTTTAATTTTTAATAATGGTTAAAAAAGATGTATACAGTAATTAAATTATTTTAATAGTTATTTCAATAGTTCTATAGAAGCTCGGTGTAATTTAATTTTATTGTCATTTTCCAACGCTTTCAATAATCGGGAAACAACGACCCTAGAAGTATGTAAATCATAAGCAATTTCTTGATGGGTTGCATGAATTTCTTTGGAATGATTAATTTTAGATTTGTCAAACAAATAATTCAATAATCTTTCATCCATTTTCATAAAAGCAAGATTATCAATTGCTGAAAGCATTTCTTTTAAACGGTTATTATAACTGTTAAAAACATAGTTTCTCCAGCTTTTATATTTACCCAGCCACTCTTCCATTTTGTGAACCGGAATCATAATTACTATTCCTTTTGTTTCAGCTACGGCACGTATTTCACTTTTGGTTTCCCCCATACAACAGGCCATAGTCATCGCACAAGTATCCCCTTTTTCTATAAAATAGAGTAACAATTCTCCTTCATCAAAATCTTCCCGCAATATTTTAATGGCTCCTTCGATTAGTAAAGGCATTTTTTTGATATAATCACCAAAGTCAATTAATATATCACCTTCACTAAAATCTCGCAATAAAGAAACTTCAGCAATTTCTTCAATTAACGCCTCCTCAAAAATAAAACCATAAGTTTGTTTCAGTAAGTCCTTCATTTGAATACAAAATTTTGTAACTGTAAAATTGAGAAAAATAAATCATATAAACATAAAAAAGACAAAACTGTGGTGGTTTTGTCTTTAGGATTTAGGATTAATTTAGTTTTAAACATTTTCACCTTTCATCATTTTATTCCAATACAAATAAGGTAACATATACTTTTTAAGCATCCATAATCGCCAATGCGGTTTGTTGCTAGAAAAAACTAACATTTGTTTCAACTTTGGGTCCGGTGTAAATTCGCTTTTATAATTAAACTCTGCTAAAATCATTTTTCCATATCCGACTACTAAAGGACAAGAAGAATATCCTAAATAATCTTTATTATCAGCTGTTTTATTTTTTAACACCTTCAAAATATTGTCTACTACCACCGGAACTTGTTTTCGAACTGCTGCTCCGGTTTTTGCAGTTGGTAATCCGGCCACATCACCTAATCCGAAAATAGTAGCATATTTTTTATGTTGCAAACTATTTAAATCGACATCTAACCAACCTGCATCGTTTACTAATACCGATTCTTTAACAAATTTAGGAGGAGATTGTGGTGGAGCTAAATGTAAAAAGTCAAATGGAATTTCCATTATTTCATTTCCGGTGTGTTTCTCTTTCAGAATATTGTTTTCATTGACAACACATTTATTTTCACCTGCACTAACCTCCTTAAAATAGACAACTTTATTTGCAACATCAATTTTAATTGGAGCGTAAAACGTTTTAAGATGAATATTATAATTACCTATAACCTGCATTAAAGCATCTGCGATAATTTTCACTCCAAAAATAACAGAACCCGGTGTGGCAAAAACAATATTTGTTTTATCTGAAAGTCCTTTTTTTCTAAAATAATCTGCGGCCATATAAGCGGCTTTTTGTGGAGCACCGCCACATTTAATTGGAGTTGTGGGTTGAGTAAACACGGCATTTCCACCTTTAAATGCTTTCAAAAGTTCCCATGTTTTTCTGGAATCAACATAATTACTACAAACAACACCTTTTTCTAATCCTTCTCTTAAACCTTCTATTCCATCCAAATCATTAACGAGTCCGGTAGCAACTACTAAAATATCATACGAAATCGTTCCGTTTTCTTTCGTTGAAACTGTTTTTGATTCCGGATTAAATTCTGTTGCAAAATCTTGAATCCAAGTTGCTTTTTTAGGAATTAAATCTTTTGTAAAACGAATTGTTTTTTCAAAATCATACGTACCCGCTCCTACCAAAGTGAAAGCCGGTTGATAATAATGTTTATCCGAAGGTTCTATAATTGCTATATCTAATGAAGAATCCTTTTTTAAAAGTTGAGCCGCTGTCATAATACCCGCAGTACCTCCTCCAATTATTAAAACTGTGTGATGTGAAGCCATTTTTATTTTTTTAGAACAGTAAAAATAATGGAGTGCATTTTATTTAAATGTAACAAAAGTTACAAAAATCAGATTTTACAAATAAATACAGTAAAAAAATAGAAATAGTATAATAAAAAGACAGAATAAATGAAAAATAAATAATTATGATCTAAATTTACTTTCATATATCGAAATCCACTCTAAGACGGAAATTTTGGTCAATAATTCACCTATTAGTTCAAAAGGAATATGTTCAGGTTTTTTAAACCGAATACAACTTTTTCCCATGTCTAATCTAGCCTTGCTGTGTTTAGGATACTCCGACACAAACCAATCATACAAGTCATTGTCCGCATATATTCCCATATGATAAATATTGATAGAATTTTTTTGAGACGCCATTCCAAAAAATGGCAATGGCTGTTTTGGGTCACAATGATAACCTTTTGGATAAATGGAATGTGGAACAGCATAGCCTAACATACCATAACCCATCATTTCCTCAAATCCTTCGGGTAAATTCATTTTTATAATTTGACGAAGTTTTAACATGGCTTCTTTTCGCTCTTCCGGAAGCTCTTGAAAATATTGGTCGGGGGTTTTTGCAGCTGATTGCATCGATTTAATTTTTTATAAAATTAGAAAAATCTATCGAAAAATAGAATAGTAATTCTTTTTATCTCGAAATTTGAATAAAATTAAAAATAAAATTATGAAAAAGCTATTCGTGTTTGCTATGTTGTTTCCAATAATTTCTTTTGCTCAATTGACTTCAAAAACCTATAAAGATGGTGAGCAAATTTTAAAAGGTTTTGCTGGTGTTCCTAAAAAATCCTCAAGTAACAAACCCGGCATTTTAATTTTACCCGCTTGGATGGGTATTGATGAACATTCTAAAGAAGTGGCTCAAAACCTAAACAACCTTGGATACTATTCATTTGTTGCCGATATTTATGGTGAAGGAAATTATCCTTCTACTACCAAAGAAGCCGGTCAACAGGCCGGTTATTACAAAAACAATGTTGCCGATTATCAACGACGTATTCAATTGGCATTAGACCAACTAATTGACGCGGGAGCCAACAAAGATAAAATTGTAGTGATTGGTTACTGTTTTGGTGGAACAGGTGCATTAGAGGCTGCTCGCGGAAAATTAAATGTAGTTGGAGTTGTATCTTTTCATGGAGGTTTAGGCAAAGCTGAAAATCGTATAACTGATGAAATTAAACCCAAAGTTTTGGTTTTACATGGAGCTGATGACCCTTTTGTTCCTGAAAAAGAAGTACTTGGTTTTCAAAAAGAAATGCAAGAAGCAAAGGCAGATTGGCAAATGATTTTCTATTCCGGTGCGGTACATTCCTTTTCACATAAAAATGCAGGAAATGATAATTCAAAAGGATCGGCTTATAATGAATTGGCTGATAAACGTTCTTTTACTCATTTTTTAACTTTCCTAAAAGAAATTTTATAAATACACATTTGTTATATTTGTCGCTCAAATAATTGAAAATGAAAAAAATACTGTTTAGCATTTTTATATTAGCCTTACTAATTTTAAGTTGCTCATCTAATAAAAATACAGCTAATGACTATAATCCGACCGATTATATGAATACCATCAAAGCTAAAAATTTAAGTAAACACCTCTATATTATTGCTTCTGATGAAATGGAAGGTAGAAATACCGGTGAACCGGGACAGAAAAAAGCCGGCGAATACCTTATCAATCATTACAAATCAATTGGAGTTAACTTTCCAAAAGGTGCTACAGAATATTATCAACGTATTCCTTCTGAATTTTTCAAAAAACAATTCAGTCCTAAATTAGGAGATTCTGAAAACATTTGGGCATTCATCGAAGGTTCTGAAAAACCAGAGGAAATTTTAGTTATCTCGGCTCATTATGACCATGTTGGCATGAAAAATGGTGAAGTGTATAATGGTGCAGATGATGATGGCTCCGGAACAGTCACTTTATTGGAATTAGCTGCCGCTTTTCAAAAAGCAAAAAAGGATGGAAAAGGTCCGAAACGTTCCATCTTATTTTTACATGTTACCGGTGAAGAACATGGTTTACATGGTTCTCGTTTTTATACTGAAAATCCGTTATTTCCGTTAGCCAATACCATTGCTGATATTAATATTGACATGGTTGGTCGACGTGGTTATGGTAAAGAAGCAAACGATAATTATATTTATGTAATTGGTTCTGATCGTTTAAGTTCCGACTTACACAATTTGTCGGAAGCGGCTAATTCCAAATATATTGGGATGCAATTAGATTATACTTATAATGATTTAAAAGACCCAAACCGATTCTATTATCGCTCTGATCATTACAATTTTGCTAAAAATGGAATTCCTTCTATTTTCTATTTTAACGGTGTGCATGATGATTACCACAAACCAACAGATACACCTGATAAAATTGATTATACCTTATTAGCCAAAAGAGCTCAATTAGCTTTTGTCGTAGCTTGGGAATTAGCCAATAATCCGGAAAGACCTAAAGTGGATAAAGACGGAAAATAAAATCGTAACAAATAAAATAAGTTTAAGTGTCTGATTAATTTCAGACACTTTTTTTATACAACTATATTAATAGTTTGCATTAATTCAATTGTACTTTAAAAGATAAATCAACATTCTAATCACTTAAAAAGTTGTAAATTTATAGAATCTTTTTTTCCTTATAAAAAGGTATTAATAGTATTATCATGCCTGAAAATAAGTTTATAACAACAGGATTAAATGACAACGAAGTCAAACAATCCAGATTAAGTCATGGCGAAAACAACCTAACTTATAAAAAAGAAAACACTTTTTTAGATGCAATAAAAAGTCTGGTAGGTGAACCAATGGTTTTGTTGTTATTGGCTACTTCACTCATTTACTTTTTAAGCGGTCAGGTTGGCGACGCTATTTTTTTAGCTGTTGCGATTGTTTTAGTTGCGACCATATCGTTGTACCAAAACTCCAGAAGCAAAAATGCCCTGGCAAAACTCAAAGAAATTACGCAACCTAAATGCAAAGTTATTCGCAATGGAAATACGATAGAAATTATCAATGAACAATTAGTTATCGGTGACCTTATCGTTTTAGAAGAAGGTTCTTCCATCAATGCCGATGCAGAAATCGTACAATCCAATGATTTTTCAGTCAACGAATCTATTTTAACGGGCGAATCGCTTGCCGTTTTTAAAGACATAACGCAAGAAGATTGTTTTGTATTTAGTGGAACCACCGTTGCCAGCGGAATGGCTCTAGCTAAAGTGACAGCTATTGGAAACAAAACTAAATTAGGAGAAATTGGCAACAGCTTGGAATCCATTGAAGAAGAAAAAACACCATTGGAAATTCAAATTACACGATTTGTCAAGCAAATGGTTTTGGTTGGAGCGATAATTTTTCTAATCGTATGGGGAATCAATTACTACCATACGGCAAATGTTTTAGACAGTTTATTAAAAGCATTGACATTAGCCATGAGTATTTTACCGGAAGAAATACCGGTAGCTTTTACAACTTTCATGGCGTTAGGAGCTTGGCGATTAATGAAAACGGGAATTATCGTAAAACAAATGAAGACCGTTGAAACCTTAGGAAGTGCCACTGTAATTTGTACCGATAAAACCGGAACTATCACAGAGAATAAAATGAGTTTGGTGCAACTTTATAATTTCTCCGAGAAAAAGATGGTTACCGCTGAAAATTTTACTGAAACTAATTCAAAAAAAGTAATTGAAACAGCCATGTGGGCAAGTGAACCCATTCCGTTTGATGCTATGGAATTAGCTATTCATGAAAGTTATCAAAACACACACCATGAAGATAATCGTCCAAACTATAAAATGATATTTGAGTATCCTTTGGATGGAAAGCCTCCTATGATGACACATATTCATAAACATTCAAATGGTAATCGCGTTATTGCTGCAAAAGGTGCTCCAGAGGCAATCTTATCAGTCTGTAAACTTTCTGAAATAGAAAAATCAGCCATTGAAAAGGCTGTTTTTTCGATGGCTTCTCAAGGATATCGTGTTTTAGGTGTGGCAAATTCTGATTTTAGTGGTGATGATTTTCCTAAAAAACAACAGGAAATTTCTTTTCATTTTATCGGTTTAGTAGCGTTTTATGATCCGCCAAAAAAAAATATTCAGCAAGTGTTTGAAAAATTTTATAAAGCAGGTGTTGCCGTCAAAATAATCACAGGGGATAATGCTATAACTACTCAAGCTATTGCCACACAAATTGGTTTTAAAGGAGCTGATAAAAGCATAACCGGCGATGAGCTAATGCAACTTTCTGATAAAGAACTTCAAAAAAGAGTCATGGAAATAAACATTTTTACACGAATGTTTCCAGAAGCAAAATTAAAAATTATTAATGCCTTAAAAAATGACCAACAAATTGTTGCTATGACAGGAGATGGCGTAAACGATGGTCCTGCATTAAAAGCAGCACATATCGGCATCGCTATGGGCAAAAAAGGGACAGAAATTGCAAAACAAGCCGCTTCTTTAATTTTAGTTGATGATGATTTATCTAAAATGATAGACGCCATTGCGATGGGACGAAAAATTTACACCAATTTAAAAAAAGCTATTCAATATATCATTTCTATTCACATACCAATTATATTAACAGTATTCATTCCGTTAGCTTTAGGCTGGATTTATCCAAGTATTTTCACACCACTTCATATTATTTTACTTGAATTAATAATGGGACCAACCTGCTCCATTATTTTTGAAAATGAGCCAATGGAAGAGAATACAATGATTCAAAAACCAAGATTTCTTTCAACCACTTTTTTTAATGTAAATGAGTTAACAATTAGTATCATACAAGGATTAGTCATCACTTTGGGAACATTATCCACTTATCAATTAGCTTTATATTTTGGGTATAGCGAAACTATTACACGAAGTATGGTTTTTACAGCTTTAATCAGTGCTAACATCTTTTTAACGCTTGTTAACCGATCTTTTTATTATTCCGTATTAACAACATTGAAATATAAAAACAACTTAGTTCTTTGGATTATTGGATTAACAATTACATTGACTGCTCTTTTAATTTACATCAAACCATTTGCTGTCTTTTTCGGATTTACAAAATTGCCCATTCAACAATTAGTTACCAGTATTGGAATTGGTTTTATATCAGTTATTTGGATAGAAGGAATCAAACTTTATAAACGAAAAAAAAGCCCTGATAATTCAGAGCTTCGTTAAAATATAGCATCGTAATACTATTCTAATTCTTCTTTCACATCAGCATCCGGAGCATTTTTAGCGACAGAAGCAATTCCATTTTCACGTGCTGCTACTGACTCATACATTTCACTGTTTCCAATAATTTGTCCGTTGGTTGCTTTTAAATTGAAATAAGGTTTCCCGTTTTTAGCTTCCAATCGATCAAAACGTGCATCCACTTGTGAATTTTTACGAACTGACTCAATCCCATTTTCACAAGCTGCTTTTGTTGAATAACCTTCACTACCTAAAATTATCTGTCCGTTACCGGCTTTTAGTACAAATTGAAATTCTCCATTTTTTCTTTTACTGATTACAAATGATCCCATAATGTATTGTTTTTTTAATTTATAAATTTATCCAACTACTAAATTAATAAGATTTTTTAACATTTCATAACTTTATGATTGAATTTTTTTACCACAAAAAAAGCCTCGAGTTTCCTCGAAGCTTTGCATTTCTGGGTGAAAGACGGGTCTCGAACCCGCGACCTTCGGAACCACAATCCGACGCTCTAACCAACTGAGCTACAATCACCATTTATTTTACGAACTGACCTTAATTGAATAAGGCTTCATTTGCGAGTGCAAATATAGTGCAATCCTTTAATTTTGCAAAGATTTTTTTTATTAATTAAATCAAATCACCTAAGCTACTGACAGCCAAATATCTTTCCACAGTAAAACCTTCCGCAAAATCGGTTCCAATTAATCTTCCTAAGTCTTGCGAGCGGTATTTAATACTTTCCAAAAAGTTTTTTGTTGCAATTGGCGTCACCGGTTCATCGGTATTCGGATTATAAAACTGAGAATCATAAGCCATAATCGCTTCCATTTTTTTGTCCATAAATCCAGTAATATCTACTACAAAATCAGGTTCAATAGATTTCCATTGAATATAATGATAAACTAATTTGGGTCGCCAAGCTGCTTGAATATTACCTTCTAACATTGTTTCCACTTTCTTTAAACCTGCTAAAAAACAAGAATCTGAAATCAACTTACTTCCTTTCGCATGATCAATATGGCGGTCATCAACGGCATTACACAAAACAATTTCCGGTCTGTACTTCCGAATCATTTCAATCACTTGCAGCTGATGTGCTTCGTCATTCACAAAAAATCCATCACGCATTTTAAGATTTTCTCTCACTGTAACGCCCAAAATTTGTGCTGCATTAGTTGCTTCCTGAAAACGGATTTCAGCAGATCCTCTAGTACCCAATTCTCCTTGCGTTAAATCAATTATTCCAACCGATTTTCCCAAAGAAACTTCTTTAGCTAATGTTCCGGCACAGCCCAATTCCACATCATCAGGATGAGCTCCAAAAGCAAGAATATCTAATTTCATCATTTTTTATTGCGTTAAAGTATTGTTCGCATCGTCATCGACTTATGCTCTGTTTCAAAAAATTCTTTTTCAGGATTACTGTCGGCTGTTATTCCACAACCTACATAAATAATCGCTTTTCCATCCTCTATTTTCATACACCGCAAATTTACAAAAAGATTTGCAGTGGAAGTGGTTGTATCCCAAAGGCCGAGATAACCGGTGTAGAACTCACGATTATAATTTTCATTTTTTAAAATAAATTCCAAGGCCGATTCTTTTGGAAATCCACAAACAGCCGGTGTTGGATTCAACTGATTAAGAATCGTTTTAATATTTTCATCGGAATACACATTTCCGGTAATCGTTGTTTTCAAATGAACTAATTCTCCCGCTTCAACCGTTGTTGGCTCAGCAACTTTTAACGTTAATACTTCTTCATGTAAACATTCTAAAATAAAATCCGTAACCACTTGTTGCTCATGTTTTTCTTTAGCTGACCAATCTATAAAATCAGCTTTTTTTTGCGTTCCTGCTAAGGCTACCGTTTCAAAATTGTGATTTGTAACTTTCAAAAGTTGTTCCGGTGAAGCACCCATCCAGCATCCAATTTTCGGATGATAATAAACATAACAAAATGCAGATGGATAGCGTTGCACCATTTTATAAAAGGAATCAACACAATCCACATCGGTTTCAACTACAATAGAACGAGACAAAACTACTTTTTCAAAAAAGCTTTCTTTGATTTGTTCAACTGCCAAAGTTACTATTCGTTCAAAATCTTGTTTTTCACTTTCAATAAACGAAATTTCAAAAGGTTCAGATTGAATCGCATTGCCTTTAAAATCTTCTTCTATAAAAACAGAGTTATCATTTGGAATTACCAGTACTTCCTTTGAATTAAAAGAAGCAATAATAAATCCATCTTGCTCTTTAAATTGGTAAACAGTATCGTTTGTTTGTAACAAAGCACAAACTTTTTTGCTATTAGGCAATGCATAAAGCACGAAAGGTAATTTATTGCTAAGTTGTGCATTTACTTTAGATAAAACACTCATAAATTTATACTTTTCTTGGTAAAATCATATTAGTCAATTTACAAAGTGAAATTAATTTATCCTCCTCATCTGTAATTTTAATTTCCCATAAATGAATACTTCTGCCTTGGTGAATTATCCGAGCTGTTCCATAAACTTCTCCTTCACGTTTACTTTTCAAATGATTTGCAGAAATTTCGATTCCTCTTACTTCTTGTTTTTCAGGATTTATATATAGGATGGAAGCAGCACTTCCTACACTTTCCGCTAAAGCAACAGAAGCTCCACCATGTAGCAATCCCATTGGTTGATGAACATTGGGGTTTACCGGCATTTTAGCTTTTAAAAAACCTTCCCCGGCATCTATAAATTCTATTTCGAGTGTTTCCATTAAGGTGTTTTTGCTCCATTCGTTGCACTTTTGCAACACTTTTTCTTTATCAAAAGCCATTTTTTACATTTTTGGTAAAATTACTAAAGAAATATAGAATTTAGTCGCTCCTGATAAACTAAAATCATTTTTTAATCGTTTAAAGAATAGTTTTGTCAATTCAATTTATTCGTTAATTTTACCAAAAATCAGGCTCATGCGTAATTCTCTTTTTCTACTATTTATTGTCTTTGCCATCTCTATTACTTCTTGTCGAAACGACTTTGAATTTGAACCAAGTACCGGTGGATTAGAATTTTCAAGAGACACTATTTATATGGATACGGTTTTTACTAATGTTAGTTCAAGTACGTATACCTTAAAAGTGTATAACAGATCGAACAAAGACATCAGCATTCCTCAAATTAAATTGGGAAAAGGATTAGAATCTAAATACCGAATGACAGTAGATGGCATGGTGGGAAATAACCGAATTTTTGAAAATGTGGAAATGCTTGCTAAAGACAGTATGTACATTTTTATTGAAACTACCGTTGATATTGCAGAAGCAAATCCTTCCGATTTTTTATATACCGATCAAATTGAATTTGGTTCCGGTTCAACACTGCAAAAAGTAGAATTAGTTACGTTAATTCAAGATGCTTATTTTCTTTATCCACAACGTTTTGATGATGGAACAACCGAAACATTACCCATTGGTGATGAGGAAGTTTATGGATTTTATTTAGACGAAAATGACCCAACAAATGGTAATGAATATGTTTGGAATAATTCAAAACCGTATGTAATTTATGGATATGCCGCAGTTCCGGCAAACAAAACATTAACCGTTCAGGCCGGTGCCCAAATTCATTTTCATGCCGATTCCGGATTAATTGTTGGCGAAAACGGTTCTATTAAAGTGAATGGTTTACCTTCAAATAATCCTGAAAATCTACTTGAAAATCATGTGATTTTCGAAGGTGATCGCTTAGAACCTTTATATGACGATGTTCCCGGTCAGTGGGGAACGATTTGGCTCACGCAAGGCAGTAAAAATAATGAATTTACCAATTGTCTTATTAAAAATGGAACAGTTGGAATACTAGTAACAGGCAACACAAACTTAGCTAATCCTGAAGCCGATGTTAAGTTGAAAAACGTGCAAATTTACGACCATTCTAACGTAGGTGTTTTAGCAAGAACCGGTTACATTACCGGAGAAAATGTCGTCATCAATAGTGCCGGTCAAGCGGCTTTAGCATGTTCTTATGGAGGAAAATACAACTTCAATCATTCAACCTTTAACAATAATTGGCCCAGTTCAAAACAAGTTTCTGTTTTACTGAATAATTATATCGAAGGGGCCGTTCCCGAAATTCAACCGATGGTAGAGGCAACTTTTACTAATTGTATTATCTACGGTTATAATCAAATTCAAATGATTATTGATAGTAAGGATGCTGAAGTTTTTAACTATAAATTTGACCACTGTTTGATTAAATTCAATAATGTAAACAATGTTTTTACAAACAATCCATTATATCAATTTTCTACAGATACAGAACATTATATTAATTGTTTAATTGCAACAAACTCAGCAGTATTCAATCCCGACTTTTTTGATATAAATTCAAATCAGTTAATTATTGGTGCTGATTCAGCTGCTATAGGTCAAGCTAACTTCAGTTTTTCTTCCGGCACATTTGATATCCTAGGAAAACCACGAATTTCACCTGCTGATTTAGGTGCTTATAATTTTGTTGTTTTTGAAGAAGATTAACTTTTATTTCATAATTTTACTAAACTAACCTTAAAATAATAAAATTATGAAACTTAAATTTTTATCAATTATTGCGATTATTTTGTTTGTTTCTTGTGGAAAAAAAGAAGAAACCAAACCTGAAACTACCACAGCTAAAGATACAACCGCAGTGGAAGAGATAGCCGTAACCGTTCCTGATTCAGCAACGATAGCAAAAGCATGGGAAGATTATATGACTCCCGCAGAACAACATAAAATGCTTGCTCTTGAAAATGGTACTTGGAACGAAGAAATGACTATGTGGATGGAACCGGGAGCTGAACCGATGAAAAACACCATGACAGCTGTTTCAAAAATGATTTATGGTGATCGTTATCAAGAAACTGTTCACAAAGGCGATTTTATGGGAATGCCTTTCGAAGGAAAAAGTACGTTGGCATTCAACAAAGCTTCACAAGAATATACTTCTACTTGGATTGACAACATGAGTACCGGAATTATGGTTATCAGCGGAAAATATGATGAAGCTACTAAAACCATAAATTTCTCCGGTACAACGGTAGATCCGGTTACTAAAAAGGAAAAAACAGTTCGTGAAACATATACCATTGTGGATGAAAACACCCGTAAAATGGAAATGTTTGATGTTGATTACAGCGGTAAAGAATACAAAAGCATGGAAATCATGATGACTAGAAAAAAATAGTTTAACTAATTTTTTTAATACAAAAAAGACTGTCTTCACAGTCTTTTTTTTGTTTACAACTCTTGCATAAATATACTTTGAAACTATCAATTTTAGATGTAAATTTGCATCTACAACAACACAAATAATTTTACTATGATTCATTTCTTCGGAAACGAAAGTGCTACTGTTTTTGCCGTTCAATCGCAAAACGAACTTTCGGCTCAGGACATCTCAAAATTAAACTGGCTTTTTGGCAATACAAATAAAATAGAAAAATCCGTCCTTACGGATTTTTTTGTTGGACCACGTGCCGCAATGGTCACCCCTTGGAGTACCAATGCTGTAGAAATCACTCAAAATATGGGGATTTCCGGAATCATTCGTATGGAAGAATTTCATAAAGCTGAAAGTAACGATACTGATTTCGATCCGATGTTATTTCAAAAATACAGCGAATTACATCAGGAAATTTTTACCATTAATATCCAACCGGAATCCATCAAAGAAATTGATGACATAGCCGCTTACAACAAAAAAGAAGGTTTATCTTTAAGTGAAGAAGAAGTCAATTATTTGAATACGCTAGCCATAAAACTAAAACGGAATCTAACAGATTCTGAAGTTTTTGGTTTTTCTCAAGTAAATTCAGAACATTGCCGTCATAAAATTTTCAACGGAACATTTGTGATTGATGGTGAAGAAAAACCTTCTTCCCTATTCAAATTAATCAAAAAAACAGCTGCCGAAAATCATAACGATATTGTTTCAGCATACAAAGATAATGTTGCGTTTATCAAAGGACCAACTGTAGAACAATTTGCTCCTAAAAGTGCCGATAAAGCTGATTTTTATCAAACCAAAACATACGATTCGGTTATTTCTATTAAAGCTGAAACGCATAATTTTCCTACAACGGTTGAACCTTTCAATGGTGCCGCTACCGGTTCAGGTGGAGAAATCAGAGACAGACTTGCCGGTGGACAAGGTTCACTTCCATTAGCTGGAACTGCGGTTTACATGACTTCTTATTCTCGCTTGGAAGAAACCCGCCCGTGGGAAAATGCCATGAATGAACGCAAATGGTTGTATCAAACACCTATGGATATTTTAATCAAAGCATCCAATGGAGCTTCTGATTTTGGAAATAAATTCGGTCAGCCTTTAATTACAGGGTCAGTTTTGACTTTTGAACACGAAGAAGAAGCAAGAAAACTTGGTTTTGATAAAGTAATCATGTTAGCAGGTGGTATTGGCTACGGAAAAGCCGAACAAGCCCAAAAACACGAACCAAAAATTGGCGATAAAATCGTAATTTTGGGTGGCGAAAATTATCGAATCGGAATGGGTGGAGCAGCCGTTTCCTCCGCTGATACCGGAGCTTTTGGTTCAGGAATCGAACTAAATGCCATCCAACGTTCTAATCCGGAAATGCAAAAAAGAGCAGCCAATGCTATTCGAGGCTTGGTAGAAAGTGATGAAAACCCAATTGTTTCCATTCACGATCACGGTGCAGGCGGACACTTAAATTGTTTATCAGAATTAGTAGAAGCGACAGGTGGATTAATCGATTTAGACAAATTGCCTGTTGGCGACCCTACCCTTTCTGCCAAAGAAATTATTGGTAATGAAAGTCAGGAACGCATGGGATTGGTAATTGGACAAAAAGAGGTTGACATACTACATCGAATTGCTGATAGAGAACGTTCCCCGATGTATGAAGTAGGAGATGTTACCGGAGACCATCGTTTCACGTTTAAATCAAAATCAACCGGAGCTAAACCGATGGATTTTGAATTGGATGATATGTTTGGAAGTTCCCCCAAAGTAATAATGAATGACACTACGGTAGATAGAAATTACACCGAAATTAACTATCAAGAATCTGAATTTACTACCTATTTAGAACAAATCCTTCAACTTGAAGCTGTTGCTTGTAAAGATTGGTTAACTAATAAAGTTGATCGTTGCGTAGGAGGAAAAGTGGCCAAACAACAATGTGCAGGACCGCTACAATTACCCTTAAACAATGTCGGTGTAATGGCATTGGATTACAAAGGAAAAGAAGGAATTGCCACTACCATTGGGCACTCCCCAATCTCGGCCTTAATCGATCCGAGAGCAGGAAGTAGAAACGCCATTGGAGAAGCTCTTTCCAACATCGTTTTTGCTCCCTTGAAAGACGGCTTAAAAAGTGTTTCGTTATCAGCAAACTGGATGTGGGCTTGCAAAAACGAAGGTGAAGATGCTCGTTTATATGAAGCCGTAGAAGCTTGTTCGGATTTTGCAATCGAATTAGGAATCAACATTCCAACCGGAAAAGATTCGCTTTCCATGAAGCAAAAATATGCCGATATGGAAGTAATTGCTCCGGGAACGGTCATTATTTCTGCTGCCGGAAATTGCAACGATATTACTAAAGTAGTGGAACCGGTTTTACAAAAAGATGAAGGTTCAATTTACTATATTAATTTATCTCAAGACGAATTTAAATTAGGTGGTTCTTCGTTTGCTCAAGTGAGAAATGCCATCGGGAAAGAAACACCAACCATCAAAAATGCTGCATTCTTCAAAAAAGCATTTAATGTAATTCAGGAATTAATTAAAAATGATGAAATTGCTGCCGGTCATGATATTGGTAGTGGCGGATTAATTACCACTTTATTAGAAATGTGTTTTGCCGATAATCAACTGGGGGCTAAACTTGATTTTACAGTTTTCAGTCAAAAAGATATATTGAAAATACTTTTTGCAGAAAATATTGGAATAGTTCTTCAAGCAAAAGATGATGTCATTTTTGAATCCTTTTTAAAGGAAGAAAATATTGAGTTTTTCAAGTTAGGCAACGTCGTTGAGAATAATTGGTTAGAAATAGGAAACTGGAAATTAGACATTTCTAAATACAGAGACGATTGGTTCAAAACATCCTATTTATTAGACCAAAAACAAACCAAAAACGGAAAAGCAGCAGCAAGATTTGCAAATTATAAAATGCAACCTTTAGCGTATTCATTTCCCACTCATTTCACAGGTCAAAAACCAAGTATTGACGATTCAAAACCTCGCCCAAAAGCCGCTATTATTCGTGAAAAAGGAAGTAATTCTGAACGTGAAATGGCTAACGCCATGTTTATGGCCGGTTTTGATGTGAAAGATGTACACATGACCGACTTAATTTCCGGGCGGGAAAACTTAGAAGAAATCCAATTTATTGGAGCAGTAGGTGGGTTTTCAAATTCAGATGTTTTGGGTTCTGCCAAAGGTTGGGCGGGAGCCTTTTTATACAACGAAAAAGCAAAAACAGCGTTAGATAATTTCTTCAAACGAGAAGACACTCTTTCAGTCGGAATTTGTAATGGTTGCCAATTGTTTATGGAATTAGAAGTCATTAATCCGGAACATGAAATTCACGGAAAAATGCATCATAACGATAGCCACAAACATGAAAGCATTTTTACTTCCGTAAAAGTTCAGGAAAATAATTCCGTGATGCTTAAAACATTAGCCGGTACAACATTAGGAGTTTGGGTTTCGCATGGTGAAGGAAAATTCAAATTGCCCTACGAAGAAAGTCAATACAACATTGTGGCCAAATACGGTTACGAAAATTATCCTGCAAATCCAAATGGCTCCGATTTTAATACTGCCATGCTGTGCGACAAAACCGGTCGTCATTTAGTGATGATGCCACACATTGAACGTTCCACTTTCCCTTGGAATTGGGCTCATTATCCAAAAGACAGAAACGATGAAGTTTCACCTTGGCTAGAAGCGTTTGTGAATGCTCGTTTGTGGATTGAAAAACATTAAGTAAATATAAATTTTTTCTAAATTTTTGTACAATATTTTAAAAGCTATATTTGCTTCATAAAATAGAAAAATGAAAAAATTTGTATATCTTAAACCTATCCTATCCTTTTTCTGCTTGGGGTTAATTTTTACAACTCTAAGCAGATTTTTTTTATTTTTTATTTTTAATGAAAGAATAATCGAAACCGAAAATTATTGGTATATATTTCCAATCGGATTGCGTTTTGATATCATTTTATTGAGTTATATTTCCTTTTTACCCTTATTAGTAATAAGTTTTATTACAGAAAAAAATATAAAATATATACAAAAACCATTAAACTTTTATTTCATATTTTTTTTGTTTTTAATTCTGGTTACAGAATTAACTACGGCTAATTTCATAAGCCAGTATGATACACGACCAAATCGAATCTTTTTAGATTATTTAATTTATCCCAAAGAAGTTTTTGGTACTTTATTAAAAAGTTATTTACCCTCTCTTATAATTATTGGAATTTTACTTATTGTTGGAATTTATTTTGGTGTTAAAAAAAGTAAGACATTATTCCTCATCAAAGTGGTTTCATTCAAAACAAGGTTATTATTATTTCCTGCCATTTTATTTCTGTTATTTTTAGGAGCACGGTCGAGTTTAACATCTAAAAGACCTATCAATGCCAGTAATGCCGTTTTTTCAACAGACCAAATGACAAATTCATTAGGATTAAATTCTCTATATACTGTTGGATTTGCAGCTTATTCCATAAAGAATGAAGAAAACGTCATGAAAATGTATGGAACAATGGAAATCAATGAATCATATCAACGTGTAAAAAAATACATGACAACAGATACAAATAGTTTCACCTTTGACAGTATTCCGTTATTACATAGTAACAAATCAGATACTATTTCAACTAAAAAATATAATGTGGTCATCTTTTTACAAGAAAGTTTAGGAGCCGAATTTGTAGGCTCTCTGGGAGGACTTCCTTTAACTCCTGAATTTGATAAACTAACAAAAGAAGGTTTACTTTATACAAATTTATATTGTACCGGAACAAGAAGTGTTCGAGGTATTGAAGCTGTAGTAGCCGGATTCCCTCCCACTCCTTCTGAAAGCGTGGTAAAATTAAGCAATTCTCAAAAGGACTTTTTTACACTGGCTACTGCTTATGGAAATGAAGGATTTAACACCAGTTTCATTTATGGAGGAATGGCTAACTTTGATAATATGGCCTCTTTTTTCAATGGTAATGGTTTCAAAAACATTATCGATGAAACTGATTTTGATTCAGATAAAAACAAGTATGCTCTCAAAGGAACTTGGGGTTATTCAGACGAAGATTTAGCTACAAAAGCAAATCAATATTTTAAATCATTAGGAGATAAACCTTTCTTTTCCATGATGTTTTCAACATCAAACCATGAACCTTTTGAATTTCCTGATGGTAGAATTCAATTGTATGACAAAAAGAAACAAACAGTTAATAACGCTATCAAATATGCTGATTTCAGTATCGGTAAATTTATAGAATTAGCCAAAAAGGAAGCCTATTTTAAAAATACCATTTTTGTAATTATTGCCGACCATAATACCAGAACCTATGGAAAAAACTTAATACCAATAAAAAAATTCAGAATTCCTGCCTTAATCATTGGTCCAAATGTACCAAAAGGAGAAATAGTTGATTTACAATCCAGTCAAATTGATATTCCGCCAACAATTTTAAGTTTTAGCGGATTAAAAACTGAAACACCGATGATAGGACGAAGTCTATTTGAAATAACAAAAAATTCTAAAGGTAGAAGCATGATGCAGTTTCATGATAATTTTGGTTTTAGAGTGCAAAATGAAATTGTAATTTTACAACCAAAATCTAAGCCGGTTCAATTTAAAGTGATAAATGACAGCATATTAATACCCTCTAAATTGGATACAGAATTGGCCAAAGATGCTTTAGCCCACCTAATTGTTGCTGAAAATCTATATAAAACAAAAACCTATAGACTAAAAAATAAATAATTAAATATGATTATTAAATTAAGTTACTTATTTTAGTATCAAAATTATTTAATAATGATTACTATCACCCGTCTTTTCGACTTTCCATACTATCAACTTGAAAAAAACAACATTCCTGATTGCTTTGTTACTAAATATAATGGTGAATGGGTAAAAACCTCAACCCAAGAATACATAGATAAATCAAATACTATCTCGAGGGCTTTATTGCGTTTAGGTGTCAATAAAAATGATAAAATTGCCATCATCACTTCAGCCAACAGAACCGAATGGAACATCATGGATATTGGTTCTCTTCAAGTAGGTGCACAAACTGTTCCTATCTATCCAACTATCGCTCCGGAAGATTACCAATACATTCTAAATCATTCTGAATCAAAGTATTGTTTTGTCTCAGATAAAGTTGTTTTTGATAAATTAAACAGCATAAAACAGAACGTTCCCTCATTACAGAAAGTCTTTTCTTTCGATGAAATCGAAGGATGTAATAACTGGAAAGAACTGTTGGAATTAGGTGCCGATACAACTAACCAAGATGTTGTAGAAGACCGAAAAAACAATGTAAAACCAGAAGAATTAGCCACCATTATTTATACCTCAGGAACGACAGGAAGACCAAAAGGAGTAATGCTTTCTCACAATAACATCGTTTCAAATGTGTTGGACAGTGCTCCCCGAATTCCGTTTAAAGAAGGCACCAGTAAAGCATTGAGTTTTCTACCCATTTGCCATATTTTCGAGCGGGTTATCTTATACATCTATCAATATTATTCTGTTTCGGTTTATTTTGCAGAAAGCATTGATAAATTAACAGTTAACCTCAAAGAAGTGCATCCCAATGTAATGACTGTTGTTCCTCGACTTTTAGAAAAAGTTTACGACAGCATCCATGCAAAAGGAACCGATTTAAAAGGAATTAAAAAGCTACTGTTTCTCTGGGCAGTTACCCTCGGATTAAAATATAAACCCTACGGCGAAAATGGTTGGTTCTACGAAAAACAACTTGCCATTGCCCGAAAACTAATTTTCAGTAAATGGAAAGAAGGATTAGGCGGTAATTTAGAAGTCATGGTTTGTGGTAGTGCGGCCTTACAACACCGTTTATCCCGCATTTTTGCAGCTGCCAATATTCCGGTTATGGAAGGATACGGACTAACCGAAACATCGCCGGTGATCAGTGTAAATGATATGCGAAACGGACTATTCCGTGTGGGAACCGTTGGAAAACTCATTAAAAATGTAGAAGTAAAAATTGCCGAAGATGGTGAAATCCTTTGCAAAGGACCTAACGTTATGATGGGTTACTACAAAGATGAAACCTTAACGAATGAAGTTATTAAAGAAGGCTATTTTCACACCGGTGATATTGGTGAATTTGACGCCGATGGGTTCCTTAAAATTACCGACCGGAAAAAAGAAATGTTTAAAACTTCCGGTGGTAAATATATTGCTCCACAACTTATTGAAAACCGCATGAAACAATCCTTTTTTATGGAGCAGGTGATGGTCATTGGTGATGGCGAAAAAATGCCGGCTGCCTTTATTCAACCTAATTTTGGCTTCGTACGTGAATGGGCTCATCGTCATGGTTTCGAAATTACGGGAACAAATGAAGAACTTATTGCAAATCCAAAAGTAATTGAGCGGTTCCAACAAGAAGTTGACCATGCCAATGAAAAATTTGGGAATTGGGAAAAAGTAAAACGCTTTGAACTCACTCCCGATGTTTGGTCCATTGAAGCCGGACATCTTACGCCAACCTTAAAACTTCGTCGTAAGATTGTGAAAGAAAAGTACCAACATTTATACGATAAAATATATAATTCTTAATTTTTTATCCTTTTATTTAACAGTTGTTCAATCTTTTTTATAAATTTATAGTTCTAACCAAAAACATTTATTTATGAAAATGAAAAACTTTTTAGTAGCCGGAATTGTTGGCGGAATTGTCGACTTCCTTTTAGGATGGGTATTCTATGGCATGTTATTCAGCGATCTTTACCCGGAAGGAGAAAACATGAACTTGATGTTCATTGCCTTGGGTTGCCTTACGTATGGACTCTTCATGGCTTATATTTTTACGAAATGGGCAGGAATTAAACATGCTTCTACCGGAGCAAAAGCAGGAGCAGTTATTGGATTTTTCTATGCGTTATCCATGAATTTCTATATGTATTCCTCTAGGGAAGTAAACTATCAAAATATTGTAATTGATGTTGCCATTACTATCGTCATGAGTGCTGCTGTTGGAGCAGTTATTGCTATGGTGAATGACAAATTAAAATAATCAAACACTACCTTTTTTAATTAAAAACTCCCTTAGCGGGAGTTTTTTTTATGCTTTAAAATACACCTACTATCTTTTGTTCAGATGAATGTATAACTATACTGAACATTATTGTTTTTATAAAGAAATTAAAGTTTAATAAATTCAACCCGTCTATTTTTTGCTTTGTTAAGTCCGGTATCGTTTGGAGCTAAGGCTTGACTTTCTCCTTTACCATCCGTTTCCATTCGGGATGAATCAATTCCAAATGATTTAGTAAGTTCTGTTTTAACTGAAATTGCTCTGCGTTTAGACAAGTTTAGGTTGCTGTTGTCATCTCCATCACTGTCTGTATGACCGATGATTTTAATTTTAACGGTTGGATTATCTTTTAACACCTGAGCAATCTCTTTGATTGTAGCATAAGATTCCGGTTTAATTTTATCTGAATTAACATCAAATTGAATACCATAACTCACTAATTTACCTTCTGTGATTAATTTGTTTCTCATATCCGGTAAACCTGCTGCGATACGGAAGTTTGAAATCAATGGATTAATTTCATCTGAGGTTTGTATTCTGAATATATTATAAACGTATCCTTCTATTAAACCTCTGGGCAAATCCAATACTTTTTTATCATTGGCATACATTCGAATCCGTTGTTTTTGAATCCAAAAAGCAACATGATATTTTTCTCCCGTCATGAACATAAAACTGGAATTACCATTGTCTTTATATCCTTCATTACTTTCTGACCAATTCGTCCAATTAATATTTTCATAATCTGCAGTCATGCTGGTTCCTGCTTTCCCGGGGATAGCTCCTCCTTCGTTCGGGTTATTTAACGTTCCGGAAACAAAAAGAAATTGCATATTGAATAAATAATTTACACCTTCAATAGTAGTAGAGGGAATTAAATCAAACTCTACCGTAAAATTATCTGTAAACTTCTCTTTAGCTTCCGGAATATAATATCCTCCACCTATAAACTGAAACCATCTACCTGGAAAATTATTAACTGTCACAATTTCACCACTGCTATTGGTATTCCATTGCACCGGAAAATCGCCAACATTCTCATTGGTGAAATCATCATAAAAAACAACCTTTTCGCCAGGAATAAAATCAAATTTTGAAGTAATAACATTGGCACTCGATTTAGTTTCTTGTGCAAAAAGCAACGGGGCAAAAAATAACCCAAACAAAAGGTTATGTAAAACGGATTTAACAATTGTTTTTTTCATGTTTTTATAGTTATAAATGAATATGCACAGCTAGTCAGTATACAACCCAATGAATTGAAAGTTTGTTGAATTCCGGAAAGTTTATTGAAATAATCGGTTTTCATCAACCTGAGCAACCCATTTCAATCCAACTTTTTTCATCCCAATTTTTTCAAGAAGATGGAAAAAATTGCACCCTTAAATTTACGACATTTTGATGAATTCTAGGTAATTTATAACTTGTTTTTTTTGAAAAAAGAATGCTATTTCTCCTCTAGGTCAGGAGATTATACTAAAAATCGGAAGTGGTTTATTTTCCTTATTTTGCTGCTGCTGCCCTATCCCAATCCTTTCGGGTCATGGTGTAAAGGGTTTCGGTGTCCAGCATAAAAACAGTTACCTGTTTATCACTCAGTACAATGTGTTTTTTCCATTCTACAAAATCTTTGTAAAGCAAGAGTGAACAAATATCTGTGGCATCAATGAAGTCACTGATTACGTTGGTGTGTGTCGTTTCAATCAGCTTGTTCTTTCTGTTACCTGATTTTGCTTGTAAGCGAATTAAGGAATGATGAAACTTCTCTTCAGAGACAAACTTATTGTTGTTGTTGTAATGTAAAAGGTAATCATTACCTAAGGTGATCTCCCCTTTCTTTTTTGAGGCCGTTATCACATACACTTTTCGTTCATTTTTACTGAACACGGGTATGTAACTCATAGCCGTTTCATCATAAAACTTATAAAAACCGCTAATGTTTGCTTTTACCCTTTTCTTTGCATTCTGACGCATTTCTATTAATATTTTCTCCAAAGGTTCTGTGGTTCTGTTGCGGGTGTCAATGTGCAAGGGCTTTTTTGTTGGCAAATTTTCAAACTCATAGCGAACCAATATCTGAGACGTATCACGTCCGTAAAAGATGGTAATCACATTGCCTTGGTCATTGAAATAAGACAAGTATCCGGCTAAACTATCCTGCTTTGATTTGAATCGTTCTAGAAAGTCATCAACGCCATACCACGCGGCTTTCTCCAAACGGTATAGTTTCTTTCCTTCTTCTAACACCTTATCCGTTTCATTATTTTGGGAAAACCCCAGTAAGGTTAACATTAAAACAAACGGTAATATTCTTTTTTTAAACTTCATAGCCTATTAAATAAAACGTTAAGGGGTCAATAATTTATTAAAACAAATGCTATTTTCTACTCCAACATACTGTCCATAATTTGGTATGATATGGTAACCATTCCGTTTATAAAGTGCGATGGCTTCCGGTTGCTTGAATCCTGTTTCTAACACACATTCTTTGTAACCCAACTCTTTACACCAGGCTTCCAACTCAACTAATATCTGCGAAGCGATTCCTTTTCCACGTTGAGATAAAGGAACAAACATCCGCTTTACTTCCATGGTCTCTGCATTGTATTCTTTAACGGCACCGCAACCCACGGGCAATTGGTTTATATAACCAACTACTACATGATTTATTGTATCTATTCCGTTAAACTGAGCATAAAACGAATGCTCTTCACCATCTCTGATTTTCAAATCTTTGTCTAACTCAACCACCAAGGCTTTAAAGTCCGGGTCGTTTGAAGTAGTTCGTTTTAATACTAGTGTGGACATAACTAATTTACTCTTTAATAAACTTGGTGTTGAAACCGCCAAAGGATTTCTGCCATTGAATGCCCGGTGCTTGAGCAAAACAAGACACGGAAAACAAACTAATTAACATCACAATCTTTTTCATACTGCAAAGGAAGGTAACTTATTTTAATTATTTTCACTTTTAGTGGTGGTTGTATTCCCCTTAAATAGTAGAAATGAGCACCCCTTGTGAGAGCAAATATAAAATAAGATTTAAGGTAAACATCATTCTTTTTGGTAGAAATAACAATTTAATGATTTAAAATCAAAACGGTTGGGTTCAATTTTGAGCTAAAAAAGTAGTGCAGTTTGCAAATAATGTACAACTTGTTTTATAACACTCCTATAACACCAGTATAACTTAGGTATAACTTAGGTATAACTTAGGTATAACTTAGGTATAACTTTGTAATACACTTCTAGTACACTAGTAATTTATGATTAGTACATAGAAAGAACAATAAAAGAAAATTCATAACCTCATCAAACACAAACAATTGAATCATCCAATTTTTAATACGGTTCACAGATTACTTTAGTAACCCCATTCGGGCTTTCAAACACTAAATTTAATCCATCCTTGTACACTTTCTGTATATTTCCTTGTTCGTTACTATAACCAAATCGGTAATTACCATTGCCTAAATTTTCCCAAACTACGCCTAAATCAAACATTAACAAATTACATTCTTCCGGAAAATCATTCGAAAAAATCTTACCGCCACTAACCGAGTTATCCGCTTTGTATTCCGTATAAATATGGGGCAAACACGTAGGCATATCAACAAGTTGATTCGATTCATATTGCTCTATTGCTCTCCATTTTCCAATAATTATATCCGCAGAATCATCACTGCTTGAACAAGACGAAAGAATCAAAATTCCAATTAAAAAAACATAAAATAATTTCATTTTTTTCATGCGTAAAGTGTTTCTTTATTTATTTGTAAAAGTAATTTTTATAATTATTTAGCTAAAATACCATAACCAAATCAAGTTTACAACTAATTAGCCCTTACAGATTAAAATTTTTAGTAAACAAACTTGTTTTTACTTTATTGCTTTCATACTATTTCATTGATAAAGTTGGCTTCCAAACCGGTGTTTCATTTCGTTTTGGTTCTGTAGTTAAACGAATTTTCTTTCTAGTCTCAACATTAATTAACCACACATCATATTGTGCCGAAGTTCCACTTGAATAGGCAATCCATTTTCCGTCCGGTGACCAAGAAGGTGAGTAATCCTCCAATATGTCATTTGTCAAATTAATAATATTACTACCGTCAGAATTCATCAAAAATAGTTCGAAGTTTTTGTCATCCGTAGGGCCATAGAATGCTATTTTCTTTCCGTCAGGTGAAAATTTTGCTCCTGAATCATATCCTTTTTTAAAGGTTAATTGCTGTTCGTTCTTTCCGTCGATATCAATAATGAAAATTTCTCCATTGGCTGCATGCGAGGTGTCATCCGGTTCTTTAATTTGCCGTGTAAAAAGTATCTTGCTTCCATCTATTGACCAAGTTGGGACTTCTTCAAAAAATTCATTGGTTGTAATTCTGATAACGTTGGTACCATCAACGTTCATAATATAAATTTCCCTGCTTTTATGGTCTCTGTCTGACGTAAAAGCAATCTTTTTACCATCGGGTGACCATGCCGGTAAATAATCGTTAGAGGAATGATTGGAAATATTAATTTGATTTTTTCCGTCGGCATCCATTCTATAAATTTCATTATTCCCGTCGCGGTTGGAATAAAATAAAATATATTTTCCGTCCGGTGACCATGATGACCAAAAGTCCAAAGCCGGGTTATTTGTCAGGTTTTTTACATTTTTACCATCAGCAGTCATTGAATATATTTCAAAATTACCGTCTCTTGTCGTTAAAAAAGTTAAAACCCCAACCGGTATTGTGTCATTTTTGGTTGATAAATTATCCTCCGACAAAGAAAAAAAGCCAGGTTTACAAAAGACAATTAACCCCAAAAATAAAATTGAAATAAAAGATTTAATCATAACTTTTTAAATTGTTAAAATTAGTATTTTAGTTCCTTAATAAAATCATTGCTAACTAGCGGCATTTTCACGAAGTTCATAGTTTTTGCTTTATCTCCACAGCTTCTCTAAGTCCCAAATGGTTGCAAAACAAAATACCATTTTCCATTATCTTTAATGTAAGTCTCTGCTCTAATGACTTTAAAATGTAAATCGCCTTCAGTTACCCTTTCTGGCAACTTTCAACACAATCTAAACAAATATAACCAAAATTTTAATTCACCTAAGAAACTAACTGTTTGCCTGTTATCGTAAATGACTTCAAAGGAGTTCCTCAACTGATACAAAATACATAAAATACCATTAAACAAAATAGGTTGCCTGAAATTATTTAGGCAACCTATTTTCTTAAAAAGAAATCCGTTATTTACTCCACAATAATAGCTTTTGTCGCTTTTCCTTTATTTGTTATGACTTCAAAAAAATAGGTTCCTTTTGATAATTGACGAACATCAATACTAGAATTCTTTTCTGATTTTATAAATTGTCCGAGTGAATTGTAAATGTTGATTGATTTTAATTCTAAATCGTTTTGCAAACTAATGGTTACTAGTTCTGAAACCGGATTGGGATAGATTAAAAATTTCGATAAAACAAAACCATCTGAACTCAAAACAGGAGAGATATCAAACACACGAACATGACCGGAATCTGAACCATTAGCGTCATTGTTAGTTGCTCCTATTGCCACTGTGCTGCCATCACCGGATAAAGAAAGACTAATACCGAAATTATCATCAACTCCTTCCCCGTCCATATCTAAACCTATATGCGTCCAAGCTCCTGAAATATTTTGATACACTCGCACAAGACCGGCATTTGATCCATTTCCATCATTCAATGGGGCACCTACAACCAATACATTTCCATCATTGGATAAAGAAACACTATGACCAAAATAATCACCATTTCCTTCACCATAAATATCAAGACCCACTTGTGTCCAAACATTGGATAGATTTTTATAAACACGAACATGACCGGATCCCGGCGAATTTGTAGCACCTCCATTATAATAGGCTCCAATAGCCACTGTAGAACCATCTCCGGATAAAGAAACGCTATAGCCACTAAAGTTATTTGCAGCTTCCCCATCAATATCAGAGCCTTGTTGAATCCAATTATTTGCTATGTTTTGATATACTCGAACATGACCGGAATCTGTTCCGTTTACTCCATCATTGTTGTAGGCACCGATGGCTAAAATCGAACCATCATTAGAGAGTGAAATACTTGCACCACTAAAATCAAGAGCTGCTTCTCCATTAATACTATTTCCAATTTGTGTCCAAACATTTGAAATATTTTTAAAAACCCTTACATTTCCTGAGGCGGAACCATTTGCATCATTACTTAAAGCACCTATTGCAATAATTGATCCGTCATCTGACAAAGAAACACTACAACCGCTTAAGTCACTTATAAATTCACCATCAATGTCACTTCCTATTTGTGTCCATACTCCTGCAAGATTTTGAAAAACCCGAACATGACCGGTATTTGGAAAATTTCCATTATCTCCATCATTTGCATAGCTACCAATTGCTACAATGTTTCCATCACTTGATAACGAAACACTATAACCACTAGCATCATTTGCGGCTTCACCATCAATATCAGCTCCTATTTGTGTCCAAACCCCAGAATTATTGCTATATACTCGTACATGACCGGAACTAGTTCCATTTCCATCATTGTATATTCCGCCAATTGCTAAGACATTCCCATCAGAGGATAACGAAACACTATAACCACTAATGTCATCAGCCGCTTCTCCATCAATATCAGTCCCAATTTGCGTTTGACTGTAACTTGCTACTGTACAAAGTAGTAAAAAGTAAATTTTTCTCATATAATTCATTTTTCAAAAGGTAAACTTACTATTTCCTTTTTATATTTAAACCCTTATATATTGGACAAATGTTACCCCAATTAAATTTTCACCTGATCTCTCGGATCAAAATCAACCATCCACTCAATACCATATTTATCTCTAAACATCCCAAAATAAGAACCCCAAGGGCTTTCGTCAAGTGGAACTTCTATTTGCCCGCCTGCTGAAAGTCCCTCAAATAACTGAGTAGCTTCCGCTTTGCTTTCTGCACTAATGGATATTTTTGACCTGTTTTCATTTTCACTCACAACCCCCATACACTCAGGAACATCATTACCAATCAAAACATTACTGCCAATAGGAAAGGCAATGTGCATCAGCTTATCTGCCTCTTTATCAGAAATCGGAAATTCAGAAATAGGCATATCTTTATACCGAATAACCCGGGCAAACGCACCGCCAAAAACTGATTTATAAAAATTGAAAGCTTCCTCGGCATTGCCGTTGAAGTTAATAGAAGGATTAATTTGTGCCATACTTTTATTTTATTTAAGCGTCCGGAATAACAGGTTCTACTAAGCGTTTTAATTTATCTAACGATTCTTGCCATCCCAAATAACACATCTCTAAAGGAATTTCCGCAGGTATTCCTTCCTGTGTTACAAAAAGTTCCGTGCCACACAAAACCGCTTTAAATTTTATGGTCGTCATCATCAGTCCCGGCAAAGTAGGGTCATCAAATTGGTCGGTATACCGCAGCAATTCATTCGGCAGAATTTCTAAATAGCTACCCCCAAAAGAATGTCCGCTACCGGTAGTAAAATTAGTAAACGTCATTTTATAAGACCCCCCAACCCTAAAGTCCAAACTATGCACTTTACAAACAAACCCATAAGGCGGAAACCACGAAGCCATGGCATCAGCATCCGTAAAGGCTTTAAATACTTTTTCCACCGGTGCAGCTAAAACGCGGTGCAAGGTAACTGTGTTATTCGTCATAAAACTACTTTTTTACTATAATCAAATTTAAAATTTATTTTTTAATAGTCAGTCAGTCACCCACTTTTAACACAGTATATAAACCACTTCACTAACTGATTGCAATTATTTCAAAAGTAAATATAGTAGTTTTTTAAAAAGGTTGTGCAAAAGCTACTACTGTTAGCGATAGTTTTTTATTTCGTTTCTTATGATTTTCAAAATTTCAGTGTGATAATAAAAAGTTTTCTTCAAATCGTCAGTCTCATAGGCAACATTTTCAAATACAATTACGCTTGTCTTTGTTTTTGGAAAATAAAAATTCATTGAAACAAAACCCGGGGCAAAACCGGTTTGTCCAAACTGCAAAATAGTATCTTTTGCATCAATAGTTATTCCGTAACCATATTCCGTAATCCCAAAAATTGGGTGATTTCGAACTGCTCCTTTTTGTTTTGTTTTTAACAGCTTCATTGTCTTCCCTTTCAATAGTTTTCCATTATAAAACAAGCTATTCCATCTATTTAAATCGTTAACTGTCGAAATGAAAGAACCCGCAGCAACATAGTTTTGAAATGATTCTGTTTCAAATTCTATTTTACCATTTTCAATTTCAGTGTAACCTTTAACTAAACGATTATATTTTTTAATATCAGGATGAAAAGTGTTTTTCATTCCACACTCTTCAAATAAATTCTCTGAAAGTTCTGCAAAAGATTTTTTAGAAGTTTTTTCTACTATTTTAGCTAGCAAATCATAACCAATTTGCGAATAAGAATATTGAGTTCCAACTTTAAAAGTTGTTGGTTTGTCTAATTGAGAAATACCGTGCATATGCGTTAACAAATGATGTACGGTTACAGTATCAGCCCAGCTTTGAGTCAATTCAGGCAAATATTCACGAATGGGTATATGTAAATCAATGTTTCCTTTGTCAAATTCCCGAAGTACTAAAACTGCTGTAAACTGTTTACTGATGGAGCCGATTACAAATTGATCATTTAGTTTTAAAGGCTCTTTTATCTCAAGGTCCGAATAGCCATATAATTTTGAATAGTTAGCTTTTCCTTTTTGAGAAATAAGAATTATTCCATTAAAAGGTCTTGTTGTTTTAACTGATAGTAAACTATCTATTTGTTGCTCAATACTATTTTGTTGTCCAAAAGTTACAATGGTTGCTTTTAAAAAAACGAGTAAAAATAATATGTATTTCATTGTTGTCTTTTCGGTTTCTGTTCCCTTTATAACTTCTCCAAATTAACTCCTATTAATCTTAAAGTAAATATAGTAGTTTTCAGAATACTAAAAAACAAACCTCACTTAGATAGCACTAAACGAGGTTGTTTTTATAATTATTTTAAAAATTTAGTTCTTTAATGAAGTTATGCAATAGCTACGCAACTGGGGATTAAGAATTTATTCTTAACTTTTACTGGATGCTAAATTTGTATTCCTATTTTGATATACAATCTTGAGTTAAGTATATTTTTTGCCCTTTGTAATAATAAGAATGATTACTTTGAGCATTCAATAAAAATGCTCTTATAATAAAGAATAATAATGATAAGTATATTCCTTTCATAAGCTTTTTTATAAAATAAATTAATTAATTTTAATCACGTTAAATAATAAACATTAACAAATATATACAACTTATTCACACTTTTAATAAACTAATCATGATAATTCTTATAATAAAATTTAAAAAATTATAAAAACTAAAAAACTAAAAAAACTAAAAGAACTAAAAAAACCAAAAACTCTCCACCCCCAAAGGAAATCCGTTCAAATCCATTTATCGCGAAGCGATATCCGTAAAAAATCCTTTTAATCCGCGTCATTTGCGTCATCCGCGTTCAATCCCATAACCAAAAGATGTCATGCTGAGCCTGCCGAAGTAAAAAAAACTAAAAGAACTAAAAAAACCCATACCATTCATAACCCTTCAAATCGAAAACCCTCCCCAAAAAAACAACGAGATTATCTGATTCCGACACGAGATTATCCGATTCCGACACGAGATTTATCGAAACACGCACAAGGTTTATCGAAACACGAACAAGATTTATCGAAACACATACAAGATTTACCGAAACACGCACAAGATTTACCGAAACACGCACAAGGTTTATCGAAAAACGTACAAGGTTTATCGAAACACGCACAAGATTTACCGAAACACGTACAAGGTTTATCGAAACACGCACAAGGTTTACCGAAACACGCACAAGATTATTCGAAAACGGAACGAGATTATCCGAAAACGATACGAGATTATTCGAAAACGGAACGAGATTATTCAAAAACGATACGAGATTATCCGAAAACGCAACGAGATTATTCGAAAACGCTACGAGATTATTCGAAAACGCTACGAGATTATTCAAAAACGCTACGAGATTTTAAAAAAAAAACAAACCCTAATGTAAAACAAAAAGAATACATACTTAAATTTACACCAACACCGCAACACAAAAACAGCATGCAAAAACAACAACTCGACGAGCTGCTCCACCACAACATCATCACCCCCGAAGTAGCCACAGCCATAACAAACTACTACCAAAACAAACAAACAACCGCCTCTAAATTACCCATCATTTTCGGCATCTTCGGAGCACTCCTCGGAGGCCTCGGCATCATCCTCCTCATCGGCCACAACTGGGATGATTTCAGCACCACAACTCAATCCATCCTCGCCTTCCTTCCGCTTCTATTAGGTCAAATCGCCTCCGGATACACCATCCTAAAAAAACCGGAATCAATCGCATGGCGTGAAAGCAGCGGAGCATTCCTCTTCTGTGGAGTTGGAGCCTCCATAGCACTAATATCTCAAATCTACCACATTCCCGGCAACTTCAACGCCTTCATCCTCACCTGGATGCTCGTCAGTTTGCCAATGGTATATCTCCTTAAATCATCACTAACGTCCCTCCTCTTCCTCATCGGAATCACCGTATACAACGTCAACATTCGCTACATCGATTACCCCTACGCAGAAAACTATTGGTATTGGTTACTGCTAGTCGGCATCGCACCACACTACTATACCCTACTAAAAAAACAACCCACCGGAAACTTCACCATCTTCCACCATTGGTTCATCGCCCTCACCCTACTAATAAACCTCGGAACAATTTCAAAAAACAGCAACGAACTACTCTTTATCACCTACGGTTTTCTCATCGCCCTCTTCTACCTCATCGGAAAAACAACAACCTTTAATCAACTCAAAACCATAGCAAACAGCTACCTCACCATCGGAAAACTTGGCGGATTATACATCCTCTACATGGCAAGCTTCCGTTTCATCTGGAAACATTTAACCCTCAAAAACATCGAATCCGATTCACTCGCCATAACCCTTACCGTTTCACTGTTTCTTGCCGCCGCAATACTCCTTTATCAACTAAGCAAAAAACAGAAACAAACACCAACAACACTATTTCACTTTAACTTTCTAGCCATAGCCCTACTCTTTATAACCGCACAAATAAGTATAATCGCCACTGTTGTCATCGCAAACTGTTACATCCTTCTCCTCGGCCTCCAGGAAATACAAAAAGGAAACAAAACAAACAGCATAGCACGACTCAATTTCGGAATACTCATCATAGCCATCCTCACCGGATGCCGCTTCTTTGACGAAAACATGACCTTCATTGTTCGCGGAGTCATGTTCATAATTGTCGGTTTCGGGTTCTTTGCTTTAAACTATTTTCTACTCAAAAAAAGAAAACAACATGAAAACTAAAGCCCTCCTTTTCGGACTGTTTCTACTCGTTGCGGCAGTTCAACTCTATATTCCCGCAGAAATGATTTCACACAACGAAAACATCATCAGCACCGGAACAGTTTTAAAATTCAAATGCGAACCCGTAGACCCTTATGATCCCTTCCGTGGAAAGTACATTTATTTACGTTTCGCCAACAGAACCGTAGTTGTAAACAAAGCAGACAACTACCAATTCAATCAAAAGATATACGCCACCTTCAAACAAGACAAAGAAGGATTTGCAGTAATGGATAAAATTTACTCCAAACAACCAACACAACGCACCGATTTCCTTGAAATAAAGATTGATTACACAAACAATTACGATTCCATCGAAAAAATCTCTGTTGAATATCCCTTCGACCGCTACTACATGAACGAATTCAAAGCTCCCCAAGCTGAACAAACGTATGCAGAAAGTGTAAGCGACATCAAGAAATCAGTCTACGCTGAAGTAGCCATTAAAAACGGAACCGGAGTTATTAAGAAGGTCATGATTGATAACCAAGCTATTGAAGACTACGTTAAAAAACAGCCAAAATAAACCAACGAAACCATGCAATTAGTATTCGCTTCAAACAACCCAAACAAAATAAAAGAAATACAATTACTGCTTCCAAACACCCTACAAATCTTAAGTTTAGAAGACGTCGGTTGCTTGGAAGAAATACCCGAAACAGCCCCCACCATTGAAGGCAATGCCATTCAAAAAGCAAACTACATCACTGAAAAATATGGCTACCCCTGCTTTGCTGATGATACCGGTTTAGAAGTGGAAGCTTTAAACGGCGAACCCGGTGTTTATTCGGCCCGTTATGCCGGTGAACAAAAAAACGCTGATGATAACATGGCAAAACTACTCCACAATCTTTCCAATAAAACAAATCGAAAAGCCCAATTTAAAACGGTAATCTGTTTAAATCTAAATGGCAATCAGCACTTATTTGAAGGAATTATAAAAGGAGAAATCATCCCTGAAAAAAGAGGTTCAGCAGGTTTTGGTTATGACCCAATTTTCGTTCCAACCGGTTATGATAAAACCTTTGCAGAAATGCCAATTGGCGAGAAATCAAAAATCAGTCATCGGGGTTTAGCAGTGGAAAAATTGATTGCTTTTCTAACACATTAAAAGAAACATTTTTCCTCCTTTTTTCACTAAGATTGAACCTATAACCCATTACCGTTTACCTTTCACCCTTTTCAAAACTTCCAACTAATTAAAAATCAATAACTAACAGTATTAGTTTATATGGTTTTTTAACTGTACCTTTGCACCCAATTTAAAATACTATATGAATAAATTTGAACAATTAGGATTGAGTGAATCGCTACAGCGTGCGATTATCGATCTAGGATTTGAAAATCCGACCGAAGTACAGGAAAAAGCGATTCCCCTCTTATTGGAACAAGAAACAGACTTAGTTGCGTTGGCTCAAACAGGGACAGGGAAAACGGCAGCTTTTGGTTTCCCGCTAATCCAAAAAATTGATGCGAACAATAGAAATACGCAGGCTTTAATTTTATCTCCAACCCGTGAACTTTGTTTACAGATTACAAATGAAATTAAATTGTACTCCAAGTACGAAAAAGGAATTAATGTGGTGGCTGTTTACGGAGGTGCAAGCATCTCAGAACAAGCCAGAGAAGTAAAAAGAGGAGCTCAAATTATTGTAGCCACTCCTGGTAGAATGCAAGATATGATTAATAGAGGTTTGGTAAACATTACACAAATCAACTATTGTATTCTTGACGAAGCCGATGAAATGTTGAACATGGGATTCTATGAAGACATTGTAAGCATTTTATCTACTACACCTGATGAGAAAAACACTTGGTTATTCTCAGCAACCATGCCGGCAGAAGTGTCGCGTATTGCCAAAAAATTCATGCACGAACCGGTAGAAATTACCGTAGGAACAAAAAACTCAGGATCTGCAACAGTATCTCATGAGTTTTATTTAATCAATGCCCGTGACCGTTATGAAGCTCTTAAACGTTTAGCAGATGCAAACCCTGATATCTTCTCTGTTGTTTTCTGTCGTACCAAAAGAGATACACAAGCCGTTGCCGAAAAACTAATTGAAGACGGATATAATGCTGCTGCTTTGCATGGTGATTTATCACAAGCACAACGCGATAGTGTAATGAAGTCGTTCAGAGGAAGACAAATCCAAATGTTAGTGGCAACCGATGTAGCTGCCCGTGGAATTGACGTGGATAACATTACACACGTAGTAAACTACCAATTGCCGGATGAAATTGAAACCTATAACCACCGTTCAGGCCGAACTGGTCGTGCCGGTAAATTAGGAACATCCATTGTAATTGTTACTAAAAGTGAATTGCGAAAAATCTCTGCTATTGAGCGTATCATTAAACAGAAATTTGAAGAGAAAACAATCCCATCCGGTATTGAAATCTGTGAAATTCAATTATTGCACTTAGCCACTAAAATAAAAGATACCGAAGTTGATCATGAAATTGACAACTACTTACCGGCTATCAACGAAGTTTTAAACGGATTAAGCAAAGAAGAATTAATCAAGAAAATGGTATCGGTAGAATTCAACCGATTCATTAATTATTATAAAAAGAACAGAGACATCTCTAATCAATCATCCGGTTCAGAAAGACGCGAACGTGATGACAGAGAACCAAGAGAAAACAACAGTGGAGCAACCCGTTTCTTTGTAAACATTGGTTCACGTGACAATTTCGATTGGATGCAACTGAAAGACTTTTTACGCGATACGTTAGAATTAGGTCGTGAAGATGTGTATAAAGTGGATGTAAAAGAAGGCTTCTCTTTCTTTAATACTGATGCGGAACACGCTGATAAAGTAATGGATGTGTTAAACGGAATGTTATTGGAAGGTCGTAAAATCAACGTAGAAATTTCTAAAAATGATGGTGGCGGAAGACGTGACCACAATGGAAGAAGTTCAGGCGGTGGCGGAGGATTCAGAGGAGAAAGAAGTTCAGGTCCCCGTTCAGGTGGTTTCGGTCCAAGAACAGAACGTAGTGCCGCTCCAAGAGGAGATCGCAAAGAAGGCGGATTCAGACCAAGAACTGAAGGTACTTCATCAGAAAGACCAGCCAGACGTTCAGAAGGTGGAGAACGCAACGAACGTCCTGCAAGCCGCTCTTTTGAAGCTGCAAAGACAAGAAGACCTAGAAGAAGTTAACTAACTTTTGTTAATTTTCTTATAATTATACTGAAACTACAAAATATCTAAAAGTGATTTATTACTTTTAAACCGTTAAAACCGTTTATGAGATATTTTGTAGTTTTTTTATTGTTTTTATCCCTTTCTTCAGTCACAGCACAAATTGCAGAGCGAACTCAGAGAGTTAGCGGTACTGTGTTAGATGACACTAAATCAAAACCGTTACCAAACGTAAACATCATCAATTTAAATTCTGTTCGGGGAACGATTACAGATGATAAAGGTGTGTTTGAAATTAATGTGCAGGTTAACGATACACTACATATTTCATTAATTGGTTTTCAATCCATTCGGGTTCGTGTAACTAATGACTGGATTAAGACAAAAACAACCCAAATCAGTTTGACTGAAAAAGCCATCGCTTTAGAAGAGGTTGTACTTACTCCTTATAATCTTACCGGTTATCTTCAGGTTGATGCTAAATTAATTCCGGTGAAAGAAAACTATCGGTATGGCATTTCGGGATTGCCTTATGGTTATGAAGCCGGCGAATATTCACCCAATGCATTTAATCGGGTGTTGGGTTCTATCTTTAATCCGACCGACATGCTTTATAATTTCTTCGGGAACAAACCCAAGGAACTCCGCAAGTTAAAAGAAATGAATAAAGACGATACCGTTCGTAACTTACTTGCTTCAAAATTTGACCGGGAAACCATTGCAATCATGCTTGGGGTTAACAAAAAAGATATCGCCGAGATATTAGAACGCTGCAATTATTCTGAACAATTTATTAAAACAGCCAATGATCTTCAAGTGTTGGATGCCATCAACGATTGTTACGAAGAATATAAGATTTTGAAAAGAAAGTAGAATTAATTACGAATTATAAATTACGAATGGCGATTTCGTCATTTATTGCCTAATGCCTCCAAATATCGTTCTTCAACTCTATCGCAGTCTTTAATTGTTTTTTTAGCCCAATCAATTCGTTTTAAAAAGATTTCCTCCTCCGATAATTGCCAGTTTATGGTAGAATTTCTAAGTCGTTGCGTAACGCTTTGAAGAATGATGGAAGCCGCAACCGAAATATTTAAGCTTTCCGTAAAACCAACCATCGGGATTTTCAAAAAACCGTCAGCTTGTTGCATAACTTCCTCTGAAAGGCCATCCTTTTCTGTTCCAAAAAAGAAAGCAGCCTTTTTAGAGATATCAAAATCTTCTAACAAACAGGAATCCGTGTGCGGAGTAGTTGCAATAATTTGATATCCTTTCTCCCGTAAACCCGAAATACAATTTTGAATGGAGGGATATTGCTTTATATCAACCCATTTTTGAGCTCCCATAGCAATTTCAGTATCTATTTTCTTTCCATATTTCTGTTCTACCACATGTACTTCCTGCACACCAAAAACTTCACAACTACGCATCACGGCACTGGTATTATGCATTTGAAATACATCTTCAATAGCTACAGTAAAGTGTTGTGTTCGAAGTTGAAGAATTTCTAAAAATTTAGACTTTCTGTTTTCAGTTAGAAATCCTTCTAAAAAAGTAAGGTATTCAATTGTTTTTAACATTTCATTCATTCAAAATTGTTTTTTAAACACTAAGTTATTACCTTAGTCAATAAAATAAAAAGGTATGACTCAGGAAGAATTATTGCCCCTAATTTACAAAAAAGATAACAAGGCGTTTACTCTTTTGTATGATATGTATGCTAAAAGTCTTTTTGGGATAATAGCAACACTACTGAAAAACCCCGAAGACGCACAAGATGTCTTACAGGAAGCCTTTATAAAAATATGGAAAAACATCGATACTTATGATGAAAACAAAGGGCGATTATACTCCTGGATGGCAACCATTGCACGCAATTGTGCCCTTGATAAATTACGTTCAAAAGGATTTAGTACCAGTTTAAAAAACATTTCCGTTGATAATTTTGTGCATTTATTAGATGACCAAACCCGAATGAACGGTAAAATTGACACCATTGGCATTCAGGAATTTGTAAAAAAATTAAAGCCAAGATGTATAAAACTAATCGATTTATTATTTTTTAAAGGATTTACACAACAAGAAGCTTCAGATGAATTGGAAATGCCTTTAGGATCCGTCAAAACACACAACAGAAATTGCATTAGCGAATTAAGAAACTTATTACACGTATCATGAGTACACAAGAATATATCGAATCAGGCATTCTGGAACTGTATGTTTACGGTAAATTAAATGAACTGGAAACGGAAGAAGTTCATAAAATGGCACAACAACATTTAGAAATCAGGGAAGAAATAGTTGCTATTGAAAAAACGATGATTTTGTTATCCGGAAGTGTTGCACCGCATTTATCAGGTCAGCATTATGAAGCTATCAAGCAGCAAATTTTCGAGAATAAACCCAACGTTGTCGAATTAAAAAAGGAACCCAAGAAATCCAATATCAGTCAATATTTAAGTTGGGCTGCGGCAATTTTATTGCTGTTAGGCGGTGCTTATTTATACCAACAATTGGATATAACTAAGAAAGAAGTTCTATCGCTTAAATCTGATAAAAAGAAAATGAAAGAAGAATATACTGTGTTGGTTTCAAAAAATAAGGTAAACGAAGATATGCTTTCCTTGGTTCGAGATACAAAAAATACAATAATAGCTTTGGGCGGACAAGAAGTTTCCCCTGAGGCATATGCAAAAGTATATTGGAATCAAGAAACACATACTGTTTATGTAGATGCCGCCGGATTACCTGAACCTCCGGAAGGAATGGTTTATCAGGTTTGGGCTTTAAAATTAAATCCCTTAACACCGTTGAGTATTGGATTGTTAGATAATTTCAAAGGAAAAAGCATGTTGATTTTTCCGGTTGATAATGTTATTGAGGCCGAGGCTTTTGGAATTACTTTAGAACCTGATGGTGGTAGTACTACGCCAACATTAGAAAATTTGTATACATTGGGAAAGGTGTAATAAAGTAAAAAATGAAAAAACTAGTTGTTTTAACCGGTGCCGGAATTAGTGCTGAAAGTGGCATCAAAACGTTCAGAGATGCGGATGGTCTTTGGGAAGGTCACGACATTATGGAAGTTGCTTCTCCCATTGGATGGAAAAAAAATCCGGAACTGGTTTTAGATTTTTATAATAAAAGAAGAAAACAATTACTGGAGGTAAATCCAAATCAAGGTCATTTTATATTAGCCGAATTAGCCTCGCATTTTGACGTGCATATTATCACCCAAAATGTTGACAATTTACACGAAAAGGCCGGCAGTAAAAACGTGTTGCATCTACATGGTGAATTGCTTAAAGTAAGAAGTACAAAAGACGAAAAATATATCTTAGATTGGCAGGATGATTTACTGTCAAATCACACCGACCCAAACGGTTTTCCGCTACGGCCCCACATTGTATGGTTTGGTGAAGATGTTCCCGCCATAGAAGAAGCGATTGATTTAGCCGAACAAGCAGACTTTTTTGTGGTAGTAGGCACTTCACTTCAAGTTTATCCTGCTGCCGGGATTATGCATTATACAAAACCCGAAACTCCTGTTTTTTACATTGACCCAAATCCGGCTTCTGTATTGGAATTGGCTAATCCGTTAGAAATAATTCCGATGAGTGGCTCAGAAGGAATGGCCATTTTAAAACAACGACTTTTAGACTTAAAATAAAGATAATTTATTTGAAGTAGCGATTTTTTCATTTCCAATTCTGCCTTATAAAACTTATCTTTGCACTTCAAACCAACACCACAACACATGAATGCATTAAACGAATTAAACGCCATTTCACCAATTGATGGAAGATATAGAAATAAAACAGTTTCTCTTGCTGCTTATTTTTCTGAGGAAGCCTTAATTCGTTTCCGCGTGTTGGTTGAAATCGAGTATTTTATTGCATTATGCGAACTGCCATTACCGCAGTTAAGTACTGTAAATCCTTCCGTATTTGAAAAATTAAGAAATTTATATCGAAACTTTTCTACACAAGATGCTTTAGCCATCAAAGAAATTGAAAAAACAACTAATCATGATGTGAAAGCGGTTGAATACTTCATAAAAAATGGTTTTGATGGGTTAGGATTGGAAAGTTATAAAGAGTTCATTCACTTCGGATTAACTTCTCAAGATATCAATAATACCGCTATTCCACTTTCGACAAAAGAAAGTTTTGAAAAAGTATATTTACCACTTTTAATCAATGTGATTTCCAAATTAAAAGACATGAGTCAGGAATGGAAAGACGTTCCTATGTTAGCCAGAACACATGGTCAACCTGCCTCTCCTACCCGATTAGGAAAAGAATTAGGTGTATTTGTAGAACGATTGGAAGAACAAATGCGTCAATTATTTAATATCCCCTTTGCGGCTAAATTTGGTGGAGCAACCGGTAATTATAATGCCCATCATGTAGCTTATCCTCAAATTGACTGGAAAAAGTTTGGAACCAATTTTGTTGAAGAAACTTTAGGACTACATCATTCTTTCCCTACGACTCAAATTGAACACTATGATCATATTGCAGCCTATTTTGACTGCTTGAAACGTATCAATACTATACTCATTGATTTAGACAGAGACATTTGGACGTATGTTTCGATGGATTATTTTAAACAGAAAATCAAAGCGGGCGAAATTGGTTCTTCAGCTATGCCACATAAAGTGAATCCCATTGATTTTGAAAATTCAGAAGGAAATTTAGGAATGGCTAATGCTATCTTTGAACACCTTTCTGCTAAATTACCACTCTCCCGTTTGCAACGCGATTTGACAGACAGCACCGTTTTACGAAACATCGGTGTGCCGATTGGACATACCTTAATCGGTTTTGAAGCTACCTTAAAAGGATTAAATAAATTATTGCTCAACCGTTCAAAATTGGAAGAAGATTTAGAACGCAATTGGGCCGTGGTGGCGGAAGCTATTCAAACCATCTTACGCAGAGAAGGCTATCCAAATCCGTATGAAGCATTGAAAGGTTTAACTCGCACGAACGAAGTCATGAATCAAAAAACGATACATGAATTTATTCATTCTTTAGCCGTTTCAGAAGCTATCAAAGCGGAATTACTACAAATAACACCATCCAATTATTTAGGAATATAATTTGATTTGTAGCCAATTCACTTCTTTTTCTGAATAAAAAGACGTATTTTTAAACCATGGCTCAAAACAAAATATTAATTCTATTTGCTCATCCGTTATTTGAAAAGTCTTTTGTCAATCAGGCTTTAGTTCGGCATATTCCAAAGTCGAAAAACATCACCTTTCATGATTTGTATGAAGAATATCCTGAATTTGACATTGATGTTAAAAGAGAACAAGCTTTACTTCAAAAACATGATATTATTATTTGGCATCATCCGCTGTATTGGTATAGTTGTCCTCCCCTATTAAAACAGTGGATAGACATGGTGTTGGAATATAATTGGGCTTACGGTAAAAACGGAATCGCTCTTCAAAATAAACTAATCTTTCAAGCCATTACTACCGGTGGGAAAAAAGAAAACTATTGTGAGGCAGGCCGAGACCGGTATTCTATTCCTGAATTATTAGAACCCTTTAACCAAACAGCAAAAGTTTGTAACATGCACTATCTGCCTCCCTTTGTTATTCATGGGACACATCAAATGAATGAATCAGAGGCTGACAATTATGGCAAAATTTATGCTGATTTATTGCTTTATTTAAAATCAAATGAATTGGACATAAAAGAAATGAATACCCATTTTTACTTAAATGAATGGTTTAATTCTAAAATACAAACTAATGGATAACGGATTTTTTATACAAGCGATCATTTATTTGACGTCGGCTGTGGTTTGTGTTCCCATTGCAAAAAAACTGGGTTTAAGTTCTATTTTAGGCTATTTGTTTGCCGGAATAGTTATTGGCCCTTTTGTTTTAGGCTTTATCGGATCTGAAGGAGAAGACATCATGCACTTTGCAGAATTTGGAGTAGTGATGATGTTGTTCTTAATTGGATTGGAACTTGACCCTTATAAATTCTGGAAAATGCGAAAGTTCATTTTAGGAATGGGTTCAATGCAATTAATTGGGACCGGTGTTTCCATTTTTATTTTGTGTCAATTGTTTTTAGATTGGAATTGGCAAACTACAGTTGTGATTGCTTTAGCACTATCACTTTCGTCAACTGCCATTGTGTTGCAAACCCTAAAAGAAAAAGGATTATCGCAAACTTCTATGGGCCGAGCGTCTTTTTCGGTTTTGTTATTTCAGGATATTGCGGTGATTCCAATCTTGGCTATTATACCGTTGATGATGTCGGGACAAGCTATTCCTGATGATGATTTAAAAAGTTCTTTAATCATAGACTTGCCCGGATGGATTCAAACCCTAATCGTTTTAGCAGCTATCATTGCCGTTTATTTTGCAGGGAAATATATAGTTGTTCCGTTGTTGCACATTGTTGCAAAAACACGGTTACAGGAATTGTTTACTGCTTCTGCTTTACTTTTAGTAATGGCCGTTTCTTACTTAATGCAATTAGTGGGGTTGAGTCCTGCGTTAGGAGCTTTTATGGCCGGAGTCGTATTAGCTAACTCCGAATTTAGGCATGAATTGGAAGGAGACATTGCTCCGTTTAAAGGATTGCTTTTAGGGTTGTTCTTTATCGGTGTGGGGGCTTCTATTAATTTTAAATTGATTATTGATGATCCTGCTTATATTTTAATCTTTGGAGCTATTCTGACAGCCATTAAGTTCTTTGTTCTTTTTGGCATTGGTAAATTTTATAAAAAAAGTAACGATCAAAATTTGTTATTTTCCTTCGGGTTGAGTCAAGCGGGAGAATTTGGATTTGTTATTTTAAGTTTCTCCACGCAATTGAATATATTACCAAACATATTGGCTAATCAAATGATGGCCATTATTGCTTTGAGTATGGTATCCACTCCTTTTTTATTGTTGATTAATGAAAAGTGGATTGACCCGTTCTTTGGCGTAAAAGAAAAAGTGAAAAAACCACACGATATCATTGATGAAAACAATGAAGTTATCATTGCCGGATTTGGTCACTTTGGAAGTACAATTGGTCGGTTGTTAAAAGCTAACGGCGTTCAAGCAACTATCTTGGATCACGATTCAGACCGAGTAGATTTGTTACGTAAAATGGGGTTTAAAGTTTATTATGGAGATGCTACCCGATTAGAATTATTGAAAGCTGCCGGAGCAGAGAATGCTAAGATCTTTATTGCCGCCATTGACAATCCGGAAGTTAATTTAAGTGTCGTGGAATTATTGAGAAAGCACTTCCCTCACTTAAACATCCTTACAAGGGCAAGAAACCGGGTGGATGCTTATGAGTTGATTGATCATGGAGTGGATAAAATCTACAGAGAAACACTCTATACGGCCGTTCATTTAGGAGTTGATGCTCTAACACAATTGGGTCATCGGAAATACTCTGCCACGAGACAAGGTCAACGCTTTATTAAATATGATGAGGCAGCGATAAGAAAGTTAGCTTCTAAGCGACATGATAAAATGGCTTATTTGGCTACCGTTAAAGACGAATTAGAAATGCAGGAGCAATTGCTTAAAAACGACTTACACATTAATTTTTCTGCGTCGGATCATGCTTGGGACAGTGAGCATTTGAAAAAGCAAATTACTGAATAAAAAAACCACGAATTATCTCATTCGTGGTTTTTGAATAGCTTATTATATCAATTATTCCAACACAAAACTAACACTTACATTGGTGATGATTTCCAATTCACCAATGGCTAGTGTTTCTCTGGCTGCACCTGAATCCGTTGCCATCTCTGCATAGGCCATGTTTTTATACATGGGTGGATAATAAGGTTGTGAATTGTCTGTTATTAAAATAGCTTTGCCTACTTTTTGATTTAGTACAGAAACATAATCCTCTGCTTTTTTCTTGGCATCAAGAATGGCTAGCTTTCGGGCTTCTGTTTTGTGTTCTTCCATTTTTGAGGACTTGAACTCTACATTGCTGATGTTGTTTATTCCTGTGTCAACCAAACCTATCATTAATTCATCATACTTTGTGATGTCTTTTAAGGTGATGGTAATGGATTGCGACGCTTGGTAAGTATGTTTCTTTTTCTCGTAATCGTATATTTTTTGTAAACTTACATTCGTGGTTTGAAAATCAGTTGTTGGGATACCGAATTTCTTGATGAATTTAATTACTTTATCGACTGTTTCATCGTTTAGTTTCTTTACTTCGGTGGCGTCTTTGCCAACGTTGTCTACTCCGAAATTAACGATAACTCTATCGGGAGTTACTTTTATTTTTCCTTCTCCGGAAACTGATATTTGAGGAACTAATTTATTTTCCTGAGCATTCATAGTTGTCATTGCAACTGCAAACAGAATAATTATTGATTTTTTCATGGTAAATGTGTTTTATCTAAATTCCTTTATTCAATTTGTGTGCCAAAGCTTTTTAAATCTTGCCCATTTTTGCCATTACAAACAAAATAACAATTGGAATGGCTAATAAAATTACCATCAATGTATTCTCGGTTAGCATTTGAGGCTCTTTGATTAGGGTAATTACGTATCCGCCGATTGCTCCTCCGAAGTGGGCCGTGTGACCGATGTTGTCGTTTCGGGATTTCATGCCATAGATGGAATATAATAAATAACCGATACCGAAGATGTAAGCAGGAATGGGCAATGGAATGAAAAAGAAATACAAATCCATGTCAGGTCTTAGGAGGATTGCGGCATAGAGTATTCCTGTGACGGCTCCGGAGGCACCGACAGCCCGGTAGTTGTATTCGTTTTTATGGAATTGCAAGGTGAGAAGGCTTCCGCATAATAAACTTCCGAAATAAACAATGAGGAAAGAGGGAATGCCTAAGTAACTTGAGACAACGGGAGCGAAAAAATAGAGCGTAATCATGTTGAAAGCCAAATGAGCAATATCAACGTGAAGGAATGCTGAGGAAAACATGCGAATGTGTTCTCCGGCACGGATGCTTCCGATGTGGAATTCGTATCTTCGGAAGAAGAACTGGTCTTCGAATGCTTTGAAACTGATTAGGACATTGGCTGCGATGAGCACAATTAGAGCTATATTCATGGCTTTGAATTTAAGATGGGTAAAAATAGTAATTGTTTCTTTAGCTTTTGTTAATTGAACATTCATAAAATAGAAATTGCTGTATCTTTGTGAAAATTTTTAAGATGCAGCTTGTTGTTTTCATCCTGGTTTATCCCATTCTTTGGTTGATTTCCATTCTTCCTTATCGGTTGTTTTATCTTTTTTCTGATTTTATCTGTTTTTTTGTTTATCGCGTTATCGGTTATCGAAAAGGAACCGTGCGGGAGAATCTGTTGATTGCTTTTCCTGAAAAGACGGCGGAAGAAAGACGAACAATTGAACGAAAGTTTTATCATCATATGTGTGATTTGTTTTTAGAAATAATTAAAACGTTAACCATTACGGAAGAAGAAATGAATAAACGTTTTACTATTTCTAACCTGGAAGTTTTAAAGGAAATGGAAAACAAAGGAAAGAGCATTGCTTTGATGACGGGACATTATGCCAGTTATGAATGGTCTGTTTCGGTGAATAAAAAACTGTCAGTGAAGGGCTATGCGATTTATAAAAAGATTGCTAATCGACACTTTGATAAGTTAGTTCGGGATATTCGAACAAAATTTGGGGCAAATTTAATTACGACGAAAGAAACCATTCCAACTATTGAAGCAAACCATATTGCAGGGGTTCAAAGTATTTATGGTTTTGCGAGTGATCAATCGCCGAAGGCTTCGCGGGCGATTAATTGGGGTCCGTTTTTTGGAGTTGAGACTCCGTTGCAAACCGGAGCGGAAATGCTTGCAAAGAAGTTTGACATGAACGTGATGTTTATGCGAATTCGAAAGGTGAAACGGGGTTATTATGAAAGTAGCTTTGAAGTAATTTCGAATGATGCGAAAAGCGTTCCTGATTTTGAGTTGACGCATTTGTTTATGCGTAAAGTGGAGGAGCAAATTCTTGAGGCTCCTGAATATTATTTGTGGACGCACAAGCGATGGAAACATCACAGAACGTCGGAAACGGGGTTGAGCTAAGTTACTTTTAGCTACTCTTTAGAGAAACCAATTCCTTACCATTTCTTTTTCGGGTATTGCATCGTCTTTGTGGCGGAAATTGTTTGTTTTTGCATCGTAAAGGTAATCCTTGCTCCATGTTTTGTGGTTTTTGGCTACTTGTTTGATGCTTTCGCAAACGTATATTATTTCTTCAGTGGTGGTGGTGGGGTGAATGGACATTCTTATCCATCCCGGTTTTTTGATTAGGTCGCCGGCGGATATTTGGCAAACTAAGTCTTCTGAGGTTTGTTGGTCTACATGCAGCAAGTAGTGACTGTATGTTCCGGCACAACTGCATCCGCCACGGGTTTGAATACCAAAGCGGTCGTTTAGCATTTTAACGCCGAGGTTGAAGTGTAAATCAGTGATGTAAAAGGAGATTACCCCTAGCCTATCTTGGTGTTCACCGGCGAGAATGTTGATGTTTTCGATGTTTCCGAGTTGTTCAAAAACGAGTTCGACAATTTCGTGTTCGCGGTTGAGGATGTTGTTGATTCCCATTTGCTCTTTTAGCTGAATGGCTAAGGCTGTTTTGATGACTTGAAGGAATCCGGGGGTTCCGCCGTCTTCACGGTCTTCGATGTTGTCGATGTATTTGTGTTCGCCCCATGGGTTTGTCCAGGAAACGGTTCCTCCGCCGGGACAATCAGGGACATTGTTTTTATAGAGGTTTTGGTTGAAGATTAAGACTCCGCATGTGCCGGGCCCACCCAGGAATTTGTGTGGTGAGAAGAAGATGGCATCGAGGTAACTCTCGGGGTCTTGTGGATGCATGTTTATTTCGACATAAGGACCTGAGCAAGCAAAATCAACAAAGCATACGCCGTTGTTTTGGTGCATTAGTTTGGCAACGTCATGATAGGGTGTTTTAATTCCGGTTACGTTTGAACAGGAAGTTATGGAGGCTATCTTGAAGACTCTGTCGTTGTATTTGTTTAAGAGTGTTTTTAGGTTTTCGATGCAGAAGAGTCCTTGTTCGTTAGCGGGGATTACTTCGACGTCGGCGATGGTTTCAAGCCAAGAGGTTTGGTTTGAATGGTGCTCCATGTGTGAAATGAAGACGATTGGTTTGAGTTCGTTTGGGATGGTTGTGAATTCTTTGAGGTTTTCGGGAATTCGCAAGCCGAGTATGCGTTGAAACTTGTTTACTACGCCTGTCATTCCGGTTCCGTCTGTGATTAGGACGTCGAATTGTTTAGCATTGACGTGGTTTTTGATGATTGTTCGAGCTTGGTGGTAGGCCATTGTCATGGCGGTTCCTGATATGGTTGTTTCGGTGTGGGTGTTTGCAACGAAAGGACCGAATTGATTGATTAGTTTTTCTTCTATGGGGCGGTATAGTCTGCCGCTGGCAGTCCAGTCGGTGTAGATTATTTTTTGTTGTCCGAACGGGGATTGAAATGCTTGGTTTATTCCGATGATGTTGTTGCGGAATTGGGTGAAATAGTGTTCGAGTTGTGTTTCGGTTTGCTTGGTATTCATTGTGGGTAATGTTTGAGCAAATATACATTTTTTTGTTTAGTTTTTTTGGGGGGCGGAATGATCAAGGGGATGGAATAGTTTGCGGGGCTTCGACAGGCTCAGCCTGACAAGGTGCATCATTATAGTTTTCGGTGTTAAGGATGAAGTTGATTGTGGAGATTGCTTCGCCAGTTCGCTATCGCTCGTGTCCTCCTGCGTTGGAATGACAAAGTTAGCGGAGAAAGGGGACGGAATGGGATTGCGGAAGTAGTTTGTGGGGCTTCGACAGGCTCAGCCTGACAGGGTGCATCATTTTCGCTATCGCTCGTGTTCTGCTGCGTTGGAATGACAAAGTTAGCGGAGAAAGGGGACGGAATGGGATTGCGGAAGTAGTTTGCGGGGCTTCGACAGGCTCAGCCTGACAGGGTGCATCATTATAGTTTTCGGTGTTAAGGATGAAGTTGATTGTGGAGATTGCTTCGCCAGTTCGCTATCGCTCGTGTCCTCCTGCGTTGGAATGACAAAGAGAGTGGATAATCTCGTGCGTGTTTCGATAAACCTTGTGCGTGTTTCGATAAACCTTGTGCGTGTTTCGGTAAACCTTGTGCGTGTTTCGATAAACCTTGTGCGTGTTTCGATAAACCTTGTGCGTGTTTCGATAAACCTTGTGCGTGTTTCGATAAACCTTGTGCGTGTTTCGGTAAACCTTGTGCGTGTTTCGATAAACCTTGTGCGTGTTTCGATAAACCTTGTGCGTGTTTCGGTGAATCTTGTAGGTGTTTTGAAGAAACTTGGTTTCTTTTTGGTTTTTTTGGTGGGATTATAGGGGATTGTTTTTTAGTTTTTTTGATTTTTTTGGTTCTTTAATTATGAAATTGGAACGCGGATGACGCAAATGACGCGGATTAAAAAGATTTTTTACGGATATCGCTTCGCGATAAAGGGATTTTCACGGATTTATTCGGTTTATTAATTTTTTTAGTTCTTTTGGTTCTTTTAGTTTTTTTAGTTTTTGATTTTTTTTCTTTTAGTTTTTTTAGTTTTTTGATTTTTTTGATTTTTTTGTTTTCGTCATTGTTTTCTTAAGTTTATTTCAATAGATTTGAGATTCCAAAAATAATTTTTTCCTTTTTAGATTTTTGTGGGGTTTGCTGTTTTGTAGCGAGTTGTTTTGCTGTGGAGTTTTGTGCGACTGTAAATGTTCTAACTGAGCACTTTTTTGACAAAAAAAAAAGCGACCCTTGTGAGGCCGCTTTGAATGTTTTCACAACGGAATAATCCTTATTGTGAATTGCTTCAAAATTGTACTGCAAGTATACACATAATTATTTAATATTAGTTTACGGATTTCCGTAAAAAACATAATTTTCTTTATTATAACTTTCGAGATTAAAAATTTTTTATATGAAAAAAATATTGGGTTTGGATTTGGGGACTACCTCTATTGGATGGGCTTTTATAAATGAAGCGGAACTTGAAAATGAAAAAACTTCAATTACAAATTTAGGAGTACGTATTGTTCCTTTAACAACGGATGAAGAATCTGATTTTAAAAAAGGAAACACAATTTCTATTAATGCTGACAGAACTTTAAAACGTGGTGCAAGAAGAGGTTTGCAACGATTTAAACAAAGAAGAGATGCTTTAATAAATACTTTTACTTCTGTAAAATTTATTTCAAATAATTTTAAATATGCAGAAACAGGAAAAGATACTACTTTTTCATCATATAAATTAAGAGCTAAAGCAGCAGATGAAGCAATTACTAAAGAAGAGTTAGTTCAGGTGTTGTTAATGCTGAATAAAAAGCGAGGATATAAAAGTAGTAGAAAAGCAAAAACAGCGGAAGAAGGACAGGCTATTGATGGCATGAAAATAGCGAAAGAAATTTTTGAAAACAATTTAACTCCAGGTCAATGGGTATATAATTCATTAATTAATGGTGGAAAATATATTCCTGATTTTTATCGTTCAGATTTACAGAAAGAATTAGAAAAGATAATAATTTTTCAAACTCAATTTAATTCTACTATTATAAACTATAAATTATTAGAAGATATTAAAGGAAAAAACCGAACACAAACGTCTCAATATTTTACTAAAATTCTAAGTATTGAACTGGCAG
>NZ_PNJW01000016.1 GCF_013822155.1 Flavobacterium sp.
TTCAAGTTTATTAAAAGAAAGGAAATTACAGAAAACTTCCGGATACCAATAATTTTACTATAAAAGGTTCATTTGGGTTCTATTTTTAAGTTAATTTTTACTTTATATATCTATTAAGCAATATTCTATTAAGAATGTTGCTTTTTTTTATTCCTATTTTGTTACTTTTGCAACCGTTAAAAAAATTATAAAATACATTTTTATGGATTCAATTATGATTTATGTGCCAATAGTGATGGCATTAATAGGATTAGCTTTTATGGCTTTCAAAAGAGCATGGGTTTTAAAACAAGATGCCGGTGATGGTAAAATGAAAGAGATTTCAGATTACATCTATGAAGGAGCTTTGGCTTTCCTGAAAGCAGAATACCGATTATTAGCCATATTTGTTGTTATTGCAAGTGTTGTTTTGGCCGGTATAACTTTTTTACCTGGCGTTAAAACTCACTTATTAATAGTGGTTGCATTTGTTTTTGGAGCTTTCTTTTCTGCTTTAGCAGGAAATATGGGGATGAAAATTGCAACTAAAACTAACGTAAGAACTACTCAAGCGGCTCGTACAAGTTTACCTCAAGCCTTAAAAGTATCTTTTGGAGGCGGAACAGTAATGGGATTAGGAGTTGCAGGTTTAGCTGTTTTAGGTTTAACCGCCTTTTTTATTATTTTCTTTAACATTCTTTCCGGAGGTGTTTGGCAAGATACTGAAGCGATGACTGTGGTTCTTGAAACATTAGCCGGTTTTTCTCTTGGAGCTGAATCGATTGCATTATTTGCTCGTGTTGGTGGTGGTATTTATACCAAAGCGGCCGACGTTGGAGCTGATTTAGTTGGAAAAGTAGAGGCAGGTATACCTGAAGATGATCCAAGAAATCCTGCTACTATTGCAGATAACGTAGGTGATAACGTAGGTGACGTTGCCGGTATGGGTGCCGATTTATTCGGTTCGTATGTTGCAACTGTCTTAGCAGCTATGGTGTTAGGTAATTATGTAATCAAAGATATGGGCGGAAACATTGTTGATCAAGGTTTCGGTGGAATTGGCCCAATTTTATTACCAATGGCAATCGCCGGTTTCGGAATCTTATTTTCAATCATCGGAACGATGTTGGTAAAAATCAATAGTAATGATGCCAAAGAAAAACAAGTTCAAGGTGCTTTAAACGTAGGAAACTGGGTTTCAATTGTTTTAACTGCTATTTCTTGTTTTTTCTTAGTACAATATATGTTACCTGAGGTAATGACCATGAAATTCTTCGGAGAAGAAGCTCAAGAAATTTCTTCACTTAGAGTGTTTTATGCTACTTTAATTGGATTAGTTGTGGGTGGAGCTATTTCATCTGTTACAGAATATTATACCGGACTTGGTACAAAACCAGTATTGGCAATTGTTCAAAAATCGTCAACTGGAGCTGGAACAAACGTAATTGCTGGTTTAGCTACAGGGATGATTTCTACTTTTCCAACCGTATTATTATTTGCGGGTGCAATTTGGACATCGTATGCTTTAGCGGGTTTTTATGGAGTTGCTCTAGCGGCATCTGCTATGATGGCTACAACAGCAATGCAATTAGCAATTGATGCTTTTGGTCCTATTTCTGATAATGCAGGAGGAATTGCTGAAATGAGTGAATTACCTAAAGAAGTTCGTACGCGTACAGATATTTTAGATTCTGTGGGTAACACAACTGCTGCAACAGGAAAAGGTTTCGCAATCGCTTCTGCTGCGTTAACTTCGTTAGCTTTATTTGCTGCTTATGTAACTTTTACAGGAATTGATGGAATTAATATCTTCAAAGCTCCGGTATTAGCGATGTTGTTTGTAGGGGGTATGATTCCGGTTGTGTTTTCTGCATTAGCAATGAATTCAGTTGGAAAAGCGGCTATGGACATGGTATATGAAGTACGTCGTCAATTCAAAGAAATTCCGGGAATCATGGAAGGAACCGGTAAACCAGAATATGGCAAATGTGTGGAGATTTCTACAAAAGCTGCATTGCGTGAAATGATGTTGCCTGGTATCTTAACCATTGGTTTTCCTATCGCAATTGTATTATTAGGGAAGTTAGTTTATGCGGATAATAATCAATTAATTGCTGAAATGTTAGGTGGTTATATGGCTGGGGTAACCGTTTCCGGTGTTCTATGGGCTGTTTTCCAAAACAACGCCGGTGGTGCATGGGATAACGCTAAAAAATCTTTTGAAGCGGGTGTTATGATTAATGGTGAAATGACATATAAAGGTTCCGATGCTCACAAAGCAGCCGTAACAGGAGATACTGTTGGTGATCCATTTAAAGATACTTCTGGGCCATCTATGAATATTTTAATTAAATTGACTTGTTTAATAGGTTTAGTAATTGCCCCAATTTTAGGTAATGGTCATGCCGATGAAGCAAATATGCCTTGTTGTTTTACTGATGCTAAAACTGAAATGACTTGTGCTCAAGGTAAATGTGATTTGTCTAAATGTGCCACGATGACCAAGGATGAATGTGCAGCTATGTGCGAGAAAAATGGTTGTTCAGAGGAATGTAAAGCAAAATGTTTGTCTCAATATGATGCAGAAGGAAAGTATGTTGGTGGTTCAAATGAAAAAGTTTCAAAAGATGTTAGGGTTGAAATAATCAAAACAGATGAAACGGCAAAAGCGACAGTTACAACAACTGTAAATGGCCAAACTGAAACGCAAACTTTTGAAGGAACAGAAGCAGAAGTGAAAGCTAAGATTGATGCTTTGAAATAATAGTTAAAGTTCAAGTATAAAAAATGCCTCATAAATTTATGAGGCATTTTTTTATATGTAAATTATTGTGTTCGTTCTAAAATAAACCATTTAGTTCAGCATCAATTCGGTTAAGAATCATCCCTAAATCTTCCGGATTGTCAACAAAATTGATATTGTCAACATCAATAATTAAAAGTTTTCCTTTATCATAACTTTGAATCCAAGCTTCATAACGTTCGTTTAGTCTACTCAAATAATCAATCGAAATGGTGTTTTCATATTCTCGGCCTCTTTTGTGAATCTGATTCACTAAATTTGGAATAGAACTTCTTAAATAGATTAACAAATCAGGTGCTTGAACCATGCTTTCCATCAACTCAAACAACGATTTATAGTTGTTAAAATCACGATTTGTCATTAAACCCATGGCGTGTAAGTTAGGAGCAAAAATATGTGAATCCTCATAAATTGTTCTATCTTGAATGATTTTCTTTCCACTTTCACGAATTTGTAAAACTTGACGAAAACGACTGTTTAAGAAATAAATCTGTAAGTTAAATGACCAACGTTCCATTTGGTGATAAAAATCGTCCAAATAAGGGTTGTCAACGACATCTTCAAAATGAGGTTCCCATTTAAAATGTTTGGCTAATAATCGTGTTAAGGTGGTTTTTCCGGCTCCAATGTTGCCTGCTACTGCTATGTGCATTATGGTAATCTAATTTGGTAAGTACTAATTTCGTTGTCTGTAAAAATAATCAAAAATTGGTCTTTAAACCGAAAACTTTGAAAGGTTTTTTTATCTAATTCGATTAAAGTACTTTTGTCTTCTTTAAGATTATAATAATATAGTTTGTTTTCCCATTGATAAATTACTTCTTTTTCAGATAAAAATTGAATAGAAGTAAAAGCAGGTACTTTTCCTAAGCTAAAAACTTTTCCATAAACATCACAAGAATAAACAAGTTGTGTGTCTTCAATCCAATAAAATTGATTGAAATCTGCTTGGTAATATTGAATAGTTTTTTGAAAAGGTTGTGCTAAGGGTTGATGGGTTAATTTTAACAAATCAAACAAACCCAATTGCATCGTTAACGAATTAAATACCCAAAGTCGATTTTGAGAAGCTAATCCGATGGCTGAAGCAACAATTGTTGTTGAATTTTTTGAAAACAAAATAATTTGGGATTCACTCAATTGATTATCTAAGGTAACGACAGTATTAAAACCTTCATAAAAGAGGACTATTTTTAATGGATTTTGCGAATCTACTTTACTGATTTTTCCCAAATAAAGATTCTTGTATTGAAATAATTCAGCACCTTTTTGTTTGTAGAAAACATTGTTTTTGATGTAGTAATGAAATCCGAAAATATCAGAATCAATGTATTCATTCGCTTCAATCGCAGTTGATGAAACAAATTGAGGGATTATTTTTTTCTCCTGTCCGGTAACGGAAATAAAAAATAAGAAAAAAAACGAGAATTGAACTAACTTCATAATGGCTAAAGTACAATTAAACTGTCGAATATTAAAATGGTATATTTAACAAAACATTGGTAACAAAAATCTAATAAACTCGTCATATTTGTTTTGTAAAACTATAAAACGTTTAAAAATGAAAACAATTATTGTCACCTTGCTTACATTGTTCACCGCGGTTATTAGTGCATTTGCCCAAGATTTTCAAGGAATGGCGGTGTATGAATCTAAAACAAGCACAGCTGATTTTAAATCTAATTTTGCCGGAAATCGGGATATTACACCGGAGATGCAAAAAACGATTGAAGAACGTATGAAGCAAATGTTTGAAAAAACATTCATATTAAATTTTGATAAAAATGCATCAATTTATAAAGAAGAAGAAAAATTAGACGCACCCGGACAAGGTGGTGGAATGAGAATGATGTCAAACATGATGGGCGGAGGCGGAACTCACTATAAAAACGTGAAAGAAAAAATATTTACCGTGGATAAAGAATTTTTCGGGAAAGAATTTTTGGTTAAGGATACGTTGCCAAAATTAGCATGGAAATTAGAAGGAGAAACGAAACAAATTGGGAACTACACATGTTTTAAAGCCACAGCTGTTCGGCCCGTAAGTCAGTCTGATTTTAAAAATTACAGAAGAAAAACAGAGGATAAAAAGGAAAGCGATAAAAAAGAAGAAGTTAAAGTGGAGGGTAAAACAGAAACTACAAAAACCACTAATTTGACTGATGGTTGGGATGTACCGAAAGAAATTGTTGTTACAGCTTGGTATACGCCGGATATTCCAATTAACCAAGGGCCTGAGAATTATTGGGGCTTACCGGGTTTAATTTTAGAAGTTAATGAAGGAAAAACCATTATTTTATGTTCAAAAATTGTGATGAATACCAAAGAGAAAAAAGAAATCAAAGCTCCCTCAAAAGGAAAAGAAGTTACTCAAGCTGAATATGATAAAATTGTAACCGAAAAAATGGCAGAAATGCGTGAAATGAATCAAGGACAAGGTGGCGGAAGAACCATGCAATATAGAATGGGCGGACAATAATTTAAATCAAATTCAATTTTTTTAGGAATGACTAAAAAACTACTTTTTCTTTTTTTACTTACTTCATTAATTGTTCAAGGTCAAACCATTCGATTAGAAGGTGTTGTTCAGGATACATTGCGAAAACCGCTTGAAATGGCTAATGTGATGGCTATTAATCAAGAGACAAAAGCAATGGATTCGTATGGAATAACCAACGATAAAGGACGATTTCAACTCAATCTAAAGCCGAATTCTAATTATAAAATAAAAATCAGCTACATTGGTTTTCAAACCTTAGATGTTTCAATTGAAACAAAAACCGAAAATTTTCAAAAGGCATTTACTTTAAAAGAGGGAGATGTAAATTTAGAAGGTGTAGAAGTGGTTCATGAAATGCCGGTTTCCATCAAAGGAGATACTATTATTTATAATGCTGATTCCTTTAAAACCGGAACAGAAAAAAAACTGGAAGATGTGTTGAAAAAACTCCCGGGAGTTGAAGTAAACGCTGACGGTGAAATTGAAGTAGAAGGTAAAAAAGTAACGCAATTACTCGTTGATGGGAAAAAGTTTTTTGAAGGTGACACAAAGTTAGGAGCCAAAAATATTCCGTCTGATGCTGTAGATAAAGTACAGGTTTTAAGAAATTATTCGGAAGTTAGCCAGTTGCGTGGATTAGAAAATAATAACGATGACATCGCAATCAATATCAAACTTAAAAAGGGGAAAAATAAATTCTGGTTTGGAGATATTTCTGCCGGAATTGGTCCTGATGAGCGTTATATAATCAATCCAAAATTGTTTTATTACAGCCCGAAAACAAGCATCAATGTTTTGAGTAATTTCAATAATATTGGCGATGTACCCTTTTCTTTGAGGGATTATTTTAGATTGACAGGCGGTTCTCGAAACACGATTGGTAGAAATGGAACTAATTTCAATGTTTCTTCTAATGATTTAGGTATTTCTACTCAACGAAACGACCGGGCAGAAGAAATTGATACAAAATTTGGGGCTGCAAACGTAACCCAACAAATGTCTAAAACTTGGAATCTAAGTGGATTTGCCGTTATTTCATCTGATAAAACAAAGATGAATACACAATCAAGAAATGAGTATTATGAGCCAAATTCTACTGAAGTCGAAACAAAGGAAAACAGAAGTGACATTTCTAATTTGACTAACAATTTGGCTATTTTTAAAATTGGTTCAAAATATAAACCTAGTGCTAGTTTTCAGTTTGATTATGACATATCCTTAAAGCGTTCAAATCAAGAAGAAACAAATTTGGTAGAAACAACTTCTATTACAAATAATGTAGAAACGTTTAATTCGATTAATTCATTCAAAAAACAAGACCCTTTGTCGTTAAATCAAAGTTTAAATATATTTTGGACACAAAACGAAAAAAGTACTTGGGCATTTGAAGTACAGCATTTATATCAGGATGAAGACCCTTTGTACAATCCAAAATTGGTAAATAATCCGTTTCCATTTCTTGTAGGTTTTGATGATAATCAAAGTTTTTATAACATCAATCAAACCCGTTTTGTCAAAACAAATAGAATTGATGCCAAAGCAGATTATTATTATTCCCTTACTGCTAAAAGCAACTTAAATATCACTGTTGGAAACACTTATTCTTACCAAAGTTATAATTCATCTATTTTTCAAATATTAGATAATGGATCCTCCTTGACATTGGAAGATGAGGCCTATAAAAATGATGTTCGGTATAGTTTTAATGATGCTTATCTAGGAGCACATTATAAATTTATAACCGGTAAATTTACCTTCAATCCGGGAATAAGTTTTCACCAATATACTACTTTTAATGAGCAATTAGAAACAAAAGTGAAAGATGATTTTTCAAGAGTTTTACCTGATGTTTTTGCTCAATATCAATTAAAAAAATCAGAATCGCTGACATATACGTACAGAATGAACAATGTTTTTAGTGATATCAATTCATTTGCTCAAGGATTTACTTTTAGTAATTTTAATTCCATTAACAGAGGAAATCGTATGCTGGAAAATGCATTGCAACAAACTCACGCCCTACGATATTTTAAATATAATTTGTTCAATTATACGACGATTTTCGGAAATTTAAATTATGTAAAAACTACAGATCCGGTTATCAATAGAGCTTATTTTAACGGAATTTACCAAACCAGTGAAAAAATGAATGCCGATTTCGAAAATGAAAGCATCAATGGAATGGTAGGTTATCAGCGTTCATTTTTGAAATATTATAAAGGAAATATTGGTTTAAACATGAATTGGTCAAAATTTAATACGCTACGGGTCAATCCATCAAATCCAACTAATCCGGAATTTGATTTTATTCAAACAACAGAATCATTTAGTCAAACGTATCGTGCATCATTGGGGACTCAATTTAAAACTTGGCCAAATCTAGAACTAGGATATACCGTAACGCTTAATGATTACCAGGGAACAACTTTTAAAACGCAACAACCATTTGCAAAGTTAGATTACTTTTTTCTTGATGCTTTTTCTTTTAATGCAGATTATGATTATTATCAATATACAAATTCATCCAAAACGGTAAATAACACCTATGATTTTTTAAACACCAGTTTGAGTTATCGAAAAAAAGAAGCAAAAATGGAATATAGGGTTGGTGTAACTAATTTATTAGATACAAAATCATTAAACGATGACAGTTTTAATCAAACAAGTTTTAGAACTTCAGAATATTTAGTCCAACCAAGATATGTTGTGTTTTCTTTAAAATATAATTTATAAAAAAAACCCTGACTATATAAATATTCAGGGTTTTTCTATAAATAATTGGCTTTGAATTATAATCCAAAGGCACTTTTCACTTGATTGACAAAATCTAATTTTTCCCAAGTAAACAATTCAACAGTCATTGTTTTATCTTCACCATTTGGCAGTTTAAACGTTTTGGTAACTGTCTCCGGTGTTCTTCCCATGTGGCCGTAAGCCGCAGTTTCACTGTAAATAGGATTTCTTAATTTTAATCGTTGTTCAATAAAATAGGGACGCATATCAAAAATTTCTTCAACTATTTTACTGATTTCTCCATCTTTTAAATTTACTTTTGATGTGCCATACGTATTCACATTGATAGAAGTTGGTTTTGCAACGCCAATGGCATACGAAACCTGAACTAAAATCTCGTCACACAATCCTGCAGCAACTAAGTTTTTAGCAATATGACGAGTTGCGTAAGCAGCAGAACGGTCAACTTTTGATGGGTCTTTCCCTGAAAATGCTCCACCACCATGAGCTCCTTTACCGCCATAAGTATCTACGATAATTTTTCTGCCGGTTAATCCTGTATCTCCATGTGGTCCACCAATTACAAATTTACCGGTTGGATTAATGTGATAAGTAATATTATCATTGAAGAAATGAGCATATTGAGGATATTTTGCTTTTATTCTCGGAATTAAAATCGAAATTAAATCATTTTTAATTTTAGCTAACATTTCCGCTTCAGGAGCAAAATCATCATGTTGCGTTGAAATGACAATTGCATCAATTCGTTGAGGTTTGTTATCATCTGAATATTCTAAAGTAACCTGTGATTTTGCATCGGGACGTAAATAAGTAATTTCAGAATTTTCTCTTCTCAAATTTGCCAATTCAATTAATAAGGCATGGGCAATATCTAACGCCAAAGGCATATAATTTTCCGTTTCATTCGTAGCATATCCAAACATCATCCCTTGGTCACCCGCACCTTGCTCTTCTTTACTTGCTCGGTCAACGCCTTGATTAATATCTGCTGATTGTTCATGTATAGCCGAAAGTACTCCACAAGAATTAGCTTCAAACATGTACTCACTTTTTGTGTAACCTATTTTTTTGATAACATCTCTGGCAATAGTTTGAACATCTAGGTAAGTATTTGATTTTACTTCTCCGGCAAGAATTACTTGTCCTGTTGTTACCAAAGTTTCGCAAGCCACTTTTGATTCAGGGTCGAAAGCTAAAAAATTGTCGATTAATGCGTCTGAAATTTGATCAGCTACTTTGTCAGGATGCCCTTCACTCACTGATTCTGACGTAAATAAATAAGCCATAATGTAATTTTTATTAATTAATTAAATTAAAGAAAAAAATGAATTGCAAGGAATGACTAAAGGAGAGTTTCTGCTTTAGCATTTTTTTACGAGGTTGCAATCAGTTCAAATTTTTCCTCTTTATTTCGAGTGCAAATGTATAAAGACTATTTGAATTGAAAAAACAATATTTGATTTTTATGATTTTAATGTATGGAGTTATTTAATCTGTCAAGTTTAATAAAACAGAAAATAAATTTATTAAAACGCAGTATTATAGATTTATAAATTATTTTAATCTTGAAATATAATTATTTTAGAAAATATTTCATAAACTAATTTTTCTTTATACCTTTGACGCGTTCTTATATATGCTGTTTGTTATCACGAAAGCCGGAGGGACTAGACCCTGTGAAAGCTTAGCAACCCTGCAACTTAGTAGAAGGTGCTACATTCTATTCGCTACGGCGAAACAGATAACCACGAGAAATTCTCTCCTTTTCTGATAACATTTATTTTAAAGACCAAATCCTTTAATGGGTTAAAAATAATTTATGTCAAAAATTGAAGAAGAATTAAAAAGTAAAATACTTGTCCTTGATGGAGCCATGGGAACCATGTTGCAACGCTACAATTTCTCCGAAGAAGATTTTCGCGGAGAACGTTTCAAAGATTTTCCACATCCATTGAAAGGAAACAACGACTTACTTTCCATTACCCAACCGGAAGCTGTAAAAGCTGTTCATCGGGCCTATTTCCTAGCGGGTGCGGATATTGTAGAGACCAATACATTTTCAGGAACCACTATCGGAATGGCCGATTACCATTTAGAAGATTTGGTTTATGAACTCAATTATGAATCTGCCAAAATCGCTCGAGAAGTTGCTGATGAATTTACCGACAAACCTCGCTTTGTAGCAGGTTCTATCGGACCAACCAATCGAACCGCTTCCATGAGTCCGGATGTAAATGACCCTGGATTTCGTGCTGTAAATTTTGATGAATTACGAATTGCTTACAAACAACAAGTGGAAGCTCTCATCGATGGTGGATGTGATGTATTATTGGTAGAAACAATATTCGACACATTAAATGCCAAAGCAGCTCTTTTTGCCATCGAAGAAGTCAAAGAAGAACGTAACCTCGACATTCCGGTTATGGTTTCCGGCACAATCACCGATGCTTCCGGACGTACACTTTCCGGTCAAACCGTGGAAGCTTTTTTAATTTCAATTTCACACATTCCATTGCTAAGCATCGGATTCAATTGTGCGTTAGGTGCCGACCAGTTGAAGCCTTACTTGAAACGTTTGGCGATGAATACACAGTTAAATATTTCAGCTCATCCCAATGCAGGTTTGCCTAACGCTTTCGGACACTATGACCAAACTCCCGAAGAAATGCAAGCATTAATCCGTGAATATTTACAAGATAATTTGGTAAATATTATCGGTGGCTGTTGCGGTACAACTCCGGAACACATTAAATTGATTGCCGAAGTTGCCAACGAATTTAAACCCAGACAAATTTTAGAAAAGATATAATGCCTGAATCAGATTGTAAAAAATATTTAAAACTTTCAGGATTGGAACCGTTGATTGTATCTCCGGAATCCAATTTTATTAATGTGGGCGAACGAACCAATGTGACAGGCTCTCGAAAATTTCTTCGCTTAATCAAAGAAGAGAAATACGATGAAGCTCTTGACATTGCCAGAGCACAAGTAGAAGGTGGAGCTCAAATTATTGATGTCAATATGGACGAAGGAATGTTGGATGGCGTTTTTGCCATGACCAAATTCTTAAATCTGATTGCAGCCGAACCCGATATTTCGCGAGTTCCTGTGATGATTGACAGTTCCAAATGGGAAATCATCGAAGCCGGATTAAAAGTGATTCAAGGAAAAGGTGTCGTAAATTCCATTTCCTTGAAAGAAGGTGAAGCAATTTTCATTCATCATGCCAAGTTGGTCAAACGATATGGAGCTGCTGTAATTGTGATGGCTTTTGATGAAAAGGGTCAAGCAGATACGTATGAAAGACGTATTGAAATCTGCAAAAGAAGTTATGATATTTTAGTTGATAAAGTTGGATTTCCAGCCGAAGACATCATTTTTGACCCAAATATTTTCCCGGTTGCAACCGGTATGGAGGAGCATAAACTAAATGCGTTAGATTTTTTTAGAGCTACTAAATGGATTCGTGAAAATCTACCGTTTGCCAATATTTCCGGCGGGGTAAGTAACGTTTCTTTTTCTTTCCGTGGAAACGATAAAGTACGAGAAGCCATGCATTCGGCTTTCCTTTATCACGCTATTCAAAATGGAATGACAATGGGAATTGTAAATCCGGAAATGCTTGAGATTTATGATGAAATTGATCCTATTTTATTAGAACACGTTGAAGATGTTTTATTAAATCGAAGAGAAGATGCTACTGAAAGACTTTTGGAATTAGCTGAGAGCTACAAAGGCGATTTCAAAGTCAATGAAAAAGCCATTCAAGAGTGGCGAAATGGTTCTGTTCAGGAACGATTGACGCATTCTTTGGTGAAAGGAATTAATGAATTCATTGAAATTGATGTCGAGGAAGCAAGAATAAATGCTACAAAAGCGATTGAAGTTATCGAAATCAGTTTAATGGCAGGAATGAATGTGGTGGGTGATTTATTCGGGAGTGGAAAAATGTTTTTACCACAAGTAGTTAAATCTGCCCGAGTGATGAAAAAAGCTGTGGCTTATTTGCTTCCATTCATTGAAGAAGAGAAAGATTCAACCGCATCATCATCTGCAGGAAAAGTATTGATGGCAACAGTGAAAGGTGATGTGCACGATATCGGTAAAAATATTGTAGCAGTCGTTTTAGGGTGTAACAATTTTGAAATCATCGATTTAGGCGTAATGGTTCCGCCGGAAAAAATAATTGAAGTCGCCATTCGTGAAAAAGTGGACATCATTGGTTTAAGTGGGTTAATTACGCCTTCCTTGGATGAAATGGTCTATTTAGCCAAAGAATTAGACAAGTTAAACATCAAAATCCCAATCATGATTGGTGGAGCAACTACTTCTCGTGCTCATACCGCAGTTAAGATTGCACCAGAGTACCGCGAAACAGTAGTACATGTAAACGATGCATCAAGAGCCGTAACCGTGGCTACAAATTTATTGCAACCGGAAACCAAGAATAGTTATGCTAAAACTGTTCGTGAGGACTATGACCAACTTCGGGAAGGTTATTTGAACAGAAGTAGAGAAAAGAATTTTTTATCAATAAACGAAGCCAGAAAAAATAAATTACAACTCGATTGGAAAAATTATCATCCAACGAAACCCAATTTTATTGGAACCAAAGTTGTTGATGTTGAATTGTCCGAATTAGTTGATTTTATAGATTGGACACCCTTTTTCCAATCATGGGAATTATTTGGAAAATACCCGACTATTTTAACCGATGAAGTGGTTGGCGAACAAGCCACTCATTTATTTGCCGATGCACAAAAAATGTTGCAACAAATCGTTTCAGAAAAATGGCTAGCTGCCAAAGGAATTCTCGGAATTTATCCGGCAAATTCAATTAATGATGATGACATAGAAGTAACCTGCTCCCGAAGCTTCGGGATGCAACCCGCAACCTTTTTAACTCTTCGTCAACAAAGTCAAAAAACAGCCGGTGCTCCAAACATCGCATTAGCCGATTTTATTGCTCCGAAGGAAAGCGGAATTCAAGATTATTTCGGTTGTTTTTGTGTCACCACCGGTTTTGGTGTGGATGAAAAAGCATCAGAATTTGAAAAACAATTAGACGATTATAATTCCATTTTGGTGAAAGCCTTGGGCGACCGACTGGCAGAAGCTTTTGCTGAATATTTGCATCTAAAAGTGCGAAAAGAAATTTGGGGTTATGCCTCGGATGAAAAATTATCGAAGGAGGATTTAATCAAAGAAAATTACACAGGAATTCGTCCCGCTCCGGGTTATCCCGCTTGTCCGGATCATTTGGAAAAACCTACGATTTGGAAACTATTAAATGTAGAAGAAAAAATAGGCGTAAGATTGACTGAAAGTATGGCAATGTGGCCGGCATCTTCCGTTTCGGGTTATTATTTTGCTCATCCGGAAAGTAAGTATTTCGGTTTAGGAAAAATTAAAATAGACCAAGTAGAAGATTACGCCAAACGAAGAAATATAAGTACAGAAATGGCGATAAAATGGCTTTCGCCGAATATCGCAGATTAATTTGGTTATGGTTGCGAGTTGCGGGTTCAAAGTTAACCTTCAGCTCGCAACTCGCAACTCGCAATTTTAAAATTATGAAAGTAACCCAACATATCGAAAACGCCAACGGAAAACCTTTATTTTCCTTCGAAATTTTACCGCCTTTAAAAGGTCAAAATATTCAATCCATTTTTGATTCCATTGACCCGTTGATGGAATTCAATCCACCTTTTATTGATGTAACCTATCATCGGGAAGAATACGAATTCAAAGAATTACCGAGCGGATTATTACAAAAGAAAATTGTAAAAAAACGCCCGGGAACGGTTGGAATTTGTGCCGGAATTCAAAATAAATATGATGTAGATGCCATTCCGCATATTTTGTGTGGCGGATTTACTAAAGAAGATACCGAGAATCTATTAATCGATTTAGATTTTCTGGGAATTGACAATGTAGTAGCCCTTCGTGGTGATGCGTTGAAAAATGAAACCTACTTTAGACCTGAAAAAGAAGGAAATGAATATGCAACAGAATTGGTGTCACAAATCAGTAATTTGAATAATGGGATTTACTTGGATGAAGATTTAAAAAATTCAGCTAAAACTAATTTTTGTATTGGTGTGGCAGGTTATCCTGAAAAACACATGGAGGCACCAAGTTTAGACAGTGATATTCACTTTTTGAAACAAAAAATCAAAAATGGAGCTGATTATATCATTACACAAATGTTTTTTGACAACAACAGATTCTTCGATTTTGTTAAAAAATGTAGAGCAGCAGGTATTACTGTGCCTATTATTCCGGGTTTAAAACCGATTGCTACCAAAAAACAATTGAATTTAATTCCGCATCGCTTTAGTATTGAATTGCCGGACGATTTAATAATGGCTATTGTAAAAGCTAAAGATAATGAGGATGTTAAACAAATTGGTATAGAATGGTGTTTGCAACAAAGTAAAGAATTAGTGGCGGCGGGAATTCCGGTGTTGCATTATTATTCGATGGGGAAAGCAGAAAATATCAAATCCATCGCAAAAGAAATTTTTTAATTCATAACTCAGCATTAGAACGCTTTAAAATTTCCGAACCAAATATATTCTGTTATATTTGTCGGAATTACTTTTAGAATGAGGAAATTTTATTTTGTTTTGCTGCTTTTTTCGGCATCTCTTTTAGCTCAGGAAAAAACAGAAACTACGGCATTGGATGTGCATTATTTTACCGGTAATGTAATGCCTCATACCGATGATTTACAGCACTTTCTTAATGGTCATCCGGATGGTGTTTTAGTTAGTTTGTACAAAAAAACATACGGCTACGAAGAATGGGAAAGAGAATTTGACTTTCCGGATTATGGAGCTTATTTTATTTATCAGGACTATAAAAATGATATTTTAGGTAAAGTTTATGGTGTTGGAGCTCAATATCATTTCTATTTTTTGAATAGAAAAGTATATTTCAAAATAGGGGAGGGAATTGCATATACAACCAACCCACACGATAAAGAAACCAATAGTAAAAATTCAGCATTTGGGTCTAAATTTGTAGCTAATACTAATTTTGCCATAAATTACAAAACGCGTCTTTTTGATAAGGTTGATTTTCAGGCTGGATTACTATTTACTCATTTTTCAAATGGAAGAATTAAGTCTCCTAATAGTGGGGTCAATGCGTATGCAATAAATGTCGGTGTTTCTTATAACTTTGAGGAACCATTAGAAAAACAAATTGATACCCTTCCAAAAGTTAAATTTATAGAACCAATAAAATATAATGTTGTTTTAAGAACGGGAATAAGTGAAAGTCCAATAATTGCGAGTGGTCAAAAGCCATTTTTTCACGTTGGTTTTTATGCTGACAAACGCTTAAGCAGAAAAAGTGCCATTCAACTTGGAACAGAAATTTTCTTAACGTATTCGTATAAAGAATTTATAAAATACCAATCAATTGCTTATCCTGAAGAGAATGTAACAACCGATACAGATTTTAAAAGGGGAGGTATTTTCGTTGGATATGAATTATTTATAAACCGAATTTCACTCGAAGCACAATTGGGCTTTTATGTTTATCAACCTTATAAATCGGATATTCCTGTTTATGATCGGCTAGGAATGAAATACTATATAACTAAAAAAATATATACTGGATTATCTGTAAAAACACATATTTTTTTAGCAGAAGCAATGGAATTTGTTGTTGGTGTAAGATTATAATTTATGAAAAAGATATTTTTTATCAGTGTTGTTTCATTTTTACTTTTCAGTTGTGAAAAACCCGGAGATTGTATAAAATCAACCGGGCAAATGGTCACAAAGGAAATCCCGGCAACGCCATTTGATGTGATTTATGTTTATGCCGGAATTGGTTTAGTAGTTAAAGAAGGGCCCGAATATAAAGTTGAAATTCGTTCAGGTGAAAATTTGATTGATGATATTTCAGCTGTTTTTCAAGAGAATGTATTGACATTTAGAGATAATACAACTTGTAATTGGGTACGCGATTATGGGGAAACCACTGTTTTTATAACTGCTCCAAATATTGTTGAAATTCACTCGAGAACCGAACAGGAAATTAAATCGGATGGAATAATTACCTTCCCAATTTTACGGCTTATTTCAATGGATTTAAGTGAAGGTGCAGGAACGGGTGATTTTATCTTTCAACTTGATAACGGACAATTAGTGATTGAGAATAATAATGTTTCGAGGTTTTATATTTCCGGAAAGACACAAGAGGCCTTACTCAATTTTTATGATGGAAATGGTCGTATTGAGGCACAAAATTTAGAAATAAAAAACGTGCAACTATTTCATCGTGGTTCAAATGACATGCATATTAATCCAATTGAAAGTGTCGAAGGAGAGCTATTCAGTACCGGTAATTTAGTACTTTATAATGCACCACCAACGGTTAATGTAATACAACATTATTACGGTAAACTTATTTATAATTAGTCTTCAAGAAGAAAATTTGAAATTTGAGTGAGCTATTTTTACTGGTGCATTTTTTCTACAAGCCTTAATCATCAAAAAAATTAATTAATCTATATTTAATTTTAAAAAAATAACCCTTTTATTTGGAAACATATTTAAAATTGAGTAACTTTATTGTAGAGTTTTGATGGCTCTTGTCCTGACTATCATGAATTTAACAAGCTATATAAAGCTATTTTAAATTTAACTTTTTTTGGTCAATTCTTAGACCGACCATCTTATGATATCACTTATTACATTATAAGTGGAATCCAGAGACCACACTAAAAAACGGGGTAGATCCGAAAAACCATACGAGTAGGAAGATTTAAAATTTATCAACGTGAAAAATTTTATTTTACTTTTAGGGATGATAATCACCGGATTATCAAATTTTGATGCTTTTAGTCAAGGAGGTTGGTACTTACAAAACAATCCAACTACGAATGAAGGGCAATCTACAAAATTTGTAAGTGCTACTGAAGGATGGATAAATCTATCCTCAAATGCGTTACTTCATACCACAAATGGAGGTGCCAATTGGAATGTAGTAGTACCTAATGCTACTGATATATGCTTTGGATATGATGCAACTGGAAAAACATTGAGTTTTATCAATTCATCAACGGGATGGGTTATGAAAACACTATCAAATGCTAATCAAGATGCACTTGGTGCTGTTGTATACAAAACAACAAATGGTGGTGCGACTTGGAATCGAACCGTAGTTTCGAACACACTTGGTGATGTGGGTATTCAATTACAATTTGTTGATGCTAATAATGGTTGGGCTTCAATTTATAATGACAATACACAGGCTATTATATTTAAAAAAACCACCAATGGTGGTGCTACTTGGACACCAACAAATGGAGGCGGTATCTTTAATTTTGTAAATTCAACTACAGGTTGGGCATTTCCAGCTGGCCCAAATATATTACCTCCCTACACTATTTACAAAACAACAGATGGAGGAACTAATTGGACTCCACAATATGTGGATAATACAGCAGGAGAATTAAATTCAATGCATTTTACCGATGCTACTCATGGTTGGATAGTTGGTGAAAATGGAAAAATTTTTAAAACTACAGATGGTGGAACAACTTGGAATGCTTCTGTTTACAATTCTAATTATAGATTTAATCACGTATTCTTTATCAATAATAATGAAGGATGGATTTCTACAAGAGATAATTCAGATGATAATATTCCTTTTATGTTGCACACAACAAATGGTGGTTCAACTTGGTCAACACAAGAATTACCATTTAACTCTAAAGTGTACAGTATGTATTTTTGGGATGCCAATAATGGCTGGGCAACATCTGATTCTTATAATATAAATGAAGAAGATTACCCTGGTCAAATTGCAAAATATTTATATGATCCAGCAGGAACTTACACCAATGCTACTTTAAATGGTCCATGGCTTTTTTTCACAGATGTAACTCCAATTGACCCTTTTAATAACAATTTGAATTATTTTGTTTTTGATGGCAATGGAAATATAACTGACTTTAACGGTTTTGGTGGTCCTTGGATAGGTAGTAGTTATAGTGTAAATTCAAGTGGAGTTCTAAATGGAACAATTACTAACGGAAGTGAAAGTTTCCCTTTTAACGGTCTACTTACTTCCGCTACTGAAGTTACGGCTCAAATAGCTGGACAAAATTGGAGATTACACAAAATTGCAAATCCAGGTGCATTGAAAGATAAAATAACTGGAACATTAACAACTGACGGTTGTGGTTCAAGAGATGTTACATTAAACATTGATAACAACGGAATTATTACTTCTGCCACAGGTTTGACAGGACCAGTTGTTGGAAGAGTTTATACTGACTTAGGTGTTTATATCGGACATATGACTACCGGTGAAGGAAATGATTCACATTGGGGTGAATTATCTATCATGGGATACTATAGTAATAATAATTTAGTTGGTCAGTTGGGATTAGACGATGACTCACAAAATCCAAATTGTACTAATACAACTTCAAACTTAGTTCGCTCTGATAATTTGGGTATTAATGATAACGATGAAGTTAAAAACATCACTATCTACCCAAACCCAAATAACGGTATTTTCTATTTTGAATTGAAAGAACCAAAAGCTAAACTACAAATTGAAATAGTCAATTTTTTAGGTCAAAAAGTATATGAAACAACAATTTTTGATAATATAACAACAAATAAAATATATTTTGAACCTCAGTCAAAAGGAATGTATTTCATCAAAATTTATGATGGTGAAAACATTTACAAAGAAAAAATATTGATTAAATAATATAAGTTAAACAAACAGAAATAAGTTATTTTGTTTAGGTTTTTGATTTAGAAGTTTGCAAAGGGAATTTAGCGATTCCCTTTGTTTTTTATAAAAAAATAAGTTTAAATAGATTTATTTTTTTGTTTTCTCTCTGAAAATCTGCTCTAAGTTCTTGCTTTTTAAATTCAATTGCAAGGTTTTTAAACCATTCTCAGTAGCAAAATCAAATAATTTAGAACGCATATCTTCAGCAGAGATAAAGGTTAATTCCCAAATTAAATCATGTGTGTTTGTAGCCGATTTAAAATTTGGCAACGAAGCCAATAATTCTGTTGAAATAGCTTTGTCAAATTCTACTTCAATCACTTGTTCCTGTTCTTCTGAAATAAGTTTATCCAATTTTTTGTCCGTCACAATTTTTCCGTGATTGATAATAATCACACGGTCGCAAATGGCTTCTACTTCCTGCATGATATGAGTGGAAAGAAAAACTGTTTTGTCTTTTCCGATATTCTTGATGAGTTCTCGGATTTCTACTAATTGATTTGGATCTAAACCTGTTGTGGGCTCATCTAAAATCAAAACTTCAGGATTATGTAATAGTGCCGTGGCTAATCCAACCCTTTGACGGTAACCTTTTGACAATTGACCTATCTTTTTAGTGCTTTCTGGAGTCAATCCGGTTAATTCAATCACTTCTTGGATTCGGGATTTATCAATTTTATACACATCAGCATTAAAGGCTAAATATTCGCGGACATATAAGTCTAAATATAATGGATTGTGTTCCGGCAAATAACCAACTATTCTCTGAACTTCTTTTTTAGATGAAATAACATCTAAGCCGTTTACAGAAGCACTTCCTTCATCAGCTGTGATATACGTTGTCAAAATCTTCATTAAAGTAGATTTTCCGGCACCATTTGGACCTAAAAAGCCAACAATTTCTCCGTTTTTTACAGAAAATGAAATGTTGTCCAATGCTTTTTGATCTCCATAAATTTTAGAAATATTTTTGACTTCAATAGACATAATTACAGATTTACAGCAAAAGTATAGTTTTTTATTTAACTCATTTTTTTTCAGAAAAGTATTTTTGTTAGAATATTTCCCTATATTAGCAAAACTAAATCACAACATAAAGATGATTTCACACAACACGTTTTATTATACTAATTTCTTTTATTTTTTCTTTGGGAAAAAGTCGGGATTGGTATTGTGTTATGTAAGGTAAATTTTTTAATTCAAAACAATATAAATCCCGATTCATTGAGTCGGGATTTTTTTATGCTCAAAATATGGATATTACAATTGCAATTCAGGGAATTAAAGGGTCGTTTCACCATCAGGTGGCTCAAGAATATTTTAAAAAGAAGGGTACTATTTTGGAGTGTAATTCTTTTGAATCCGTTGTGAAATCTATGGTGGAAAGTAAAGCGAATAACGGAATTATGGCATTAGAAAACTCTATTGCAGGTTCAATTATCCCAAATTATGCTTTAATCGATCGAAATAATCTTCATATCATTGGCGAGCATTATTTAGATATTCAATTGGATTTTATGGTCTTAAAGGGACAATCTATAGATGATATAAAAGAAATTCATTCGCACCCCATAGCTTTGTTGCAATGTGGCGTTTTTTTGAGTCAATATCCAACTATTAAATTAGTAGAAAGTAGTGATACTGCGGCTGCGGCACAAAATATAAAACAGAATAATTTAAAAGGCATAGCTGCTTTGGCAAGTCCGGTTGCAGCTCAATTGTATGAATTGGAAACCTTGTTTTCGGCTATTCATACTGTCAAAAGCAATAAAACAAGATTTGTAGTGTTGAAAACAAAAAATAAAGAATTACCCAAAGAAGAAATCAATAAAGCATCTATAAAATTTGAATTAGATGATACTCCCGGAAGTTTAGCAACGGTTTTAAATGTGATGAATAATTGTAAATTGAACTTAACCAAAATCCAATCAATGCCAATTATCGAAAGCCCTTTTCAATATTCTTTTTTTGTGGATGCTGTTTTTGAAAAATACAAGCACTATGAAAAAGCAAAAAAATTATTGGAAATTATGACTACTCATTTTAAGGTTTTAGGAGAGTATAAAAGAGGAAATCAAACGCAATAGATTAATTGAAGAGGAATCAAAAAAACACCTTATTTTTACAACAGAATTATAATTATGGAAAATAAAATTGAATTAAGAACTTGGTTAAACGACTTTAAATTATCACATCCATTAGTGATTGCCGGTCCATGTAGTGCTGAAACCGAAGACCAAGTATTAAAAATAGCTCATGAATTAAAAAATTCAGATGTCAGTATTTTTCGAGCGGGAATCTGGAAACCACGAACCAGACCCGGCGGATTTGAAGGAGTAGGAGCCATTGGTTTAAAATGGTTGCAAAAAGCAAAAGCAGAAACCGGATTACTCATGGCTGTTGAAGTGGCTAATGCCAATCATGTGCAATTAGCACTTGAACATGATATTGATGTGTTTTGGATTGGAGCACGAACAACCGTAAACCCTTTTGCGGTTCAGGAAATAGCGGATGCATTAAAAAACACTGACAAAATAGTGTTATTAAAAAACCCTGTAAATCCTGATTTGTCTTTATGGATTGGTGGTTTGGAGCGGTTATACCAAGCGAATATTCAAAAACTGGGAGTAATTCACAGAGGTTTTTCTACCTATGAGAAAACAAAATACCGCAATAATCCCGAATGGCAAATAGCTATCGATTTGCAAAATAAATTCCCTGATTTGCCCTTGATTTGTGATCCTTCACACATTACAGGTCGGCGAGATATGATTCAGGAAATATCACAACAGGCACTCGATTTAAATTACGACGGATTAATCATTGAAACACATATTGATCCCGATAACGCATGGAGTGATGCGGCTCAACAAGTGACTCCAACTGTTTTAAAACAGATTTTTAAAGACCTAAAAGTTCGAAAAACATCCGATGAAGCCGATGAATTTAATCAACGAATGAATCAATTGCGAACCCAAATTGACGATTTTGATCGAAAGTTATTGGAAACTTTGGGAAGCAGAATGAAAATTGCAGATAAAATAGGAGCATTGAAAAAAGAAAAAAATGTGGCTGTTTTACAAAACAAAAGGTGGCAGGAATTATTAGAAAAAATGATTTTAGATGGCAACCAAAAAGGGTTAAGCGAAGAATTTATTATTCATTTATTCAAAGCAATTCACCAAGAAAGTATCAGTCACCAAGAAAAGATTATCAATTCCTGATTCCTTAAAACTCGTATATTTGCTTCATGACAGGAATCGTTTATAAATCTACCGGAAGTTGGTACACCGTTAAAGCCGATAATAATCAAATCTATGATTGTCGGATTAAGGGTAAATTCCGCATGAAAGGAATTAAAAGCACAAATCCAATTGCAGTAGGAGATGTGGTTGATTTTGAAATTGACGAAACTTCCGATGCTATCACCGGCTCCATTCATCATATTCATGATCGAAAAAATTATATTGTTCGAAAATCAGTCAATCTTTCTAAACAAACACACATCATTGCTTCGAACATTGATATTGTTTTTTTGATTGTTACTATCAATAACCCAATTACCACAACAAGTTTTATCGACCGATTTTTAGTTACTGCGGAAGCTTATCATATCAAAGCTGTGTTGCTTTTTAATAAGATTGACACTTTTGATGAGGCCATGTCGGGTGAACAATTGTTTTTACAACATGTTTATACTCAAATTGGATACGATTGTTTGCGGGTTTCTGCAAAAAACGGAAGTGGATTAGACCAATTAAAAGAAATGATGCAAGGGAAAGTTTGTATGTTTTCAGGTCATTCCGGTGTTGGTAAATCCACTTTAGTAAATGCCTTGGAACCAACATTAAATTTAAAGACCAAAGAAATATCTGACTTACACCAGCAAGGACAACACACAACAACTTTTGCTGAAATGTTTGATTTGACTTTTGGGTCTAAAATAATCGACACCCCCGGAATCCGTGGCTTTGGTATTGTGGATATGGAAAAACAGGAAATAAAAGGTTATTTTCCGGAATTTTTCAAACTAGAAGACCAATGCAAATTCAACAATTGTTTGCACAAAGATGAACCGAATTGTGCAATTAAAAAAGCATTAGAAGAAGACAAAATTGCTTGGTCACGTTACAGAAGTTACCTTCAAATTTTGGAAGGCGACGAGGAACAATACCGCAACGATATTTATGCTGAGGGACGAAATCTGGATTTAGAGTAACCTTTTCCCATCACCAAAAAAATGAAAGCAGTCCTCCAAAGAGTTTCAAAATCTTCTGTAACTATTGATGAAAAAATTGTTGCTTCCATTCAAAATGGAATAGTAGTTCTTTTGGGAATAGAAGAATCTGATACGAATGAAGATATTGAATGGCTTTCGTTAAAAATTGTAAACCTCAGAATTTTTGATGACACTAATGGTGTGATGAATCTTTCGGTTAAAGAAATTTCAGGAGAGCTGATTGTAGTTAGTCAATTTACACTTCATGCTTCTACCAAAAAAGGGAATAGACCCAGCTATATAAAAGCGGCAAAACCCGAAATAGCCATTCCGCTTTATGAAAAATTCATACATCAAATAACACTCGATTTAGGCAAAAATGTTCAAACCGGTCAGTTTGGGGCTGATATGAAAGTGGCCCTTATAAATGATGGTCCTGTGACAATTCTTATTGATACAAAAAACAAAGAATAAAATTTGTTTTATATCAGAATTCTTTTAAATTTGGAAACCACAATTTCCGAAAAACAGAACAATTTATTTTTTATCATAGGCGAAGAATTTCTTCGCTAAACCTATCTATTTTTTATCATGAAATTTAAAACCGGAATTGTTTTTTTTCTACTATTCGCCTATTCAAATACATTTTCACAAGCTATTACTGACTTTCTGATTCCTAAAGAATTGTCAGAAAATGCAAATGCGATAGTCAAAGAATCAAAAGAAAAATTAGAAATTATAAACTCTAAAAAAATGGTTTATCAGGTTTCTAAAAAAATTATTGTTCTGAATGAAAAAGGGGATGAAGCGGCAGCATCTTATATTTATTATAATAACGAAAGAAACATCAAAACACTTGAAGTAAAAGTGTATAATATGATGGGGAATGAAATAAAAAAAATAAAAAAATCAGATTTTAAAGATGTTGCTTCTCAAGATGGATTTTCATTACAACAAGATGGTAGAATAAAATATGCTGATTATACCGCCACTACGTATCCTTATTTATTGCACTTTACTTATTCCTATGAAACATCAGATACTGCTTTTTTACCTCGCTGGACACCGTTTGACGATTATTTAGTAAGTGTTGAAAATGCCAGTATGGAAGTCATTTATGATTCATCAGTAGGTTTTAGAAAATCTGAAAAGAATTTTGAAGGTTATACAATTCAAAAAGTTGAAACATCAAATTCAATAAAATATACACTTTCCAATTTGCAGGCTCAAAAAAGAGAGCCTTATGGTTTATCACCTGATGAATATTTTCCAAAAGTATTTTTCGCTTTGAATCATTTTTACCTGAAAGGTTATGAAGGGAACGCTTCTACTTGGAAAGAATTAGGTGAATGGTTTTATGAAAAATTGTATAAATCACAAACCGAATTATCTCCTGAAACAGTCACAAAAATTAAACAACTTACCGCAAATGCTGTTACAGATGAGGAAAAGGCTAGAATTGTTTATCAATATGTGCAAGATAAAACTAGATATGTTTCCATTCAACTAGGAATTGGAGGTTGGCAACCCATGTTAGCTAAAGATGTTGACCGTCTTGGGTATGGAGATTGTAAAGCACTTACTAATTATACTTATTCATTGTTAAAAGCAGTTGGAGTTACATCCTATCACACTGTCATTCAAAACGATATTTATAAATATGATTTTGATGAAGACTTTCCAATTATTCAAGGGAATCATATGATTTTATGTATTCCGGCAAAAGATAATATTTGGGTAGAATGTACTAGTCAAAAAAATGCTTTAGGCTACATTGGAAGATCAAACGAAGACAGAAAAGTGTTGATAGTAACCCCGGAAGGAGGTCAAATCGTGACTACAAAAAAATATTTGACGAAAGACAATCAACAGATTACTAAAGCAAAAGGTAAATTAGATATTTCAGGCACGCTTCAAGTCAACATGAATAGATCTTTTCAAGGTTCACAAATAGATTTTAGAACACATTTAGAATCAAAAACACCTAGAGAGCAAGAAGAATATTATAGAAAAGTTTGGGATTATTATAATTCCTTAAAAATAAAATCGTATACAACCCAAAGAAATCAAGATAAATCAACATGGGAAGAAAAATTTGATTTAGAAATTGAAAAATATGCTTCTGTTTTAGGGAATCGTTATCTCATTCCATTAAATGTTTTTAGTAGAGATGTGTCTATTCCTGATAAAACAAGAAACAGAAAACAGCCGCTTAAAATTTTAAGAGGTTATGTTGATTCGGACGAAATAGAAATTGAAATTCCGGATGGATTTACAATAGAAGCTTTGCCGGAACCGGTTCTAATTCAAAATAAATTTGGTTCTTATGAAGCTAAAGTAACCATGAAAAATAATATAATGCAATACAGCAGAAAAATACAAATCAATGAAGGTGACTATTCTAAAGAGGATTATTTGCTTTACAGAGATTTTATGACAGAAATAAATAAATTTGATAATAGTAAAGCATCCTTAATCATTAAATAACAAAACGCATGAAAAGAGTAATTTTAGTAGTATTTCTAGTTGTTTTTCAAACAATGAATTTTGCACAGGAACTCAAATTTGGTAAAGTTTCAAAAGAAGAACTTGAAGAAACAAAACACCCTTTAGATCCCAATGCACCAGCCGCTATTTTATCAAAAAAATATACGGTGAAGTATGAATATCAGCAGAATATAGGTTTTGTTCAAATTCGGGAAATAACCATGCGAATAAAAATTTATACGCAAGAAGGATTTGAATATGCTGATTATATGGCTCCTTTTTATAACTCAAAAAGTGCCCGAGAAACGGTTTCTAAAGTAAATGGGACTACCTATAATTTGGAAAGCGGTAAAATCACGGAGACAAAATTAAAAAGTGACCAAGTATTTGAAAATGAAGTTACTAAATATAGATCTGAACTAAAATTCACGATGCCTAATGTGAAGCCGGGTTCCGTGTTGGAATATAAATATGAAATACGCTCACCTTTTGAGCAAAATATTGACCAAGTTGAATGTCAATATGAAATTCCTTTGAATAAGTTAGACGTGAAAATTTCTATTCCTGATTATTACACTGTTAAACCTTCAACAAAAGGCTATTTTCCCATAAATTTAAAGCAATCTAAGGAAAATACAAGTTTTACGCTGATGAGTACAGAAAGAACTAATTCAGGAGGAACTTTTAATACTGTTTCAAGTCAAACTTATGCGGATAATTATACCTATACTAGTAATGTTTATAGTGTAACCATGTCTAATGTTCCTGCCATTAAACAAGAACCTTATGTAGATAACTTAAGCAATTATAAGGCTACAATAAATATGGAAGTGGTTGGATATCAATTTCCTGGTCAGTTGTATAAAAGTTATGCTCAAACATGGGATGATGTTGTAAAATCAATTTATGAGAGTGAAAATTTTGGTGGAGAATTAAAAAAAACAGGTTATTTTGAACAAGATTTAGACAAAGTAATCAGTGACATTCCTATTCAAACTGATAGGATGGCTGCCGTTTTAGAATTTTGTAAAAGCAGAATTAAATGGAATGACTATTATAGTTTTTATTCACGAGATGGTGTTAAAGATGCTTACAAAAAAGGAGTTGGCAATTCTGGAGACATCAATTTGAATTTGATTAATATGCTCAATTACGCCGGATTAATTGCTAACCCAATTTTAGTAAGTACGAAAAGTCATGGCATACCTTTGTTTCCAACTTTAGAAGGTTTTAATTATGTTGTAGCCGGAGTTGAATTAAATGGCAGTTTTTATTTATTGGATGCTTCTGATAAATTTTCTATCGTAAATGTACTTCCCGAAAGAGCTATCAATTGGAGTGGAAGATTGATTAAAAAATCCGGCGGCTATGAAGAAGTTTCTTTGTTCCCATCAACAGCTTCTCAGGAAAACAGTATTGTAAGTTTTTCACTAAAAGAAGATGCCAAAATAATTGGTAAAAGAAGAGTACAATACACCTCTTATTTGGCCAAGAACTTTCGTGAAAAATATGTAAATGTTTCAAAAGAAAGTTATTTAGAAAAAATGGAAAGTAATTATGAAGGGATTGATATTTCAAATCATGAAGTGACAAATGATAAAGAATTGTATCAACCGGTTTCTGAAACGTATGATTTTGAAATGGCCAATGTAGCAGATAAAATTGGCAATACAATAGTGTTTTCACCAATGTTTTTTCTAGCTACAAGCACTAATCCGTTCAAGTCTGAAACACGGGAATACCCCATCGATTTTGTATATCCAATAAAATCGAGACAAACATTCACGGTTACTATTCCGGAAGGTTATGCCATAGAAAGTATTCCTGCACCTCTCAATATTGCCATGCCAGAAAATTTGGGAAGTTACCGATACACTATTCAAAAAACAGACACAACGGTTCAGTTAGTAGTTCAATACGAAATTAATAAAGCCTATATTTCACAAGATTATTATGATTTCGTAAAAGATTTTTTTAAGCAAATTGTTGACAAAGAGGCTGAGAAAGTTGTCTTAAAAAAATTATAGTATGAATAAGTATTTGTTGTTGTTTTTATTCTTCTCATTAGTTTCTAATGCTCAAAAATATGAGATGGGAAAAGTTTCTAAAGCAGAACTTTTAGAAAAACAACATCCACTTGATTCTACTGCAATAGCTGCTTTTTTGTTTAAAAAGGCAAGAACATATTTTTATTACACTGAAAACAAAGGATTTGTTAGCGAAACAGAATTTGAAATAAAAATAAAAATTTATTCTAAAGAAGGACTTAAATGGGCTAATTATGAAGTGCCTTATTATGTGGGTTGGAATGAACTTAATAAGGATAATGTTTATTTTTCAGAAGCAGTGACCTATAATCTTGAAAATGACGAAATTAAAAAAACCAAACTTAACTCGGAAGGCATTTTAAAAGTAAACCTTAACGAATATTGGAGTAAGAAAACAATAACAATGCCCAATGTAAAAGTTGGATCCGTTTTCGAATTCAAATATAAAATCATTTCTGAGAATATTTCAAAATTACCTGATTTCGAGTTTCAAGATTATATTCCGGTAAATTATGCTAAATTCACAAGTGAAATTCCGGTAAATTATCAATATAAAACAATGCTTAGAGGGTATTTACAAGTGGAACATACTTCTAAAGATGAAAATTTTTCACAATCATTTAATGATAAATACAATCAAACAAAATTTTTGAATTATCTACTTCGAAAACAGAACTATATTTTAAAAAATGTTCCTAAACTAGAAGAAGAATCTTTTATTGATAACATAGAAAATTATAGGTCCAAATTAGAAAATGAATTAGAATTAATTGTTTTTCCTGAAACCGAACCTAGAAAATTCTCTGAAACTTGGGATGATATAGCAAAAAATATTTATGCTAATGAAAAATTTAAAGATGAATTAAATGAAAGAAACTATTTTGAAAAGGATTTAAAAATAAATGTTTCTGACACACTTTCAAATGAAAATAAAATTAAAAGCATTCTAAAATACGTAAAATTGAGAATGAAATGGGATGGTTTTTATGGTTATTTTCCAAAAAATGGTGTAAAAGAGGCATATCAAGAAAGAACCGGAAATATAGCTGAAATTAATTTTATCCTCATTTCAATGCTTAATCACGCAAGGTTTAATGCTAATCCGGTTTTATTAAGTACAAGAAGAAATGGTACTGCCCCCTTCCCCAGCAGAGATGGATTTAATTATGTTATTGCTGCAGTTGATATAGATGGAAAGCAATTATTGTTAGATGCAACTGATGCAAATTCAGCTATTAATATTTTACCTATTCATTGTTTGAACGGAATAGGGAGATTGATTCGACAAAATGGAACTTCTGAAGAAATTCAACTAAACCCATCATTTCTCTCAAAAAATACCACAATGATTCAAGGTAAATTAGAAAGTAATGGAAGTTTTAAAGGCAAATTAAGGACATCTAAAACAGATTATTTAGCTTTTGATTTTCGAGATGATTTTGCGGGTTTAAGTGTAGAGTCCTATGTTGAGAAGTTAGAAAAAGATTACAATAACTTGGTTATTTCAGAGTATAAATTAGAAAACGAAAATGCAGTTGACAAACCTATTGTAGAAAGTTTTTCATTTGTTGAAGCAAATTCATGTGAGTTTATTGGTTCAAAAATGCTATTTAATCCATTATTGTTTTTAACAAAATCGATCAATCCGCTAAAAGCAGAAACCAGAAAATTACCCATCGATTTTATTTTTCCGCAAAGTGACAAAACTATCATAAATATTACTATCCCGGCAGGTTTTGAGGTTGAATATTTGCCAAAATCAATTATAATGGCTACTCCGGATAACGGAGCAGTTTATAAATTTTCTATTCAAAGCGAAAAAAATAAAATTCAAATAACAACATCTTTAGATTTAAATTCAATATTTTTCGACCCACAAGAATACCAGGACATAAAAAAAATATTTAATACTGTTGCAGAAAAAAATACTGAAAAGATAATCCTAAAAAAAATCGAATAATGAACCTCAAAAATGCTCAACTTGATGTCGATACCTGGATTAAAAACCATGGTGTCCGTTATTTTAACGAATTAACAAATATGGCTCAACTTACGGAAGAGGTAGGGGAAGTAGCTCGAATAATTGCCCGTCGCTATGGGGAACAATCCGAAAAAGAAAGTGATAAAAATAAAGATTTAGGGGAAGAATTAGCCGATGTAGTTTTTGTTGTATTATGTTTAGCTAATCAAACCGGAGTTGATTTGCAAGATGCGTTTGATAAAAAAATGGATTTAAAAACCAAACGCGATCATGACAGACATCAAAATAATGAAAAATTGAAATAAATTGAATTGGATACTACTCATTATTGCCGGCTTATTCGAAGTAGCTTTTGCCACTTGTTTGGGAAAAGCAAAAGAAACTTCAGGATCAGCCATGTGGCTGTGGTATGGCGGATTTTTAGTTTGCCTGACCATTAGTATGTTGCTTTTGGTAAAAGTAACCAAAGAATTACCCATCGGAACAGCTTATGCTGTTTGGACAGGAATTGGAGCCGTTGGTAGTGTATTAGTAGGAATAGTAGTTTTCAAAGAACCCGCGACTTTTTGGAGAGTATTTTTTATCAGCACTCTAATCATTTCAATTGTCGGATTAAAAGTTGTCACTAAATAATGAATATAAAATTAACCTATAACCCGCAACTATCAACTCGCAACCATCAACTAAAAATTACTGGTTCTAAGTCAGAAACAAATCGGTTGTTGTTATTGAAAGCATTATATCCAAACATCACACTAGAAAACGCCTCCAATTCCGATGACTCAAAAGTGATGATAAAGGCGTTGGAATTTCCAAATCCCACAACCCACAACCCACAACTTATAGATATCCACCATGCAGGAACTGCCATGCGTTTTTTGACCGCATATTTTGCTATTCAAGAAGGTAAAGAAGTCGTATTAACTGGTTCATCCCGAATGAAAGAACGACCTATTAAAATTCTAGTGGATGCCTTAAATCAATTGGGAGCAGAAATCACCTACGAAGAAAACGAAGGTTTTCCACCCATCAAAATCAAAGGAAAAAAAATTATAAAAAATAAAGTTGTAATTCCGGTAAACGTCAGTAGCCAGTATATTTCAGCTTTACTATTAATAGCACCTAAATTAGAAAACGGATTAGAATTAACACTTGAAGGTGATTTAACTTCCGTTCCCTACATCAACATGACTTTAGCGTTGCTAAACGAAATTGGTATTGAAACTTTTTTTGAAAATAGTATTATAAAGGTCAACCCGCTCCCGAAACTTCGGGACGCAACTCGCAACCAGCATACAATAACAATTGAATCTGATTGGTCTTCCGCTTCTTATTTCTATTCAATTGTCGCCCTTTCTGAAATTGGAACAAAACTTCAATTGTCAAATTTCAAAAAGAAAAGCCTTCAAGGTGATGCAGCTTTAGTCGAAATTTATAAAAGCTTTGGAGTGGAAACTATTTTCAATAGCGATAATTCAATAATTATTACAAAAGTAAATACCGATTACCCATTATCCATTAACTTAAACCTTAATGATTCCCCCGACATCGCACAAACCATTGCCGTAACGTGTTTCGGCCTTGGAATTGGCTGTCATTTGACCGGTTTACATACCTTAAAAATAAAAGAAACCGACCGTTTAGAAGCCTTAAAAACTGAACTTTCAAAATTCCGAGCAATAATATCAGTCACAAACGATTCATTAACACTCGAAGCTAGCTCTCATCTCCTTTGGAGAGAGGTTGGGGGTGAGGTTTCCATAGCGACCTATCAAGATCACCGCATGGCTATGGCATTTGCCTCATTAGCCTTAAAAGTTCCTATTATCATCGAAAATGCAGAAGTTGTTGCAAAATCCTACCCTGCTTTTTGGGAAGATTTAAAAAGTGTTGGATTTCAAATTTTACAATAAAATATTCTCAGAAACTCAGTGGCTTAGCTACTCAGCAACTTATTTTAAAAATAAACCTTAAAACACTTGACAACCCCTATCTCACAACCGTATATTTGCAGGCTTTAAGTTTTTAGGTATTTACTTAAAAAATCGAACTTTAAACAAAAATAAGTACATGAAATTATCTCATTTTCAATTTAATCTTCCGACGGAATTATTAGCAGAATATCCAGCTGAGAACCGCGACGAATCACGATTAATGGTTATCAACAGAGCCAAAAAAACAATTGAACATAAACTATTCAAGGATATCATTGACTATTTTGATGATGGAGATGTAATGATTATGAACAATACAAAAGTTTTCCCGGCTCGTTTATACGGAAATAAAGAAAAAACAGGGGCAAGAATTGAAGTTTTTTTATTACGTGAATTAAATGCAGAACAACGTCTTTGGGACGTTTTAGTTGATCCGGCTCGTAAAATTCGTATTGGAAATAAATTGTATTTTGGTGATGATGATTCATTAGTAGCGGAGGTAATTGATAATACAACTTCTCGAGGAAGAACTTTACGTTTTCTTTATGATGGTTCATATGATGAGTTTAGAAATAAACTAACGGAATTAGGCGAAACACCAATCCCAAAATACATTAACCGTGAAGTAACACCTGAAGATGAAGAGCGTTATCAAACCATTTATGCTAAAGTGGAAGGAGCCGTTGCAGCACCAACTGCAGGTCTTCACTTTTCTAAACACTTGATGAAACGACTCGAAATAAAAGGAGTTGATTTTGCTGAAGTAACTTTACATGTTGGTCTTGGAACATTCAATCCGGTGGAAGTGGAAGATTTATCTAAACACAAAATGGATTCGGAAGAGCTGATTATTAAACAAAATGCTTGTGATGTGGTAAACAATGCCATTTCAAACAAAAAACGCGTTTGTTGTGTCGGAACAACTTCTATGCGAGCCATTGAAAGTTCTGTCTCTTCTGCCAGAACGATGAATCCTTTTGAAGGATGGACAAACAAATTTATCTATCCTCCTTATGATTTCAGTATTGCAAATTGTATGATTACTAATTTTCATACACCAAAATCAACCTTATTGATGATGGTTTCTGCTTTTTGTGGTCATGATTTGATGAAGAAAGCATATGAAGAAGCTATCAAAGAAAAATACAGATTTTATTCCTATGGCGATGCCATGTTGATTATTTAATTTGAACTGGTTTCAGATTTTAAAAATTATAAATTTCCAATCGATAGGTTGGGAATTTTTTTTTATCATTTTTAATTGAAAATCTGTGTAAAGACAAGTCATGACTTGTCACTACAATCTAAAAAATTATTATCTTTACCTAACAAATATACATTTCATGAATTTTCAAAATACACTTGAATTTGCACAAGAATTAGATGCACAAGATGAACTATTTAAGTACCGTGACGAATTTCTTTTTCCTAAAGTAAACGGTAAAAACGTCATCTATTTTACAGGAAATTCACTTGGGTTACAACCTAAAAGAGCACAGTCTTATGTGGATGAAGTAATGAGCGACTGGGCAAAACTTGCTGTTGAAGGTCACTTTTATGCCGACAAGCCTTGGTGGGATTATCACGAACGTTTTGCAGCTCCTTTAAGCGGAATTGTTGGAGCTAAGCCTTCTGAGATAACAGTAATGAACACACTTACGGTTAATCTTCATTTAATGATGGTTTCCTTTTATCGTCCGACAGCAAAGAAATATAAAATTATTTGTGAAGAAAAAGCGTTTCCATCCGACCAATATATGTTTCATAGTCAGGCAAAGTTTCATTCTCAATATTTGGGAATAAACCCAAATGATATTATTGTAGAAATCAAACGAAGAGATGGCGAACACAACATTCGATTAGAAGATGTTTTAGCAAAAATAGAAGAAGTAGGCGATGAGTTAGCTTTAGTACTAATTGGGGGTGTGAATTATTACACCGGTCAGGTTTTTGACATGAAAACAATTACTGCTGCTGCTCAAAAAACAGGTGCTTATGTGGGTTGGGATTTAGCACATGCCGCAGGAAATATCGAACTACAATTGCACGATTGGAATGTCGATTTTGCTTGTTGGTGTAGCTACAAATACATGAATTCAGGACCTGGAAATGCATCGGGTTGTTTTGTACATGAAAGACACCATGGTGACAAAGATTTACCTCGGTTTGCCGGTTGGTGGGGACATAACAAAGAACGTCGTTTTAAAATGGAGCCTGATTTTGACCCTGTTTATGGAGCAGATGGTTGGCAAATCAGTAACCTACCCATTTTATCATTAGCCCCTTATTTGGCATCCGTAGAAATGTTTGCCGAAGTGGGAATGACTAAATTAATCAAAAAGAGAAATCTTTTAACAGCCTATTTAGAATTCATCCTCCACGAAATTGACAAAGAAATTGATGGAACCGAATTTGAAATTATTACGCCTCAAAACCAAGAAGAACGTGCTTGCCAATTATCAGTATATCTCCACGGTCAAGGAAGAAGTTTATTCGAGTATTTAATGAAAAACGGTGTGATTACCGATTGGCGTGAACCGAACGTAATTCGTTTAGCACCGGCTCCATTTTACTCTTCTTTTGAAGACATGTACGAATTTGGACAAATTTTAAAACAAGGTATAAAACCTTAGCACCTTAGTTACTCAGAACCTTAGTACCTTAAAAAATGACAAAACAAGAAATACTCAAAACCTTCGATCCAAGCCAGCCCGGTTTGGCCGATGCTACTATTTTTGGATTACCTTTTTCCATTGAAGACAGCGAAATTATCGTAATTCCTGTGCCGTGGGAAGTAACTGTAAGTTATGGTTCCGGGGCATCCAAAGGTCCGGAAGCCATTTTAGATGCTTCCTTTCAAGTAGATTTAAACCATCAGGAGTTTCCGGAATTATGGAAATTAGGTATCTTTTTAGATGAATCACCAAAAGGGATTAAAAAAAATTCCAAAAAATATAAAAAACAAGCTGCACCTATCATTGAAGCTTTAGAAAGTGGAATAATAATAGATCATCATCCTGGACTAAGAAAAGATTTAGACGAGATTAATTACGCTTGTTCTGATATGGTGGAAGCTGTTCGCGAAAAAACGTTACATTGGTTAGAACACGGTAAGAAAGTTGTGCTTTTAGGTGGAGATCACAGTACGCCACTTGGGTATTACCAAGCTTTAGCTGAAAAGCACGATAGCTTTGGAATTCTTCATCTTGATGCTCACATGGATTTTAGAATTGCCTATGAAGGTTTCACTTATTCGCATGCCTCTATCATGTATAACGCTTTGCAAATTCCTCATATTTCTAAAATAGTTCAAGTAGGAATTCGTGATTTTTGCGAACAAGAAGTAGAAGTTGCAAAACAACAAGGTAGTAGAGTAGTCATTCACACCGATTCTGATTTAAAGAGAGAAACTTTTGAAGGGAAAACGTGGCAACAACAATGTGACCAAATTATTGCCGTTTTACCACAAAAAGTTTGCATCAGTTTTGATATTGATGGCATGTATCCTTGGTATTGTCCAAATACAGGCACTCCGGTTCCGGGTGGATTTTCATTTGAACAAGCCGCTTATTTGTTGAGTCGTTTAGCCGAAACCGAAAAAGAAATCATTGGTTTTGATTTAGTAGAAGTGGCTCCCGGAGAAAATGATGATTGGGACGGTAACGTTGGTGCACGAATGTTATTTCACATGTGTGGCGTTTTAGCCAAAAACAATAAAATGAATGTCGGTGACAGAATAAATTTTCCAAGAAGTTAATTGCAAATACAAAATTTTAAACCATTAAGCTGTTAAGAAATTAAGTCATACAAACTTAATGTTACTTAATTTCTTAATGGTTTTTTGTAACTTTAAATCAAATTCAATTGTCATGAAAAGACTCAAAAAAATCGTTGTCATTATATTTATTCTTTTTGTCATTTTAGCCATTGGTGTTGTGAGTTACGGTTATTTTTTAACCCCTAAATACGATGGAGAATTAGCTTTAAATTCCATCCAAAAAGAAACCACCGTTTATTTTGATGAATACGGAATTCCACATATTTATGCCGCTTCTCAAAAAGATGCGATGACTACGTTAGGTTATGTGCATGCTCAAGATCGATTGTGGCAAATGGAACTCATGCGAAGAATTGCTCCGGGAAGATTGTCCGAACTCTTTGGTTCAGTAATGCTTAAAAATGACAAATTTTTTACCGGTTTAGGCATTGATGAAGATTCCGAAAAAGCAATTGCTCAGTTGGATAAAAACAGCGAAAGTTATCAATTAACATTAGCTTATCTTGGAGGAATTAACCAGTTTTTAGAAGAAGGTCCAACGCCAATTGAGTTTCAATTGGTTGGCGTTACTAAGGAAAAATTCACCATCAAAGATGTGTATAATATTTTTGGTTATATGTCTTTCAGTTTTGCAATGTCTCAAAAAACAGATCCGCTGTTAACCGATATTCGCGATGAATTCGGAATGGATTATTTAAAAGATTTTGGCATCGATGGCTCGTTGGCTCATACTAAACTAAAAAGTTTCAAAGGAAAGTCAGAAGCGTATGCTGAAATTTCAAAATCAGTCACTTCAATATTAGAAAACTCTCCAATTCCTTCTTTCATTGGAAGTAACAGTTGGGTAGTTGGACCACAAAAAACAAAAAGCGGAAAAGTATTGTTTGCCAACGATCCGCATATCGGATTTTCGCAACCTGGCACTTGGTATGAAGCTCATATTATAACGCCCGATTATGAAATGTATGGTTACTATTTAGCTGGAACGCCTTTTCCTCTATTAGGTCACAATCGCGATTATGCCTATGGTTTAACGATGTTTGAAAACGATGACATGGATTTGTTTTTGGAAACCAACAATCCCCAAAATGAAAACCAATACCAAACACCAGAAGGATTTAAAAACTATCAAGTTTCTGAAAAAACTATTAAAGTAAAAGACAGTTCCGATGTGGTTTTGAAAATCAAAAAATCACATCACGGACCTTTAATGAACGGTTTGGTGGATGGTTTGAAAGAGGACAAACCCGTATCAATGTGGTGGACCTATTTGCACCATAAGAATCAAATTTTAGATGCGGTTTATGCCCTTTCGCATGCAAAAGATGTAGAACATTTTCATCAAAGTATCGAATTAATTGCTGCTCCCGGATTAAACATTATGTATGGCGATGCCAAAGGAAACATCGCATGGATTACTTCCGGGAAATTATATAAAATGCCTGAAAATGTCAACGCCAATTTTATTCTTGATGGAGCAAACGGTAAAGATGAGCAAAAAGAATACTACGAGTTTTCTCAAAACCCCTATGCCATCAATCCGGATTGGAACTATGTCTATTCTTCCAACAATCAAGTAGAACCAATAAACGGTTATTTATATCCGGGCTATTATTTACCGCAAGATCGTGCAAAACGCATTGTGCAATTGCTCGAACCTAAAAACGATTGGACAAAAGAAGATTTTATGAATATGATTACGGATGAAACTTCTTCCGTGGCTCCAATAGTGGCCAAAAACATGATTAATTCCATCAGTCAAGAAGTCTTGTCTGAAAATGAAAAAGCAGCCATTTCAATTTTATCAAAATGGAAAGGTTCCAATGCATTGAGTGATGTGGCACCCACTATTTACAATAAATGGATGTATTTGTATTTAAAAAACACTTTTGAAGATGAGTTAGGAAAAGACCGATTTTCTGTTTTGTTGAATACACACATCATGAAGCAAATGATTGCTTTTCAAACTTCTAATGAATCGTCACCTTGGTGGGATGATGTTTCTACAAAAGATAAATTAGAAACCCGAACGGATATTTTGACAAAATCCTTCCAAGAAGCTATTCTGCAGCTTGAAAAACAATTAGGAAACGATTTGAATGCGTGGACATGGAATAAAGTTCATTCAGTAGAACACAAACATCCTTTAGGTGAAGTAGCTGCGTTACGAAGTTATTTTAATGTGGGTCCGTTTGAAATAAATGGGTCTAACGAAGTCATCAATAATTTAATGTTTACGTTTACCGAAGAAGGAAAGTATCAAGTAAAAGCCGGTCCTTCGACTCGTCGCATTATCGATTTTTCAGATATTGAAAACAGTATGAGCATTCTACCAACAGGACAATCCGGAAATCCGTTAAGTGAACATTACAAAGACCAGGCAACCATGTATAATGAAGGCAAATTCAGAAAAATGAAAATGAATAAAAAGGAGATTGAAACGAGTTCAAGGAAGTTGGTGTTTAAACCAAAATCTAAATAGTATACAAACTCTTCATAATATCTTTCGCTTTCTTTTTAATCTGATACATTTCCTCCGCAGGATACTTATTCAGTAAATTCAACATCATCGCCATGCGTTGATTGTTTTTGAAATGTTCTTTTTTCTCATCCAAAAAATTCCAATATAAACTGTTGAACGGACAGGCTTTTTCGCCTAATTTTTCTTTTACATTATAATGACAACTGCCACAATAATTACTCATTTTGTTAATGTAACTGCCCGAGGAAACATAAGGTTTGGTGGCTAAAATTCCACTATCGGCATATTGACTCATGCCTCGTGTGTTGGGCATTTCCACCCATTCAATCGCATCAATGTAAACGCCCAAATACCAAGCATCGACTTCATCGGGATGCATCTGCGTGAGCAACGAAAAATTCCCAATAATCATCAATCGCTGAATGTGATGAGCATACGCTTCCTCCAAACTTTGCGAAATGGCTTTTTGCATGCAATTCATTTTGGTTTTTCCGGTCCAATAAAAATGAGGTAATTTGTTGTGGTTTTCTAATGAATTCATTTGAGCATAATTCGGCATTTCTTTCCAGTAAATTCCACGAACATATTCCCGCCAACCCAAAATTTGTCGCACAAAACCTTCCACTTGCGAAAGCGTAATTTCAGTTTCTTTTGGATGATAATAATGGACCACTTGATCAATCACTTCTTTAGGCGAAAGCATTTTCGAATTCATAGCAAACGACAATCGCGAATGAAACAGAAACTTTTCATCCGTGTGCATCGCATCTTCATAATCGCCAAAGTGTTTCAATAAATGTTGACAGAAATAATCGAGTTGCTGCAAACATTCAGCTCTCGACGTTGGCCAATTGAATTTTTCAACATCAATTGAACCAAAGGTTTGAACCTCCATTTTTTCTAATTGACGGATAATTTCGGCTACATTTTTTGGAAATAATTTCGCATTCGGAATCGGAACTTCGCCTTTGTATTTTTTTCGATTATCGTGGTCAAAATTCCATTGATTGCCAATTGGATTATTTCCAATCATCAAAATGTCGTTCTTTTTTCGCATCATTCGATAGAAATTTTCCATCAACAATAATTTTTTTCCTTGAAAAAAATCGGCTAATTCGGTTCTAGTCGTATAAAAATGTTCCGTGTCAAAAACTTCTGTTGGAATAGAAAGATTTTGACAAATTTGCTTCAATTGTTCATCCAATCGAAATTCATCCGGTAATTGGTATTCAAATTTTTCAATGGAATATTGCTCGATAGTTTGTTGAATTAATGCTTCTAATTTTTGTGGATTTTTTTCATCATCAATTTCAAAATAAATGACGTGATGATTATTGTTTTTCAAATCCGAAGCAAAATTTCGCATACTTAAAAAGAAAGCTACTACTTTTTGAATGTGATGTTTCACATAATCGGTTTCCTGACGCATTTCCGCCATTAAATAAATGACATTTTCATCTGTTTTTTGAAACCAAGAATGGTTGTGATTCAGTTGATCACCGAGAAGAAGTCGAAGTGTTTTCATTTTTGTTCTTTTGTTTCAAGTTTCAGGTTTCAGGTTTCAAGTTGAGATTAGCTCTGTGAAATTTTTAAATCCGTGTTAATCCGTGAAATCCGTGTCAACTTTTCTTTAAATGTTTAATGTAAATTGAAACAAATTTATTCAAACCATAGTTTTTGATAGTCACCTTTCGCATCATACATTTCCGCTTGTCGTTTAATGTTGAATTTTCGATCTCTCGGGTCATTACCAACACCGGAATTGTAAATCCAGTTGCCGTAATTAGAATGTACATCATAATCAATCAGCATACTTTCAAAATAAGCCGCTGCCACTCGCCAATCTTGTTTCCATTCTTTTGCCCAAAAACTTGCTACATTTTGCCTGCCACGATTACTCATGAAACCGGTTTGTTGCAATTCAATCATGTTGGCATTCACAAAAGGTTCATTGGTGTTGCCATTTTTCCATTGTTGAAAAGCTTTGGGATGGAATTTCCAATCGTATTTTTTTCCTAAAATGCCATCGAGTTGAAAGATTTTATTTCCGTGTTTCAACGAAATATATTTAAAATAATCTCGCCAAATCAATTCGAAAATCAACCAATACGTATCTTCATTTTTGCAAATTTCTTGTTCGTATTGCTGAATTTTCCAATAAATTGTTCTGGCAGAAATACTGCCATTTGCCAGCCAAGCGGAAAGTTTCGAACTGTAATCGGTTCCAATCAATCCGTTTCGGGTTTGTTTGTAAGATGACAAATTTTCTGTTTTAAAGAAGTAATGCTCCAATCGTTTCAACGCATTTAATTCGCCACCATGAAACGAAAAAGCTGAATTAGGATGAATTTCAAAACTTTCCAAACCGAAATCTTCTAAAGTAATGTTGAAAGAATTTGGTTGAATCCAATTGGAATCAGGTTGTTTTTCAATTGAAACAGTTGGGCTGACTTTTACAGTTGCTTCGCATTTTTTTCTGAAGACCGTAAAAACTTCCGGAATTTCACTAAAATCAGCATACGGAATATCCTCCGGATGAAACAAAAATTGGTCATAAGTTTCTACCCATTTGACATTTGAATTTTGATTTTTGAGGTTGATATTGATATTGTCATTGACGTTGACCTCCTCAGTTGTCCATTCTTTTTGAAGAAAAACAGTCGATATTTCATAATCATTTATCAATTGCGGAATAACCTCCTCTGGTTTTTCATAAAAAATAAACAAGGGAATATTTTTTTCTTTTAAAAAATAATAAAGTTCAAAAACGGATTCCAATAAAAATTGAGCTCTGAATTTTTCAGTTTTTTTAAAACCATACTTCGTTTCTTCATAATGTCGCGGATCAAAACAATAAACAGCCAAAACGTTTCTCTCTTTTTGACATGCTTGAAAGAGAGAAACATTGTCGTTTACTCGTAAATCATTTCGAAACCAAACGAGATTGTTCATTTAATTGGATTTTTAGAATTGGAATTTTTATTTCTCTTACACCGCTCACCGCAATACAAAACTTCCTCCCAATTTTTCTCCCACTTCTTTCGCCAAGCAAACGGTAATCTACAGGTTTTACAGATTTTTTCAGGATGATGTACTTTTTTGTGAGCCATTTTTACAACATTGATTTGGTTGGAACATTTGGTCGGGCATATTCAAAACGATCCACTAATTTTGGGACACAGTAGCCATTTAATCCATTAATCGTAACAACATTTTCTAAATCCAATCGCAGCCAATTGTCTTTTTGAATTAGATTTTCTTTGATAATTATTTGTTCAATTGAAGCAATAATATGAATGGTTCCGTTTTCTTTAATTTCATATTCGTTGAGGTATTTACAAAGAATTTGCACCGGACTATTTTTTACAAAAGGAATCGAAATCCCGTCATAATATTCTTCTTCCAAACTGGTTTTGTAAAATTCGGAAATACTTTCATCATAACCGGCAGATGAATGATGAGCATCGGCAATCATGGTTTCAGTGATGTGATTGACCGTAAAAAAACCTAAATCTTTAATATTTTTATACGTATTTCTGGGAACAGTAGTCGGTCGAAGAATAAATCCTAACATCGCAGGGTCGCTTCCCAAATGGGTTATACTGCTGAAAATGGCAACATTGGAAACACCTTCAAGGGTTTTAGTTGCAATTAAATTCGCCGATTTATAGCCGGTACAACTATTGATTAAATTCAATCGTGGAATTTTTGGTAGCTGTTCAATTGTATTTTTCGAAAAATGAATCATTAAAGCAATTTTTTTCAAAGATAGTTTTTGTTTAATTAAATAATATAAAAGTTAAACAAAATTTTTAGTTTTACTGAAATATATGTTTCTCAAATCGTGAATTCTTATTATAATCGCTATTTTTGTAATTGAATTTTTGAAAGTCATTTATGCAAACCCCTCAAAAAATTGCTGTTGTTGGTTCCGGGTTAGTTGGAACTTTATTGGCAATATACCTCAAAAAATTAGGTCACACGGTTCATGTTTTTGATCGAAGTGCGGATATTCGAACAGTTGAATTTTCCGGACGTTCCATTAATTTGGTCATGTCAAATAGAGGTTGGAAAGCGTTGGATGACATCGGCTTGACCGAGGAAATAAAAAAAATTGGAATTCCGGTCGATAAACGAGCGATTCATTTGCAGGATTCAAAACTCACCTATCAAAATTATGGTAAAGAGGGCGAAGCCATTTATTCACTTTCCAGAGGTGTTTTGAACCGAAAAATGATTGATTTAGCAGAAGCCGAAGGCGTTGAATTCTTTTTTGAACACAGAATTTGGGATGTTACTTTATCCGATGCCACTTTGCACATCGGAGAAACTGAAAGAGGCATGTGGACCGATTTAAAATATGATAAAGTTTTTGGTGCCGATGGTGCGTTTTCGAGAATTCGTCACCGCATGCAACGCCAAAGTATGTTTGATTATTCGCAAAAATTTTTAAAAATTGGCTACAAAGAATTACACATTCCTGCCAATACAGATGGAACGTATAAAATTGACAAAAACTCTTTGCATATTTGGCCTCGCGGCAATTTCATGTTGATGGGATTGGCTAATTTAGATGGCTCATTTACATGTACACTTTTTATGCCTTTTGAAGGAGAAAATTCCTTTGAAAGTTTATACGACGAAAAAACGTTAGTTGATTTTTTTGCAAAATATTTTCCTGATACCAAAGAAGTGATTCCTGATTTGGTGGAAGATTTCTTCAAAAACCCTAAAAGTTATTTGGTCACCATGCAATGTTACCCTTGGACATTTAACGATAAAGTTGCGTTGATTGGCGATTCGTGTCATGCGATTGTTCCTTTTTACGGACACGGAATGAATGCCGGTTTTGAGGATATTACCGTTTTGAGTGAAATGATTTCAAAATACGGCGACGATTGGGAAACCATTTTTGAGGAATACCAAAAATCCCGCAAACCAAATGCCGATGCCATTGCCGAACTTTCCTATCGCAATTTCATGGAGATGAGTGCCAAAACGGCCGATGAAAAATTCTTATTACAGAAGAAAATTGAAAAATGTTTTTCAGACAAACATCCTGATTTGTGGATGCCGTTGTATAGTAGGGTAACGTTTAGTTTGCAACCTTATTCCGAAGCTTTAGCCATTGGTGATTTCCAAAACAAAATCATGGAAGAAGTGATGCAAATGGAAAACATTGAAATAATTTGGGATAGTGAAGCGGTTGAACAGAAGATTATTTCGTTGTTGAATCAAAAATAGTTTTACTCTTCCCGATGCACCTTCTCAAAATTAAAAGCCGGTTTACAAATGGCAATATATTCACACACTTCATCAAACGGATTGGAATATTGAACACGTGTGTCTTTCTCAATTTTGATGGATTGACCAGCTTCTAAAACAATTACTTTGTCTTCAATAATAAATTGTTTTTTGCCTTTGATAACATAAGTATATTCATCAAACTCTGGCGTTTGAAAAGGTTCGATCCAATGTGGCGGTGCAATCATATGAGCAATGGAAATTTCGTTGTTGCCATCAGAAGCTTTTCCAAAATGTTCTTCGATTAGTTTTCCATCGGTTGTTGGAACGATGAATGGTGATTTTTGAATTTTGTATTTTTTCATAAAGTCAATACGCTATTTTCTATTTTCTTTCCTATTTCTTCTATTTTCTAAATATAAAATAAACCGCCAACACCAAAAAGCACATCCCAACAAAATGATTCCATTTAAAGGTTTCAGTTTTAAAGAAAAGCATCGAAAAAACCACAAAAATGACTAATGTAATCACTTCCTGAATTACCTTTAATTGCAAAAGTGAAAAAGGGCCACCATAGCCTTCATAACCAATCCGATTGGCAGGCACTTGAAAAAAATATTCAAATAAAGCTAATCCCCAACTGATCAAAACAATCGTAATCAATCCGGCATTTTCAAACCATTTCAAATCTTTAAATTTCAAATGACCATACCATGCCAATGTCATAAAAACATTGGAAAGTATAAGTAATCCGATGGTGAAGAATCCCTTCATTTTTTAGTTTGTTTCTTGCTTCCCTCTCCAAAGGAGAGTCCCGAGACTTCGGGAGGGGGAGAGGTTTTTACTTTTTAAACAGCTTACTCAAAATCCCCAAAGCTCCCCGAATAAAAGTAGCACTTGTCAGTACTTTTACAACTGCTTTTGTAGTTTGACTTTCCGGTTCACGACGAGTTGAGGTAGTAGTTGTTTTTTGAGCTTCTTTTTCTCTATTTGCTTCTTCGGCTTGCTTTGAAGCTTGTTCTTGTGCGGCATTAATTTTTTTCGTCAAAAGTTCAAAAGCACTTTCTCTGTCAATAACTTCGTTATACTTTTTAGCTAATTTTGATGTAGCAATATGCGAATCGATTTCTTGTGTAGTCAAGACATCCATTCTGCTCATAGGAGCACGAAGCATCGTAGCAACAAGTGGAGTAGGAATTCCTTTTTCATTCAAAGCCGTAACAAAAGCTTCTCCAATACCGAGTTGAGTAATAATTTCATCTGTTTTATAATATTCGGATAACGGATAGTTTTCTGCTGTCATTTTAATTGCTTTTCGATCATTAGCGGTAAATGCTCTCAAAGCATGTTGAATTTTTAATCCTAATTGGGCCAAAACACCATTTGGAATATCCATTGGATTTTGAGTAATAAAATATACTCCAATTCCTTTGGAACGTATTAATTTGACAATTGTTTCAATTTGATCTTGTAATGCTTTGCTTGCTTGGTCAAAGATTAAATGAGCTTCATCAATAAAAATCACTAATTCAGGTCTGCCGGAATCGCCTTGTTCAGGCATAGTATTGTATATTTCTGCCAATAAACTCAACATAAAAGTTGAAAATAGTTTTGGTTTATCTTGAATGTCGGTCAATCGGATTATGTTCACATATCCGTTTCCGTTTTCGTCTATTCGCATCAAATCATCTATATCAAAAGATAATTCCCCAAAAAAAACATCAGCTCCTTGTTGTTCCAATTCAATCACTTTTCTTAAAATTGAACCGGTTGAAGAAGTGGAAATTCTTCCATATTCCTTTTCAATTTCTTCTTTTCCCTCCTCGGTGATAAATTGTAAAACTTTTTTGAAATCTTTTAAATCTAATAATGGAAATGTATGATCGTCACAATATTTAAAAATTACAGAAACAACTCCACCTTGAGTGTCATTTAAATCTAATATTCTGGAAAATAAAACGGGTCCAAATTCTGAAACCGTGGCTCGTAAACGAACCCCATTTTGTTTGGAAATGGTCATTAATTCTACCGGAAATGCTTTGGTTTCATAGGGTAAATTAATTTTTGCATGTCGTTCAGTAATAAAAGGTTGTTCAATTCCGGGCATCGCGATTCCTGAAAAGTCACCTTTAATATCCATCATCAACACCGGAATACCGTTTTTTGACAATTGTTCCGAGAGAACTTGAATTGTCTTAGTTTTTCCCGTACCTGTTGCTCCTGCAATCAATCCGTGACGATTTAATGTTTTTAAGGGAATATTGATATGCGTATTTGGAATGGCTTCTCCATTTAAAATTGCTCCTCCTAAGGTTATAAATTCACCTTTACAAGTATATCCTTGATTGATATGGGCACTGAATTCTTCTACTTTACTCATCGTATTAGTTTTAATAATCAAATGTAACAAAACCAATTCTAAATCTGAAACTATCATTTTCAAATTTTCAAATTATTACATTTTCAAATTAACTATCTTTGCACTCAATTTTATTAAAAATGCTTCAAAAAGAAACCCAATTAGCCGTTGAAAAAGGAGAAAAACTTCCACTTATGGAAGAATTTTATACCATTCAAGGCGAAGGATATCATACAGGAACGGCTGCTTATTTCATTCGAATCGGTGGTTGTGATGTAGGTTGTCATTGGTGTGATGTTAAAGAGAGTTGGAATGCTGAACTTCATCCGCCTACTTCAACAGATTTAATTGTTTCAAACGCAAAAAAATATGCTGATACGGTAGTGGTCACAGGCGGAGAGCCTTTAACTTGGGACATGTCTATTTTAACAAAAAAACTAAGAGATTCAGGAATAAAAATTCATATCGAAACCTCTGGTTGTTATCCCGTAACAGGTTTTTGGGATTGGTTTTGTTTATCGCCAAAAAAAAATAAATTGCCGGTTAAAAGTGCCTATGATATTGCCAACGAATTGAAAGTAATCATTTATAATAAACACGATTTTATTTTTGCCGAAGAGCAAGCAGCTCAAACAAATCCAAAAGCTATTCTTTTTTTACAGCCGGAATGGAGCAAAAGGGAAGAAATGACGCCGCTAATTGTGGATTATGTTATGAAGAATCCTAAATGGCGAGTTTCATTGCAAACACATAAATACCTTAATATCCCTTAAAAATTGAAATTAATTTTTCCAGTTATATTTATTTTACTTTTTTCAACTCAAAGTTTTTCTCAAATTCAAGGGGAAGACGAAGTATATTTGAATAATTTAATATTAGAACCGGAATTTCCAGGGGGAATGGAAATGTTTTACTCGTATTTAATAAAACGATTGGATCATACAAAAATTAAATCAGGTGAGAAATTGATTGTCGCTTTTACAGTGAATGAACTGGGAGAAATGAAAAAAATCAGATTGGTTCAATTTAAAGATGAAACGACGGCGATTGAAATTTTGAACGCCTTAAAGAACTTCCCAAAGTGGAAACCGGCTTATAAATTAGGTAATCCGGTAAGTGTGGAATTAAAAATCCCTATCGTTTTTAAGTGATTTTTTGATGGCTTAGTCGGGCTAAATAATCAAAATGGTCTCCTTCTACCAGTAATTCACATGCCAATCCATTTGCTAAAGCTGCGTTTTGTAAGGTATTGAAATCAATATACATCCAATCAAAAGGTTTTTCCATTTCACCTTTGTAGGAAATTTTAAATTCTAATTCGCCATAGTAATCAGTATCACCGGGAATCCATTTGCCGCCATCTTCATCTTCATCAAACATATAAATGATATCAGAACTATCTACTAAAATTTGGCCATTCTCTGTTAGCAGGCTTTTCAATTGAAGTAAAAAGCGAGAAATATTTTTCAATCGCCCACACATTCCGGCACCATTCATTAATAATAAAATGGTGTCAAATTGTTCAACTTTCATTGACATTACATCTTTTACAGTAGCTTTTTTTAATCCACGTAACTGACAGGCTTTAATAGCATTGGGTGAAATGTCAATAGGTGTCACATCATAGCCTTTTTCCTGAAGATAAAGAGAATGACTTCCGGCACCACAACCTACATCTAGAACTTTACCGTTTGATAATAATAAGGCATTTTGTTCCATTTTAGGCATTTTTTCGAATCCTCTAAATAAATAGGCAACACTCATTTCATCAGCTTCCGAGATGGAAGTTTCTGTAATTAAATCTTGAGGATTATTGCCTGTTTGATAATCTAAAATGGCTTTTCCAAAAAGGTCTTTCATTTCTTTTGTTTAAAGTTCAAGGTTTCAAGTTAAATGTTGATTAATTTTGCAGCTCAACTTTAAACTTTAAACTTGAAACCACCATTAAACGAACTCGGAAAACTTGCCAAAGATAAGCATATCGAAAACAAAAAGTATTTTGATAAGTTAAAAAAGAAGCAGCCTAAAAATTTAGATTATGTCATGCAGGATTTGCATGAGGCCGAGTTTAAACGAACAGACTGTTTAAAGTGTGCTAACTGTTGCAAAACAACCGGGCCATTATTCACATCAGCTGATATCGAACGAATAGCTAAACATTTCAAACAAAAACCACAGCAGTTTATTGACCAATATTTGCAAATCGATGATGAGAATGATTATGTTTTGAAAAGTGTCCCATGTACTTTTCTTGATGCGGAAAATTATTGTATGATTTATGACGTTCGTCCAAAGGCCTGTCGGGAATTTCCACATACTGACCGAAAAAAGTTTTACCAAATTTCTGACTTAACGTTGAAAAATGTCGCTATTTGTCCGGCTGCTTTTACCATTGTTGAAGAAATGAAGAAAAAATTGCCTTTGTAAAATGAAAGTATATAAATCAAAAGTAGATTGGTGGTTAATTGCTTTGATTGTGGGTATTTTTGGGTATCCTGTAATAGATGGAATTCTTGAAAAACAGTATATAGTTTCACTTGTTTTTTTTATAATTATTTCTGTTTTAATGTGGTTAATACATTCTATTAAATATAAAATTGTAGGTGAAGTTTTAATATTATGGATTTATAAAATAGAAATTAAGACTATTAAAAGAATTTATAAAACAACTATTCCATTGAGTTCTCCCGCGGCATCGCTTGATCGTATCGCGATAGTTTATAATAAATACGATGAAATTTATATTTCACCTAAAAACAGAGAAGATTTTATCAAGGAACTATTAAAAATAAACTCAGATATTATTGTTGACGTTTAGGCTAATTATAAATAAGGTAAGGTTTTCTCATTTCTATAAACTCCTCTAAACCTTTTTCCCAAGTGCTTCGTATTTCTTTCTCAGACAAACCTTGTTCAATTTGAAGTCTCAAGAGTTTTGTTCCGGCCAATTTTGTAAAAAAGGAAGTAAAAAAAGTAGATTTATCAGCAGTATTTTCATATGCTTCAATCAACCATTTTAACCGGAGTCGTTTTACTGGGCTAATTTCAGACAAATCTTCTCCATGACAAACCACATTGTTGTGGAGTGGGTTTTTTGAACCTAAATTTGGCAATGGCATAAAACTGAAATTGCCTTGTGGTAAAAAAGGAGAGCCGTAAATTTGAAACTGTTTATCTGTTCCGCGACCAACACTGACATTAGTGCCTTCAAAAAAACACAAACTTGCATATAGATTAATTGCTTGGTCATTTGGTAAGTTTGGCGATGGTTTTACAGGCAAACTATAGGCCATATCCCTGCGATAATGTAAACAAGGAATGACTGTCAAATTGCATTGAATACTGTCTTTTAGCCATTTTTCTCCATTAATCATTTTACCATATTCACCAATTGTCATACCGTGTAAAACTGGAATGGGATGCATTCCAACAAAGCTGGTAAATTCTTTTTCTAAAATTGGACCGTCTACAATAGCACCGTTCGGATTTGGCCGATCTAAAATAATTAGTGGAAGATTAATTTCCGCACATGCCTCCATTACATAATGTAGCGATGAAATGTAGGTATAAAATCGAGCACCGACATCCTGTAAATCAAAGAGTAGAATATCAATTCCTTCTAATTGTTCAAGCTTTGGTTTTTTATTATCACCATAAAGAGATACAATTGGTAGGCCTGTTTTAGTGTCTTTTCCATCTACAATTAGCTCTCCTGCATCTGCAACTCCTCTGAAACCATGTTCTGGAGCATAGATTTTTTCAACAGCTATCCCATGGTCCAATAAATAATCAACTAAATGCTTTGTAATAGGTCGTAGTGGTTTTCCATCTGCTATTGTTGTAGAATAAGGAATTTTATAGTTTACAATTCCTGTTTGATTTGTTACTACACCAACTTTTTTATCTTGTAATAGTGGTAAGTAGGCAGAAAAATTTTCTGCTCCTGTGATGATATCCACAGTAGAAACCGCTTCATTGATAACAATGGTTTTATTATTATCTGCAATAACTTGTTTCTTTACTGAACATCCGCTCAAAACAATTAGCAAAACAAAGAATAAAACTGTATTTTTGAACATCCGTTTATTATACATACCTTGAAATTAGAATATTTTATAGCCAAAAGACTTACTACTGCAAAACACCATAAAAGTAGTATATCTAAACCAATTATTAAAATTGCTATTACCGCTATTGCAATTGGAATAATCATGATGATAGTTTCAGTGGCTACCGGTCTTGGTTTACAGCAAAAAATACGCCAGAAAGTTTCAGCATTTAATGGTCATATCATTATTTCTAATTTTGATGATAATCAATCAGAAGTCAGTAAAGTACCCGTTTCAAATAAGCAGGATTTTTATCCGAAGTTTACTTCTGTCGAGGGAGTTAACCATATTCAAGCTATTGCCAGTAAAGCTGGAATAATTCGAACAGAAAAGGCTTTTGAAGGTATTATTTTCAAAGGAGTAGGCAGTGATTATAAATGGGAAAATCTTAAGGAGTATATTGTTGAAGGAAAATCACCCAACGTTTCTGGAGCCTTAAATCCGGAAGTGCTCATTTCTCAGTATTTGGCGAATCGACTTTACCTAAAAGTAGGAGATAAGTTCAATACTTTTTTCATGAAAGAAGATAGTAATGAAATGCCAAACTTACGGGTTTTTACTATTTCAGGAATTTATAATTCCGGATTTCAGGAATTTGATGCTACATATATATTAGGAGACATTCGCCATGTACAACGAATTAACCGTTGGCAGCCTGACGAAGTTGGAGCTTTTGAGGTATTTATTGATGATTTTACCAAAATAGAGCAAAAAGGAGAAGAAGTTTATGAGCAGACCTCGTATATGTTGGACAGCAAAACCATAATTGACAAGTATTTTTACATATTTGAATGGTTGCAATTGTTCGACTTTAATATTATTGTAATATTAGTAATTATGATAGTTGTGGCCACTATAAACATGGTTGTAGCACTACTTGTTCTCATTCTGGAAAGAACCCAAATGATAGGAATCCTAAAAGCTTTAGGAGCTGATAACTGGACCGTTCGTAAAATATTTCTTTTTAATGCCTTCCATATTATTCTCCGTGGATTACTTTGGGGAAATTGTATAGCTATAGCCCTAATGTTAATTCAACAACAATTTGGTGTCATCAAACTTAATCCGGAGAATTATTACGTGAGTGAAGCACCGATTTATTTTAATTGGTTTTATATCTTTTTGTTAAACCTTGGAACTATTATTATAAGTTTTTTGGTACTGTTGGTGCCTTCTTATATTATTACAAAAATTTCTCCTGTCAAAGCGATTCGATTTGATTAATTTTTTTTTTACCATTAACAGGCTCTTGCTTTCCCAACTCACAAGTTTTATTAATTATCATATTTATTATTTAGCTATCATAT
>NZ_PNJW01000017.1 GCF_013822155.1 Flavobacterium sp.
ATAAAAAATGGCTAAAAAAACGGCTCCTAAAATTAAGAGTGATAAAGGTGATCCAATTTCAACGTAATGCATTTCTAAAAATCCAATTTTGAATAATTAATAAACTTAGTGAAAAAATATTTTAATACAATTTCAAATTTATCATAAATCTTATAAATAAGAGAAGTTTAAAAACTTTTGCAGATAATTTTTAAATTATATTAAAAAAAATAGTAATTAATTTTTAGATGTTATATGAAAAAATATTTTCTATTATTAATTTTTAATATCTGTATTAGTTCTGTTCAGGCACAAACTATTCAAAACAGTCATTACGGCATAACAGGCTATATTAAAAGTGATGGAACAATTCAAAATAGTCAGTATGCAACAGTTGGCTATTTTAAAAATGACGGAACAATTCAAAACAGTTACTATTCGACAATTGGTTATATCAAAAATGATGGTACGATACAAGACGACCACTATGCAACCCTAGGATATGTAAAAAATGATGGCACAGTTCAAAATAATCAATATAGCACATTAGGCTACATTAAAACAGACGGAACTATTCAAAATAGCCATTATACTACTATTGGGTATGCAAAAAATATCCCTAGAGAATGGGCTGCCGTTGCTTTTTTCTTTTTTAGCTTTAAATAGGTGAATAAAAATTATTTTAAATTCGCCACTTCTTTAATTTCTTCAATGATTCGTATAGCCAATGTGTCTGCCCCATTTTGAGTTGGAGCTTCAGTATATATTCGAATGATAGGTTCAGTGTTTGATTTACGCAGATGCACCCACTCCATTGCAAAATCAATTTTCACGCCATCAATAGTAGAAATATTTTCATTTTTATATTTATCCGTCATAGCAACTAAAATAGCATCAACATCTATTTCAGGTGTCAATTCAATTTTATTTTTACTCATATAATATTGTGGATAGGAAGCTCTCAATTCCGCTACTGTTACATCTAAATTTGCTAAATGGGTTAAGAACAAAGCAACTCCAACTAAACTATCACGACCATAATGTAATTCAGGATAAATAATTCCCCCATTTCCTTCACCACCAATAATGGCCTGAGTAGATTTCATTAATTCAACAACATTCACTTCGCCAACAGCACTGGCTTGGTAACTACCTTTATGCTTTTCTGTAATGTCTCGTAATGCTCTGGAGGATGACATATTTGAAACTGTATTCCCGGGAGTTTTACTCAAGACATAATCGGCAACTGCCACTAATGTATATTCTTCACCAAACATTTCTCCATCATTAGAAATAAATGCTAATCGGTCGACATCCGGATCTACTACAATTCCGAAATCGGCTTTTTCTTTTAAAACCAATGCACAGATATCCCCTAAATGCTCCTTTAATGGTTCTGGATTGTGAGGGAAATGACCATTTGGTTCACAATATAATTTGACTACCTCCACTCCCATTTGCTCCAATAAATTTGGTATAACGATTCCTCCGGAAGAATTAACACCGTCCACCACCACTTTAAATTTTCTTTTAGCAACAGCATCCGCATCAACTAAAGGCAAGTTCAACACCTCATCAATATGAATATCCATGTAAGCATCATTAATAGTGATTTCTCCTAAACTATCTACATCAGAAAAATCAAAAGCTTCAGAATCCGCAATTTCTAATATTTTTGCTCCTTCTGCCCCATTTAGAAATTCTCCTTTCTCATTTAATAATTTTAAAGCATTCCACTGCTTTGGATTGTGTGAAGCCGTTAATATGATTCCTCCATCAGCCATTTCTAAGGGAACTGCAACTTCAACAGTTGGCGTAGTAGAAAGTCCTAAATCAATGACATCAATACCTAAACCAATCAATGTATTGACTACTAAATTATGAATCATTGGTCCTGAAATTCGGGCATCACGGCCAACTACTACTTTTAATTTTTCTTTAGTATTGGCATTTTTCAACCACGTCCCATAAGCTGATGCAAATTTAACAGCATCGACAGGGGTTAAATTATCACCAACTTTCCCACCAATGGTTCCACGAATTCCTGAAATTGATTTTATAAGTGTCATTAATTTTTATTTTAAATTAAAGCACAAAGATAAAAAGGAACTCCCTTTTTTGCTTTCCCTTTTATCGAGTTTTTTAACATTTAATAGAGTTTAAAAAGTAGTGTATTTTTCAATATGGATAAAGTTTCCTATTTTTACTGATATCAATAAAAAATAAACATGAATTTTTTGGCTCATATTTATCTTTCCGGTGATAATGACCTCGTCAAAATTGGAAATTTTATGGCGGATAGTATTCGTGGGCAAAGTTATAATGATTATTCACCTGATATAAAAAAAGGTATAATACTCCATCGTGCAATTGATACTTTTACAGATGCACACCCCATCTTCAGAAAAAGTAAACACCGATTACATGAAAAATACGGACATTACTCGGGTGTAATTATCGATATTTTTTATGACCATTTTTTAGCAAAAAATTGGAAAAACTATTCTGCTATATCTTTAGAAGAAACTGCTTCAGCATTTTACGAGAATTTACAAATCAATTATGATTTACTCACAGAACCAGTAAAAAAAATGATGCCCTATATGATTGCCCGAAATTGGTTAGTTAGTTACGCCTCCATTGAAGGTTTGGCTATGATTTTATTTCAAATGGATCATAGAACCAAAAACAGGGTTGCAATGCATGAATCAATTGTAGAATTAAAAAAATTTTATTCCGAGTTTGAAGATGAATTTACCCTATTCTTTGAAGAAATTCAGCTACATTGCAAAGAAAAAATTGCCGCTTTATGAAAAAATACTTACTGCTTTTACTAATCCTTTTTTTAAGTTGTAAAACAGAAAAAAATACTATTCAACCAACTGGTTTAGTCACGTCAAAAGCAATGGTGGTTTCAGCTCGAGAGGAAGCTTCGCAAATTGGCGTACAAATCATGCAAGAAGGTGGCAATGCCTTTGATGCAATGATTGCAACAGAGTTAGCTTTAGCAGTTTCCTACCCATATGCCGGAAATATTGGCGGTGGCGGATTTATGGTTTATCGAAAATACAATGGAGAAACCGGAAGTTTGGATTATCGCGAAAAAGCTCCTTTGGCAGCAACTAAATACATGTATTTAGACGAAAAAGGCAATGTTATTAAAGGTTTAAGTACCGAAACAGGATTGGCAATAGGCGTTCCAGGAACCATTGCCGGAGTTTTTGAAGTTCATAAAAAATATGGCACATTACCAATGGAAACCATCCTAAAACCGGTTATTGATTTAGCTAGAAAAGGTGTCGTGGTTACCCAAAAACAAGAAGAACATTTAAACAAATACCGAAAGGCGATAGTTAAAGCAAATGGTTCCGAAACTTTATTTTCTCATCCTTTCCAAACAAATGACACGATTAAATATGAAGCATTAGCCAACACGTTGGAACGTATCGCTAAAAATGGTCGGGATGAATTTTATAAAGGTGAAACGGCACAAAAGTTAGTTAACTTTTTACAAGCTAAAGGCAGTATTATTACCTTGGAAGATTTAGCATCCTATCAAGCAAAATGGCGTAAACCTATAATGAATTCTTATCGGGATTATAAATTGATTTCAATGGCACCACCAAGCAGCGGCGGGATAACTTTAGGACAGATTTTAAAAATGATTGAACCTTTTGATTTAGCTAAAATGGGACATAACTCTGAACAATACATTCAAGTAATTGTAGAAGCGGAACGAAGAGCTTATGCCGACAGAAACCATTTTCTAGGTGATCCAGATTTTGTAAAAATTCCGACTAAAGAACTTTTAGATGAAACGTATATAAAGAAACGGATGGCTACTTTCTCCTTTGAAAAAGCTACAAAATCGGAAGAAGTTTCACACGGAGCAATTGTCTTTTCAGAAAGTACCGAAACCACTCACTATTCTATTATTGACCCCTTTGGAAATGCTGTTTCGGCTACAACAACCATTAATGATGCTTACGGTTCCAAATTATATTGTGACGAATTAGGTTTTTTTCTCAATAATGAAATGGATGATTTTTCAGCTAAACAAGGAGTTCCTAACATGTTTGGATTGGTAGGTTCTGATGCCAATAGTATCGCCCCTCAAAAACGTATGTTAAGTTCGATGACACCAACCATTGTAGAAAAAAACGGAGAACTGTTCATGGTCGTGGGAACTCCTGGAGGATCTACGATTATCACTTCTGTTTTACAAACTGTTTTAAATGTCACCGAATTCAATATGAGTATGCAGGAAGCTGTTGACGCTCCACGTTTTCATCATCAATGGTTACCGGATGAAGTTATTTTTGAACCGAATTGTTTTTCAGCAGAAATACTTCAAATCCTAAAGGCAAAAGGATATTTAATAAATGAAAAACAAACTCCTGTATTGGGAAAAGTTGATGCTATATTAGTTTTACCTAATACTAAATTAGAAGGTGGTGCGGACAAAAGAGGTGATGATAAAGCTATTGGTTTTTAAATAAGTTTTATCTTAGCGTTTCAAAAAAATCACATGCCCACTCAAAATAAATCGGTTCTAAAAACATTCTTCCGAAAAAACTTCAGAAGATTGGAGGGATTTATTTTATATTTAAAATCCTATCTTTCTCCCAGGCAATTTATTTATTTATCCTGTTTTTTAGTAGGTATTTCAGCATCTTTAGCTGTTATTGTTTTAAAAACTTTTGCCCATTGGGTTTACATTTTTGCTCAATATATTGATAGCATTTTTCATTTACCTTACAGTAATAGTACACTTCCTATTATTGGAATAGTGTTAACTGCATGGGTTGTTAAGAGGGTTTTGGATGGTTCATTAGAAAAAGGAACGTCGCAAATAATGTATGCCGTTGCAAAAAAATCCGGAATTATTCCTAAAAAGCAAATGTATGCCCAAATAATCACTAGTGGTTTAACTGTAGGAATGGGTGGCTCTGCCGGATTAGAATCTCCTATTACAATTACCGGAGCTGCCTTTGGTAGCAACTTTGCTCAAAATTATCGCTTAAGTTACAAAGACAGAACATTACTCTTAGCTTGTGGTGTTGCAGCCGGAATTGCTGCAGCATTTAATGCTCCTATTGCAGGAGTACTATTTGCCATTGAAGTAGTTTTAGTTGATGTGAGCATTACGGCCTTTATTCCAATAATGATTTCAGCAGCAACCGGTGCGTTGGTTTCTACAATTCTATTAAATGAAGATATTTTATTGTCTTTTAACAAACAATTGGATTTTGATTATCATAATCTTCCTTATTACATAGTTTTAGGGGTAGCTTCCGGTTTTGTTTCCATTAATTATGCTAGAACTTTTCGTAAAATAGAACATTTTTTTAGCCGAATAAAATTTGGCCCCATGAGAAAAGCCCTTTTTGGAGCTTGTATTTTAGCTATATTAATCTTCTTTTTTCCAACCTTATTTGGAGAAGGTTATAACAGCATAAAAATACTTTCAACCAATACTCCAGAACAAATTTTAGACAATACTGTTTTACAAGGTTTTAAAGAAAATGCTTGGATGTTATTGCTTTTTGTTGGCACTACAATGCTCATAAAAGTTTATGCTACCAGTATTACCATTGGTAGCGGTGGAAATGGAGGAAATTTTGCACCTTCCCTTTTTGTGGGTTCTTATTTAGGTTTTTTTGTGGCTTCATTTTTTAACCTACTTGGATTTGTAAAACTTCCTGTCAGTAATTTTACCATGGTGGGAATGGCCGGAATTTTAAGTGGCTTATTTCATGCTCCCTTAACAGCCATATTTTTAATTGCTGAAATTACCAGCGGCTATAGTTTAATGGTTCCTTTGATGCTTGTTTCATCCATTAGCTTTGCTATTTCAAAACGATATGAACCTTATTCCTTTGATATTAAAAACTTAGCGGATAAAGGCGATGTGTTTACCGACGATAGAGATCGGAATATTTTATCCGGAATTGTAATTTCGCGATTAATTCAAAGTCCAATTCAAACATTAAAACTTGCCCCATCCTTAGAAGAATTAGTTGAAAAAATTTCCGGTTACAACCAAATGATTTTCCCGGTTGTAAACGATAAAAATGAATTAATAGGGATAATTGATTTTGAAGAAGTTAAATCTCATTTGTTCAATCCTTATAAAATAAAGTATACCCAAATAAAAGATATCATGAGAGCTCCGAAAGAAATGGTAAACTATGATGAAACTGCCGAAACTATCATGGAAAAATTTGAACGTGCTCAAACGGATTATTTACCCGTTCTTAAAAATAAAGAAGTCATCGGAATTATTTCTAAAAATGCTTTATTAGAAGCTTATCGGGAAAAACTAAAAAACATGATTATTGAATAAATTTCTTATTATCGGATAGAATAAATTTTTATATTAAACGATAATTAAGTATCTTTGTTTCGTTATGTGGAAAATAGATACCTCTTATCGAACTGAATTTCAATCAACTTTTGATAGATTGTATGATAAACTTGCGGTTTTGCAACAAAGCAGACCGTTACCAACCATTGCTTTGCAAAAAATAAAAGAATCTCTAACCATTGAATGGACTTATAATTCAAACAGTATTGAAGGAAATACACTGACCCTTCGAGAAACACAAATGGTGCTTCAAGAAGGAATAACCGTGAAAGGCAAATCACTTCGGGAACATTTTGAAGCTAAAAATCACGAGAAAGCGATTGACTATTTGTACACTTTAGTTGACAGTAATTATTCGTTGCGAAGTATCGATATTTTAAGTTTACATGGTTTGGTACTTCGCATGATTGAAGATGATTTTGCAGGTAGAATTCGCAATGGAGGTGTTCGAATTACGGGAGCTAATTTTGTTCCACCCAATGCCAATAAAGTATCCGATTTATTGGATGAATTGATTGATTTTATCAACATAAATCCATTACAATTAAATGATATTGAATTGGCAGCTGTTTTTCATCATAAACTCGTCTGGATTCATCCTTTTTTTGATGGCAACGGAAGAACGGTTCGCTTAGCAATGAATTTACTTTTGATGCGAAATGGATTTCCACCAGCAATTATATTGAAAAATGACCGAAAGAAATACTACGAAGCACTCAACCAAGCAAATCAGGGAAACTATCAAAAATTAATTTTATTGATGAGTCAGGCTTTGGAACGTACTTTAAATATTTACATCAGTTCGCTTCCTGACAATGATTATGATTTTCAGGAAATCTCTAATATTGTTAGCGAACCTAATTCACCTTATGGACAAGAATACATCAGCTTATTAGCCCGTCAAGGAAAAATAGATGCTCATAAGGAAGGTCGCAATTGGTTTACCACCAAAAAAGCGATTGAGGATTATATGAAAAATAGAAAACGAATGAGGTAGTTTTCAGTATCAGTTTCAATTTACAGATTCTTCTGTAAACTGAAACTACTTACTCTTCTCCCCTACAAAATAATCATTTGTACTTTTAAACAACACATTAAAAGTTGTCAAACTACCATAAATTCGAGTGATGTATTGTTGCAAATCAATTTTTTCAGCTTCATCTAAATTGCTGGCGTTTATTTTTTGTTCCATTACTCTAATTCTATCGCGAACCATAATAATTTTATGAAAGAAAGTATCGATTGGCACTTCTTTATTTTGTGTTGGTGTTCCGGGTTCCATTATGAGTTTTCCGCCTTTCCATTTATCTGCAATGGGAACAATTTGAGAAACATCTGACCATTTTTGTAATAAACTTTTCAACGTTCGTTCTACATCATAAAAACTAACTGAATCTACTTCATCTTCCAACGCTTCAATAACTTCAAATTCACAGTCGATATCAATGGTTTCTAATCCTTTTTCAATAAAAGTTACCCAATAATGCTTAGACGTTACATTGGTTACCACACCAAATCCAAATTCTGCATGTTTAATTCGAGAGCCTATTCCTAATATTTTCATATGTTCTGTTTTATTTTTTTCAAAAATAGAAATTGTTTAACAAATTCTTCGCATGTGTATGTTTAAATCTTGCTTTCAAAATTGTAACTTTGCGGTTTGCCAAAAAAAGTATGTTGCATTCAAATGAAATGATTGAAGTATTAGGTGCTCGAGTTCACAATCTAAAGAACATCGATGTTTCTATTCCCAGAGAGAAACTGGTCGTGATTACCGGACTTTCAGGTTCAGGAAAATCGTCTTTGGCGTTTGATACTATTTATGCAGAAGGTCAACGGCGATACATCGAAACTTTTTCAGCCTATGCAAGACAATTTTTAGGTGGATTGGAAAGACCAGACGTTGATAAAATTGACGGACTTTCACCCGTGATTGCTATTGAGCAAAAAACTACAAGCAAAAGCCCACGTTCCACTGTTGGCACCATTACAGAAATTTATGATTTTCTTCGTTTATTGTATGCTCGAACGGCAGATGCTTATAGCTATAACACCGGAGAAAAGATGGTTTCGTATTCCGACGAACAAATAAAAGCATTAATTCTCGATTCTTTCAAAGGTAGACGAATCAATATATTAGCTCCTATCATCCGGTCAAGAAAAGGTCATTATGCGGAGTTGTTTCAACAAATTGCCAAACAAGGTTTTGTAAAAGTTCGTGTTGATGGAGAAATACAGGATTTAATCTCCGGAATGAAAGTCGACCGATATAAAACCCATGATATTGAAATCGTTATCGACCGAATGCAAATTGAAAATGATGTTGAAACAGATAATCGTTTAGCTGAAAGTATTAAAACGGCGATGCACCACGGTGATGATGTCATAATAGTAATTGAACAGGAAAGTAAGGAAGTAAGGTACTTTAGTCGAACTTTAATGTGCCCAACTTCAGGAATATCTTATCCAAATCCGGAACCAAACAATTTTTCGTTCAACTCACCAAAAGGAGCTTGTGAACATTGTAATGGTTTAGGAACTATCAATCAGATAAATTTAAAAAAAATAATTCCTAATCCAAAATCATCAATCAAACAAGGTGGTTTTGCTCCATTGGGAGAATATAAAAGTACCTGGATTTTTAAACAATTAGAAACCATTGGAGAAAAATATGGTTTTAAAATAACAGACCCAATTGAAACGATTTCCGAAGAAGCAATGAATATGATTTTGAATGGTGGAAAAGATAAATTTACTGTTGCTTCTAAAACGTTAGGTATTACTAAAGAATATAAAATTGAATTTGAAGGCATTTCGCATTTTATCAAAAATCAACATGACGAAAGCAATTCTGCTTCCATTAAACGTTGGGCTAAAGAATTCATGGATGAAATTGAATGCCCACATTGTGAAGGTTCTCGATTAAAAAAGGAAGCTCTTTACTTTAAAATAAATGATAAAAATATTGCCGATTTATCACAAATGGATATTTCGGAATTGACAAAATGGTTTGCTATTTTAGATTCCTATTTATCTGATAAACAAAAAGCTATTGCAGTTGAAATAAATAAAGAGATTAAATCCCGTTTGCAATTTCTATTAGATGTTGGTTTGAATTATTTATCGCTGAACAGAAGCTCAAAATCGCTGTCCGGAGGCGAAGCTCAACGCATACGATTGGCTACTCAAATTGGTTCTCAATTAGTAGGTGTTTTATATATTTTAGATGAGCCGAGCATAGGATTGCATCAACGAGATAACGAACGATTGATTAACTCTTTGGAAAATCTTCGTGACATTGGCAACTCCGTTTTGGTTGTGGAACACGATAAAGAAATGATTGAACGAGCCGATTGGGTTATTGATATTGGTCCAAAAGCAGGACGATTTGGTGGTCAAATTATTAGTGAAGGAACCCCAAAACAGTTATTGTTAGAAAAAACAATGACCGCTCAATATTTAAATGGCAACTTAAAAATTGAAGTACCTAAAAAACGGCGAGATGGCAATGGAAAGTTTTTGAAATTATCAGGTGCTACAGGAAATAATTTAAAAAATGTGACAGTAGAATTTCCGTTGGGTAAGTTAATTTGTGTTACAGGAGTTTCCGGAAGTGGAAAATCAACTTTAATAAATGAAACACTCTACCCTATTTTAAATGAGCACTTCTTTAATGCTGTAAAAAAACCACAACCATACAAAAAGATAGAAGGTTTAGAACATATTGATAAGGTTATTGATATCGATCAAAGTCCGATTGGTAGAACTCCCAGAAGTAATCCGGCCACCTATACCGATGTTTTTTCAGAAATCAGAAGTTTATATACACAAACTCCGGAAGCTATGATTCGTGGCTATAAGGCTGGTCGATTCAGCTTTAATGTTTCCGGTGGACGATGCGAAACGTGTGAAGGTTCGGGTGTTCGAACCATTGAAATGAGTTTTTTACCGGATGTTTACGTAGAATGTGAAACCTGTATGGGTAAACGATTCAATCGCGAAACCTTAGAAATTCGATACAAAGGAAAATCAATTTCAGATGTATTAAATATGACAGTGGATGAAGCGGTAGACTTTTTTGAAAACATACCCAAAATATTCCGAAAAGTTAAAACCATTCAAGAAGTTGGCTTAGGTTATATCACATTGGGACAACAAAGCACTACTCTTTCAGGTGGTGAAGCTCAACGTATTAAATTAGCCACTGAACTTTCCAAAAAAGATACCGGTAATACATTTTATATTTTAGATGAACCCACAACCGGATTACATTTTGAAGATATTCGGGTATTAATGGAAGTGATTACAAAGCTTGTAGATAAAGGAAATACCGTTTTAGTGATTGAACACAATATGGATGTAATTAAGTTAGCAGATTATATTATCGACATCGGTTTAGAAGGAGGAAAAGGTGGCGGAGAAGTTATCTGCAAAGGAACTCCTGAAGAAATCATCAAAAACAAAAAGAGTTTCACTGCTCAATTTCTGAAAAAAGAATTACTTTAGCTTGTTTGTTTAATTTAAAAAAAAGATAGAATGTCTGTAGATCAATACGAAAGCGAAGAACACAGAATACAAGAAAAGTTCAAACAAAAAACTTGGAACGAAATCCGAACTAATGATTCTTGGGCCATTTTTAAAATCATGTCTGAGTTTGTGAATGGCTATGAAAGCATGTCCAGAATTGGGCCATGTGTTTCCATTTTTGGTTCTGCCAGAACAAAACCGGGTGAGAAATATTACGAATTAGCTGAAAATATAGCCTATAAAATCAGTAAAGCCGGTTATGGTGTAATTACCGGTGGCGGACCGGGTATTATGGAAGCAGGAAACAAAGGTGCTCATCGTGGTGAAGGAACTTCCGTTGGTTTAAATATTGAATTGCCTTTTGAACAGCACTTTAATCCCTATATCGATAAAGATAAAAACCTGAATTTTGATTACTTTTTTGTTCGGAAAGTTATGTTTGTCAAGTATTCACAAGGATTTGTAGTAATGCCGGGCGGATTTGGAACATTGGATGAAATGTTTGAAGCTGTTACTTTAATTCAAACCAAAAAAATCGGGAAGTTTCCAATTATTTTAGTTGGAACTGATTATTGGTCTGGTTTATTAGATTGGATTAAAAATGTAATGATTGACAAATTTAAAAATGCCAATCCGGAAGACATGAATCTAATTCGAGTAGTTGACACTGAAGATGAAGTAGTTGAAGCTTTAGACGCTTTCTACAAAAAATACAATTTGAGTCCAAACTTTTAATAAAAAACCACTAATTCAGAAATTTAATTTTTCATGAATTAGTGGTCTATTTAAAAACGAATTAATCTTGTTGATTAGTTTGTTTTTTTTATTTTATGATAATCTTTTTCGTAATTATTTGATTTTCAGTTTGAATTTTCATGAGGTACATTCCTGAGGGTAAATTTAATTTTAATTGAGTAAATCCTTCAATTTCTTTCGATAAAACTTGTTGTCCGTTTATAGCATAAATTTCAACTTTCGCAAACGATTCAACTCCGCTTATTGTAATTTCATCACGAGTCGGAATTGGATAAACCCGAACATTTGCTTCATCAAATTTAGGTTGACTAAGTGTTGGAAACCATTGTTGTCCATAATTTTCACCCCAAATATAATCAGCTAAATTAGGATAATCGATAAACGGATTTCGATTAACTTGCCATGTATAGATATAATTATTTCGATTCATTTCAAAATCATCAGCCGGATCAGTAGAATTCCAAGTTAACAAAGAAGCTAAATCTCCTATTTGTCCCGAAATATTATCCGCTGGATTTCCATTGACTAAAGTTAATCCGTTGTAACGAACAGCCATATAAAATAAGGAACGGGCAACATCGCCTTTCCATGTTCCTAAACTTCCTGTTGGTCCGTTATAATCAGTACCATAATCTCTGTTACTGCGAGAACTGTTTTCCTGACCATCTTCTGCTCTAATATGATGAGCATCAGCATGACCGGACAAAATATCATCCGCATTGGTTGGCAACCAAATATTTATCCCATCTGCAAAAGAAGAAGTTCCGTCAGCAAATCCACCTCTTGATTGAGGCCAAATGTGCTCACGATTCCAAACACCAATTGTACTTGGACCTAATTGATAGTCAATTTTTGAACGAGGCTGTTCAACGTACATTAACCAAACCTCATTGTTATTAGCCGGATTTTGATCAGCGATTTTTAAAATATCCACAATATCACCATAATTATGAGCATGCACAATTTCAGGGTTCGCGATAATATCTTGTAAAGCCTGCTTTAAACTTTCTCCAGACAAACCTTCTAAAGAGGAATAATATCCAACGGGTACGGTGCTTGTAACATTTCCAAAGGTTGGAGCCATTGGTGACCCCCAAGAAGCTACATTATAATTTATATCTTTTACTCTGATTTTTACATTATTATTTAAAGTTATATAACCTTCCGGTAAAGAAACTACTACAATTGACATCGTTTCATCTCCATCATTTAATCCATCATCAATTACTTGAATAGTTGTAGAACCACTTGAAGTACCCGATGGAATTGAAATAGATAAATTTCCAGTAAAATCAGCATTTGTAAATGATCCATTGGCAAGATTTAAAGTAAAATTTAAATCTGTTGTTACAGGTGTATCAGTTGTAAATGTAATCGCTATATTTTCACTTTCATTCAAAACAGAAACACTTGTTGAAAGAGTAATTCCGTTGTAAACAATACCACTGCCATCATTATTGGTCCGTGGAGTTGGTGTTTTTACTTCATACGTTCCATCATTTTTACGTTGAATAGACTGAGAAGCCGCTAAGGAATTTACATTTTCATTTGGCTGAGTTGATACCCCTAAAATTGTTTTCAGTTCTGTTGCTTGTGTAATCCCATTACCATAAACTAAAGCATCAATTAAATTTACTGCTGTTGCCGGAGTATCAATTGGAAAATTATCAACAATATCTTGATAAATGGCTAATGCATCAGGACCATTTTGAACAGAATTTTGAGGAAATAATAAAGAAGGAGCCGGATTTACCTGCGAATTTCCAAGCAAAATAATGCCGTTTCCATCCGTTATTAACCCCGCTAAATTAATAGTGTAATAACTTAATGTTCCTGTTCCGGAAGTACTGCCATTATACATGACTATGATATAGCCGTCAAGTGAAAAAAATGGAGTTTGAGATTTGAGTTCAATAAATTCTTTTACGTCTAAACCGGGGGTGTCAGCATCTACTTCATTGATTACCACTTGTGAAAAAACGCAAGTAGACATAAGTAAACCGACCCAAAGAAGTACTCTTTTTGTCATTGGTATTTTAGTTTTGTCAAATTTACTTAATATTATCTTAAACACTAGTGTTTTTAACATTTTTAAGATTATCTTTTGGTTATATTTACTATCTTTCAACCTCAAAATATATGCGTTCCTTTGAATAAGAATACCAAAATTGCTATTTCCTTTTTATTTCTTTCTATGTTTGGTGTGGGATTTTCTCAACATCAACATAACCTGTTTGTTGAACTTTTCCCGGAACAGAAATCATTACTCATAAAACAGGAATTAATCTATCACAATACCTCAGAAAATACACTTTATAAAATTGTATTGAACGATTGGAACAACTCTTTTTCAGAAAAAAATACACCTTTGGCTAAACGTTTTTCTGACGAACATTACAGAGGATTTCATTTAGCGAATTTTAAAGACAGAGGGAGCACCAATAACTTATCAATCCTTGATTCCGAAAAACGAATTGTTGATTGGTGCCGACCTGACAAACACCCTGATATTGTTGAAGTTTTACTCAGTAAACCTTTGAAACCCGGAGAAAAACTAACCTTAAACCTTTTGTATTACGTAAAAATACCCAACAACAAATTCACTCACTATGGATTTGAAATAGGTGGAGGATATAGTTTAAAAAATTGGTTTTTAACCCCTGCCCGATTAGAAAACAATACTTTTGCTACTTACAGTAATTTGAATCTTGATGATATTGCAAATGCTCCGTTTAATATAAAAATGAGCCTTAAAATGTCTAAATCTTTAAAATTATCCTCCGATTTAAATGTTGGAATTCCTGAAATAGATTTGAGCAATCAAACTTATTTTTTAGAAGGTCAAAACAGAACCAATTTTAGTCTATTTATAGAACCTTCTCAAACCTATTCAAGTTATAAAAATGTTATAGTTGAAGTAGTCACCAATTTGAATGACAACAAAGTAGATGTAATTCAAAAAGCAATTGTAATTGATAGAATAGTAAATTTTGTGGATCAAAATCTAGGAGCCTATCCACACACAAAAATCACAGTATCGCAAACTGATTATGATCGAAATCCATTTTATGGCTTAAATCAATTACCTTCTTTTATTAGCCCGTTTCCAAATGAGTTATTGTTTGAATTGAAGTTTTTGAAAACCTATATCAACACTTTTTTAGAAAAATCATTAAGCTTAGACCCAAGAAAGGACAATTGGATTTATGATGGAATTCAAGTCTACCTCATGATGAATTATATGGATGAAAATTACCCGGAATTGAAAATGATGGGTAATATCAGTAAGTTGAAAATACTAAAAGGATATCACTTGATGGATATTGGTTTTAATGAACAGTACAGCTACTTTTATTTGCTCATGGCACGTAAAAATTTAGACCAAGCGATAGGTGATTTAAAAGATACATCCTTAAAATTCAATGAACAAATTGCGGGAAAATACAGAGCCGGGTTAAGTTTAAAATACCTCGACAGTTATTTAGGTGATTCTATTGTTTCTACTGGTATTAAACAATTTTACACCAAAAACCGAAAGCAGCAAACTAACCGAACGGATTTTGAAAAAGAATTGAAAATCAAAACCGATAGAAACTTAAATTGGTTTTTTGATACCGTAATTGATTCCCGTGATTTAATTGATTATAAATTTCACAACGTCACAAAAACGAACGACAGTATCACGGCAACAATTCACAACAAAACAGGCACTGCTGTTCCTTTTCCGGTATATGGCATCAAAGACAAAAAAGTTATTTTCAAAGAATGGTTTGAAGGTTTTTCTACCGATTCTACCATTACATTGCCAAATAATCAGGCTGACAAAATTGTTATCAATTATAACAATGAAGTTCCGGAATTTAATCTACGAAATAATTGGCGTTCTGTATCTGATTTTCACATCACTAATAAGCCTTTTAAATTTGTCTTTTTCCAAGATTTAGAAGACCCAAAATACAATCAAATTCTATATGTCCCCATTTTAAATTACAACCTTTATGATGGATTAATGCCCGGTATGCGGTTTTATAACAAAACCATCTTAAACAAGCCATTTATTTACGATATTAATCCGGTTTGGGGAGTCAAATCAAAAACATTTGTTGGATCTTTCAGTTTTTTATACACCCAAAACAACAGAAAAAGTGATTGGTATCAAACTATTTACAGTATGTCGGGTTCACGATTTCATTATGCTCCCGATGCAGAGTTTTACAAATTTAATCCAATGCTTATTTTCAGAAGACGCGAAAGTGATTTACGAGATAACCACAAAGAACAATTGCTCTTTCGTTATGTCATGATTGATAGACAGCAAACTGATTTTATTGATACTGAATCTACAGATGAATACCAAGACTATTCTATTTTCAACGTCAAATACCTAAACGTTAGAACTGAAGTTTTGAGCCATTATAGCTTTAAAGGTGATTTACAAATTGACCGAACTTTTGGCAAAGCTTCTTTTGAAGTAGATTTTCGAAAACTATATGATAATAACCGTCAATTCAATATCCGATGGTATGCGGGTTCTTTTTTATACCAAAATACAGATACTGATTATTATGATTTTGGGATTTCGCAGGTAAATGATTATTTGTTTGACTACAATTTATATGGGCGATCTGAAACCTCCGGGTTTTTCAGCCAACAATATGTTGTAGGGGAAGGTGCTTTTAAATCTCAATTAGACACTAAACTTTCCAATAAATGGCTCACAACACTTAATACAAGTTACAGTATTTGGAATTGGATTGAATTATATGGCGACATCGGTTTGATAAAAAATGAAAATATTTCACCGGAGTTTATTTACGAAAGTGGAATTCGATTGAATTTATTAACCGATTATTTTGAAATTTATTTGCCCATCCACTCCTCAAATGGTTGGGAAATAAACCAAGGAGATTATTTCAGTAAAATGCGATTTATGTTTACTTTAAATCCAAATACGCTTATTGGATTATTTACCCGAAAATGGTTTTAAATCATTATAAAATTAAAGATAAATTACATTTTATTTAATTTTTAGCTTATTTTTCAAAAAATAACACAATCTAAACTCTAATTAATACCATTTTTTTATCAATAATTGAATTATATTTTTAATTGGATTTTATTATAATTATTTCTTTTTACTTAAATTTGTTCACTACTAGAATATATTTAGATTATGATGACAGAATCACCAAAGCAGGCTATGACTTTCGAAGATTTCAAAAAAGAAGTTTTAAACGACTATAAAATCGCTACAACCAGTAGAGAATGCTCTCTATTAGGACGTCGGGAAGTGTTGACAGGAAAAGCAAAGTTTGGGATTTTTGGTGATGGAAAAGAAGTACCGCAATTAGCTTTAGCCAAAGCTTTTAAAAATGGTGATTTCCGCTCCGGCTATTACCGTGATCAAACGTTTATGATGGCCATTGGCGAAATGACTATTGAACAATTCTTTGCAGGTTTGTATGGACATACCGATTTGGCTCATGACCCGATGAGTGCCGGTCGACAAATGGGAGGCCATTTTGCAACACATTCGTTAGACGAAAATGGACAATGGAAAGATTTAACTCAACAGAAAAACTCCAGTGCCGATATTTCTCCTACAGCCGGTCAAATGCCGCGATTATTAGGATTAGCACAAGCCTCAAAAATTTATAGAAACGTTTCCGTTTTACCTAAAAAAAATAAATTTTCTGAAAACGGAAATGAAATCGCTTGGGGAACTATCGGAAATGCAAGTACCAGTGAAGGATTATTTTTTGAAACTATCAATGCTGCCGGAGTACTTCAAGTACCAATGGTGATGAGTGTTTGGGATGATGAATACGGAATTTCTGTACATGCTAAATACCAAACCACAAAGGAAAACATCTCTGAAATCTTAAAAGGATTTCAACGGGATGACAACAATAATGGCTACGAAATTTTTACCGTTTTAGGTTGGGATTATGCAGCCTTAGTAAGTACTTATCAACGTGCAGCCCAAATTGCAAGAGAGGAACATGTTCCTGTTTTAATACATGTAAAAGAATTAACTCAACCACAAGGTCATTCAACCTCCGGCAGTCATGAACGTTATAAAAATGCAGAACGATTAGCATGGGAAACCGAATATGATTGTTTGGCACAAATGCGACTTTGGATGATTGCCAATACCATTGCCTCCGCAGAAGAATTAGACGAAATAGATACTATTGCTAAAAAAGAAGTTTTAGAAGGTAAAAAAGCAGCTTGGAATGCTTTTGTTGAACCAATAAAAAAGGAACAAACTGAATTAATTACCTTATTAGAAACCATTGCTGCAACTAGTGTAAATAGAGTATTTATTCAAAAATACACCAATGATTTAAAAGAAATAAAAGAACCTATCCGAAAAGATATTCTTACCATTTCCCGAAAAATACTTCGAATGATTGTTGGCGAAAAAAGTCAACCATTATTAGCTACCTGGATTACGAATTATACCAATACAATTCAGCCTAAATTCAGTTCTCATTTGTTTTCAGAATCTGCACAAAATGTATTTTCTGTTAAAGAAGTTTTACCAACTTATGACGCTTCTTCAGAAGATGTAGATGCCCGTTTAGTCTTAAGAGATAACTTTGATACTCTTTTTGCAAAATATCCTGAAGTATTGATTTTCGGTGAAGATTCCGGAAATATTGGAGATGTAAATCAAGGATTAGAAGGAATGCAGGAAAAATTTGGTGAATTAAGAGTTGCCGATGTTGGTATTCGAGAAGCTACCATTTTAGGCCAAGGAATTGGAATGGCAATGCGAGGCCTCCGCCCTATTGCAGAAATTCAATATTTGGATTACTTACTTTATGCTATTCAAATCATGAGCGACGACTTGGCAACGCTTCAATACAGAACAAAAGGTCGTCAAAAAGCTCCATTAATCATTAGAACTCGTGGACATCGATTAGAAGGAGTTTGGCATTCCGGTTCTCCCATGGGAATGATTATCAATGCAGTTCGTGGTATTCATGTCTTGGTACCCAGAAATATGACAAAAGCTGCCGGATTTTATAACACCTTACTAGAAACAGATGAACCCGCACTTATTGTGGAATGTTTAAACGGATATCGATTGAAAGAAAAAATGCCTTTAAATCTAGGAGAATTCAAAACACCAATTGGAATTGTAGAATCTATTCGTTCAGGAACAGATATAACGATTGTATCCTATGGTTCCACTTTACGATTGGTAGAACAAGCGGCTAAAGAGCTACAAGAAGTTGGTATAAATTGTGAAATAATTGATATTCAATCGCTTTTGCCTTTTGACATAAACCATGACATTAAGAAAAGTTTATCTCAAACCAATCGTTTATTAGTGGTTGATGAAGATGTTCCAGGTGGAGCTTCCGCTTTCATTCTACAGCAAATTCTTGATGTTCAAAACGGTTATGATTATCTTGACAGTAAACCACAAACGTTAGCCTCAAAAGCTCATCGTCCGGCTTACGGAACAGATGGTGATTATTTTTCAAAACCTTCCTCTGAAGATATTTTTGAAAAAGTCTACGCCATGATGAATGAGGTAAATCCAAATGATTATCCCAGTTTATATTAAAATAACTAATTAATAAATCGAAAAGTCGTTTAATCAACGGCTTTTTTTGTTACAAAATTTTAAAATCAATATTTTAACAAATAGTTTAATTGATTCAGATGGGAAATTTTGAAAAAAGTATAGAAAAAACAAAAAGCGTCAAAGTCATCGATGCTTCCATCCCTTATGAGGCTTATATTTCATTGGATTTATCCATACACAGCAAACAACTGTCGAAATTTTTACCTAAAACGGCTGAAGATTACAACCAATTTCTCAACAAATACCTAGATGAAAATAAAGCAAAGGTAGCTTATGGCGGATATCTTGAAAAACGAAATTTATACGAACGCAGTACTCTTTTTAATGAACAATCCACTGAAGTACGAAACATTCATATTGGCCTAGACCTATGGATTGCTGCCGGAACATCTGTTTTAGCAACATTAGAAGGTACGGTTCATAGTTTTCAAAACAATACCAATCTAGGCGATTACGGACCGACAATTATTTTACAACATACGTTAAATAATTGTCAATTTTATACGCTTTATGGTCATCTTTCGTTAGAAAGTATAGCTTTGTTACATATTGGTCAACCTGTTAAACAAGGTGATAAAATCGCTGAGTTAGGAAATTCCTCAGTTAACGGTGATTATGCTCCCCATTTACATTTTCAAATCATAAAAAATATTGGAGATTATTTTGGAGACTATCCCGGAGTTTGCAGTGAAAAGGACTTGGACTATTTTAAAGAAAATTGCCCTGATCCGAATTTATTACTTAAAATTAATTCATGAAAAAAATTGTTTTCCTTTTTTGTCTGTTTTTATTACTCGGCTGTAAATCGAAAAAAGGAATTTCTTCGCCTTCAGAAACTGAGAAACCAACAGTGATGAAACTTTCCATGAGTGAAGTAAATTCAATCCAAAAAAACAGAGCCTACGAATTAGGTAAACGTGTTTTAATGACTTGCAACACCTCTAGTTTCAAGCCCTTTACAAGTGAAGAAGCAACACCGGAAGTTTTGAAAAATATTAATAAAGATAAAATTGCATTGACTTGTCAAAATATTATCCGCGGTTTTGGACAATTTAAAGACATCAAATTAATCGAAGTTTTTAGGCTAGAAAATGAAAAAATTACCGTCTTTCGATATAAATGTGATTACGAAAAGAAATACAGCATAAAGGAACTTCGCGTATCCGTAAACGATGAAAATAAAATAACAGCCATAACCACAAAAGATTGGAAAGATGCATACAACCCATAATTTACTCTTAAAATTTTACGATTCATTCAGCAAGGCAAATGCCCAATCCATGGCAGAATGCTATCATCCGGAAGCAACTTTTAAAGACCCTGCTTTCGGAACTCTGAACCAACAAGAAGTAACCGCCATGTGGCAAATGCTGGTTGAACGCAGCAAAGGAAATCTAACTATTGAATTTTCCAATGTTAGCTGTACGGATTATAGTGGTTCTGTTGATTGGGTTGCCACCTATGATTTCAGTAAAACAAATCGTAAAGTTGTCAATTTTATTCAAGCACAATTTGAATTCAAAAACGGATTAATTATCAAACACACCGACTCGTTTAATCTATGGAAATGGAGCGGAATGGCTTTGGGATGGAAAGGTTATTTATTGGGCTGGACACCTTTTATGCAAAACAAAATCAGAAGTCAGGCTAAAATATCTTTGAAAAATTATATGAAACGGGCGGATTTAAGTTAAAACATCCCAAGCAAAACGAAGTAACATCAATACCATCAGAATTTGGAAAAATATACGAACAAAATTGTTTCCTCTTTTGATTGCCATTTTCGCTCCTAAAAAACCTCCTAATCCGTTACAAATAGCCATTGGCAAGGCAATATGCCAAATAATTTTCCCTTTGATAAAAAAAAGTGAAATTGCCCCAACATTTGTAGCCAGATTAACCATTTTTGCATTTGCAGAGGCCTGCAAGAAATCATAACCCAGCAAACTTACAAAAGCCATCACAAAGAAAATACCGGTTCCGGGACCAATAAATCCATCATAAAACCCAACAGTTATGCTTATTATGATACTATACAGCAGTTGTTGTGTTGGTGAATGAGATTTATCTGATTTAAGACCAAAATCCTTTTTAACAAAAGAATATATAGCTAGTAAGGTTAAAACCACCAATAAAAATGGTTTCATAAAATCATTACTCACGTAATTTAATAAGGACGAACCCGCATAAGCCGAAGGAATAGCCAAAATCATCATGAGTAGTAATGCTTTCCATTGAATGACTACCTTTTTAAGATAAAGTATAGAGGCTAAGAAAGCACCTGTAAAAGAAGGAATTTTTAAAGTTCCAATTACGGTTGCTACGTGTAAGTTTGGCAACAAAATAAAACCCAATGGCGTTTGTATTAAACCGCCGCCGCCAACAACAGCATCAACAAAACCGGCAATAAAAGCACCCAAACACAATAAGAGTAAATAATTTTCAAGCTCAAACATTTGGGTTCAATGAATCATATTAATAGCAAAATATACAAATTATAAATGACTCTCAAAACCAATAAAAGCAGTATTCCATGCTAATTGATTGTTATAAAGTAGCGTTCCTTTTTGAACTTCCAACGGACAATCAAAATTATTGGTATATAATCCGCCTGTTCCTAAACCTTGAGGCATTGGATTATTTTGTAAAAAAGTCCATTGTGCAATAGCATTCAATCCAATATTACTTTCTAAAGCAGAAGTAATCCACCACTTAATTTGAAGTTGCTCTGCTATATCAATCCATTCTTTAGTTCCACGAAATCCACCTACTAAACTTGGTTTTAAAATAACAAATTGAGGACTTATTTTTTGTAGTAAAGTAACCTTTTCTTTTTTTGTAAACACCCCAATCAATTCCTCATCTAAAGCAATAGGAAAAGGTGTGTTTTTACACAGCTCTGCCATCCTGTCAGTATTGTTTTTCGCAATTGGCTGCTCAATACTATGAAGTTTATAATCAGCTAATTGATTTAATTTATCTAAAGCTTCGTTTGAATCAAAAGCTCCATTGGCATCCACACGAATTTCAATCGTATTTTCATCAAAATGTTGACGAATAAATCGCAATAAACTTAACTCTTTTTCAAAATCTATTGCTCCTATTTTAAGTTTAATGCAAGTAAAACCTTGTTCGATTTTTTCTTCAATTTGTTGTTTCATAAACAACTCTTCCCCCATCCAAACAAGCCCATTAATTGGTATGGTTTGAACTCCTGAAGTAAACGCAGAAGGAAATAAGACAAATGAATTTTCACTTTGCAACGATTGAAATGCCATTTCGATTCCAAATTGAATAGAAGGGAATTCCATCAATTGTTCCCAAAGTTGATTTACTCCCAAATGAACATTATCACAAACCCATTTCAATTTATCTTCATAATCGGGTCGATCATCCACGCTCAATGTTCTTAAAATACCGCACTCACCTATTCCCTTTTTATCATTATCTTCTAAAATGATAAACCAGGTTTCTTTTTGAGTAAGTATTCCTCTGGAAGTTCCGGAAGGTTTTTTGAAGTTTAAAATGTATTTTTGATAGGTTGCCTTCAACTGTTACAATTCAATAAAATTGCCAATTTCTAAAAGCATTAAATCTTTACCCTTATTGAAGAATTTTTTTATTGCTTCTTCATGGTTGATTTCTATAAATCCAAATGTGTCAAAATGCACCCCCAAGATTTTATCACATTCTACAAAATCAGCAGCAATAATAGCATCTTCCACATCCATTGTAAAATTATTACCAATGGGTAAAATTGCTAAATCCAATTTTGTACGCATCGGAATAAGCTTCATATCCATTGTCAACGCTGTATCTCCGGAAATATAAATATTCTTATGTTCTCCCTCAATCACAAAACCACCCGGATTTCCACCATAACTTCCATCAGGAAATGAACTCGAATGAACAGCATGAACAAATTTTACAGAACCAAAATCAAACTTCCAACTTCCGCCATGATTCATAGGATGGCTTTTAAAGCCTTTGTTGCTAAAATAGGTAGCAATTTCCCAATTGGAAACAATCAAAGCATCAGTTCGTTTAGCAATAGCTTCTACATCCAAAATATGATCCTGATGAGCATGTGTGAGTAAAATATAATCGGCTTGCAGCAAATTTATATCAACATGAGCAGCTTTCGGGTTGCCTGTAATAAATGGATCTACTAAGATATGCTTTCCACTAACTTCAATTCCAAGAGAAGCATGACCATAAAATGTAATTTTCATCACTAACTAATTTAGTTGTTTACAAGAATATCAGATAAAAAATATATCAAACATAACGACAAAAGCATGGAAACCATAAAAGTACTAATTGCCAACCTTTTGAGTTCAGGGTCTAAATCTGCCGGGTTTTCTGTTCGTTTAACTCTAAGTATATGGCTTATTATAGGTAAAAAAACAATAACATATAAATATTGGTCAATAGCAAAATTTTGAAGAAATCCGAAAATTAATAACAAAATCATTGCGGTAATGAGAAGAAAATAATGGTATTGTTTCGCTTTTGCACCTCCAATTTTTACCACTATGGTATTTTTTCCTACTTTTCGATCAGATTCCTCATCCCGCATATTGTTCAAATTGAGCACTCCCACGCTTAAAAACCCAATTGCTGTCGCCGGCAATAAAAGTGTCCAATCAAACTCCTTAGAAAACATAAAATAAGAACCATAGGTACTCACCAGTCCAAAAAACACAAAAACAAAAACGTCACCATAGCCTTTATATCCATAAGCTCCGGTTCCAACTGTATATTGAATCGCGGAGGCAATTGCAATTATTCCTAATGCTAAGAAAAATAAAGAATAATAAAAATATTTAAAATGAAAAGCAGTATAAATCAATAAAACCGCCAACAAAAAAGTTATAAAAGCTGTAATTATTATGGCACTTTTCATTGCTTTAGGTGAAATAGCTCCACTTTGTATGGCTCGTTTTGGACCAACTCTATCTTCATTATCGGTTCCTTTTACACCATCACCATAATCGTTTGCAAAATTAGATAATACTTGCAACCCAATAGTTGTCAAAAGCAATAACCCGAATATTTTCCAGCTAAAAACATTTGTGGGAGTCAGCTCCTGTTCCGTTGGTTTTGCCAAAGCATAGAAACTTCCCACTAAAATTCCGGATACCGATAACGGTAATGTTCTTAATCTAGCTGCTTCAATCCAATGTTTCATTATCGTTTTATTTAAAGTACAAAGGTAATAGAATTATTGTGTATTTACATCCAACTTCGCTCGGTGCGTTCTACTTCATAAAGCCAATAATTTATCCATGGTTTTAACAAAGAAAAATTAGCGAATTTAAATCCTACATCGCCTGCAGCAGTATGAAAAGTTATATGAACTACATCTGCTTTTTTATGCCAAAAATATTGTTTTGTAGTTATTCCTTGTATTTTGAAAGGCTGTAATAATTGATGTTCAATGTCCCAAGCATTGCTTTTTATAACAATAAATTTACGGGAAAGTTTTAACCGGTAATTTTTAAATTTAAAAAACAATACAATAGCCATAAACAAAACATAAACTAAAACAAATGGAAAATAAGGCTGTAGATTTTCAAAAACTAATAAACCCAAGCTTATAAAAATGGCACTCGGTAATATTATTCCAAACAAAACATTCATAATTAAATACCTGAAATTCGGATGTATTACTTCTTCGGTTTGGGGCAGGTCTTTTAAAATCATTTTTAAAATTGCCTCTCGTTCCATATTATTGCAACCGGGAACTTCTATAGCTGATTTTTTAGCATCCTTCTCAGCTTCATCTGTCGAAGAGGCTTGTTTCATTTTTAAATCAAATAAATTCAACTTTCGTTGAAAAAAATTCTGACTATAAGCGGTTATTTGAACTTTTTCCGGCTTGAGTAAGGTATTTTTTTTAGCAAATAATCCATACGTTATGGCTAAAGCTTTCTTTTGAAGCACCATTTGATAATCAAAATTTTTGACGATAGTTCTCACTAAATTAATAACTAAAACCAATGTTAAACCAAGTAACAAAAAAAACGAAAGCGAAAAATAATTAAATCCCTGTTCTACTAAACCGGTCACTTGTTGTTCATCAACTTCCAATGAATCAGCAACATCTGAAAACCCACCATACAAGGAACCAATAAACCCTAAGATTAAAGCAATACTTCTCCCATAGTTTGATGTTATCCCGACTTTAACTAATGTAAAAAAACTAATTTTTAAAAATGGTTTTTGAGCTTCTTCCCTATCATCTTCAGTTGTTTCTCGTTCCGTTGTTTTGTCAAAAGACAACAACCTATTTTTTAGATGTAATGCTATTTCATTATCAACGGCACGAATACTGGCTTCTTTTTTATTGCTTCCGGCTGTATCAATGTCAACACTGAAAACACCAACTAATTTTTGAATAACCGATTGATTGATATTTACTTGTTGGATTTTATCTAATTGAATGGTTATTTTATTTTTAGTAATCACTCCTTTTTGAATCACAAATTCTTCCTTTTCCTCATCTAAGAAAAAGGTGAAATTTTTATATTGTAAATAAGCAATAATTCCTATAACCAATAGAAGTATAAAGACTCCAATACCGAAAAACACCATTTTGCTCCAATCAAATTTGTAAAGTATCAACAACAAAGGAACCCACAATCCACGTATAATGTTTTGCAAAGTGTCTACAAACATGATGGCTATTCCTTTAACCGATTGGTGCTGTGGTTTACTGAAATCGAATTTCATTGTTTCAGTTTTGCGGTTCAGATTTTTCACTCGCTTCTTCGTCAGTTACTGCTATTTCATTGGGTTTTTCCAACTCAATTTCGGTGTTTGAAAAGATATCAATTGGAGTTACAATCTTAGTCAGTAAAAAAGATTTTATTCTTTCTGCTTCTTCTTTTTGTAAACCCGAAATATGCATGTCACTACTGCTTCCACCGGCAGTATAAATTTGTAACTCACTCAACTGATACATTCTGGACAAAACTCCTTCATGTAAAGCTACATGTTGAATTCGGTTAAATGGAATAATTGTAGTGGTCGTTGCCAGTACGCCTTTTCTAAAGATAATATCTTTTTCCCGCAAGGCAAATCCTTTTTTTTTGAATCCCACGGTTGAAAACCAAAAAACTAATCCGATGCAACAAACTAAAATAATTATCATCGGAATAATATAAGTTCGAATACTTTCATTGAAATATAAAAATATAAGTAACCCAATTGCGATGAGTATAGAGAATATAGAATTACCAATATAAACCACATTCAAGTAATCTTTATTCAAAGGTGTTAAGGTAACCGACTCAAATTTTGGTAATGAGTCAAAAGAAACAGAATGATTGCTAAATTCTTCCAAAGTAGGTGTTTTTAATTAAATCTATTTAGTTTAAAAATTACGGAAGCCATTTCTTCTCAAAATTAGGTTTCCTTTTTTCCAAAAATGCGTTTCTTCCTTCTTTTGCTTCCTCTGTCATATAGGCCAATCGAGTTGCTTCGCCTGCAAAAACTTGTTGACCTACCATACCATCATCGGTTAAATTCATAGCAAATTTGAGCATTTTAATTGACGTTGGTGATTTTGCTAAAATTTCCTGAGCCCATTCATAAGCTGTATTTTCCAATTCATCATGAGGAACAACAGCATTAACCATTCCCATCTCAAAAGCTTCCTGAGCTGAATAATTACGACCTAAAAAGAAAATTTCCCTGGCTTTTTTCTGTCCAACCATTTTGGCTAAATAAGCAGAACCATACCCACCATCAAAACTTGTAACATCGGCATCTGTCTGTTTAAAAATGGCATGTTCTTTACTGGCCAACGTTAAGTCACAAACAACATGCAAACTATGACCGCCACCTACAGCCCATCCGGGAACTACAGCAATCACCGCTTTTGGCATAAAACGAATTAAGCGTTGAACCTCTAGAATGTTTAAACGATGCATTCCATCTTCACCCACATATCCTTGATGCCCTCTTGCCCGTTGATCTCCACCACTACAAAACGAATAAATACCGTCTTTTGAAGAAGGTCCTTCAGCCGACAATAAAACGACACCTATGGAAGTATCTTCCTGAGCATCATAAAAAGCCTGGTATAATTCTGAAGTGGTTTTCGGTCGGAAAGCATTCCGAACATCCGGTCGATTAAAGGCAATTCGGGCTACGCCATTGCACTTTTTATACGTGATGTCTTCAAACTCTTTTGCTGTTTCCCAATTTATTTCTGCCATAACAATACGATTTACGTGTAAAAATAGTATTTTTAACTTTTGAAATCTATAAAAATAATCATGAAAAAATACCTTTCCTTAGTAAGTATTTTACTTTTAGGATTTTATGTCAATGCACAAGTTGTAAAAACAGAAGAATTTGAATTAACTTTCCCTGCCGAACCAACCGTAAATGAACAAGATATTGTTACTGAAGCCGGTGATACCCATTTAAAAATGTATCAGTTAATGCATGATGGAGCGATGGTTTTATTTGTAGATGCCACTTATCCCAAAGAATTAGATGTTTCCACCAATAAAGAGGTAAACAAAAAAGTTTTGAAAAACTCAAAAAACGGTAGCGTTAACAATTTTGCCGGACAAATGGGATTAAAAGTAAATTTGATTTCCGAAGTTTTTGTGGAATATAAATCTTTGCTTGCTTTGCGTTCTATTGATGGCGTCGGCCGCTATTTTGCTCAGGTTTATACTATCGCTCATTTAAACAAACTCTATTCCATTTTGGTTTTTAGTGAAACTGAAAACGGCGGGAAACTAATTCTTGATAACTTAGTCAATTCTTTTACTCTTCTTACTATCTAAAAAAATGAAAAATTCAATTTGTCTTTTATTTTTATGCATTACCAGTATAAGTTTTTCTCAAACTTATGAATTTCAAACCATTAAAGATATCGAAGCAACGCCCGTTATTTCTCAGGATATTACAGGAACATGCTGGTCTTTTTCCACAACTTCCTTTCTTGAAGCTGAAGTTATTCGGTTGACCGGTAAAAAAATTGATTTGTCAGAAATGTATACTGTTCGTAATACCTATCCAAAAAAAGCAGAAAATTATGTTTTAAGACAAGGCAAAGCACAATTTAGTGAAGGAGGCCTAGCTCACGATGTTATCAATAGTGTCAGTCAATACGGGCTCGTGCCAAATTCTGTTTACACCGGTTTAAACGGTTCGAATATCAAACATAACCACACCGAATTACAGGCATTATTAGAAGGCATGTTAAAAGTATTTGTTGAAAATCCGGGTAAAAAACTATCACCACAATGGAGAGATGCTTTTCAAGCCGTGTTAGATGTTTATTTAGGTAAAAATCCAACAACATTTAACTTTGAAGGCAAATCATACACTCCTATGAGCTTTTTAACTTTTACAAAAGTAAATCCTAAAGCCTATTTCTCATTGACTTCTTTTACGCAAGAGCCCTATTACAATTCGTTTATATTACCTATTCCTGATAACTTTTCAAACGGCAGTTTTTATAATTTACCTTTAGATGAATTCGTTCAAAACATCGACAATGCTTTAGAAAAAGGATATACTTTAGCTTTAGACTGTGATGTCAGCGAAGCTACTTTTTCGGGTAGATTTGGCGTAGCTGTTATTCCGGCAGATGAAGCAGACAGTAAAACTATTTTAACAGAAATTAAACCTGAAAAAGAAATCACCGCTGAATACCGTCAACAGGAATTTGAAAACCTAACGACTCAAGATGACCATTTGATGCACATTGTAGGAAAAGTGAAAGATCAAAAAGGAAACGTGTATTATAAAGTAAAAAACTCTTGGGGAACAACTTCCGGACATGATGGTTTTGTTTACATGAGTGTGCCTTATTTAAAACTTAAAGCTATTTCTGTTTTAGTTCATCAAGATGCATTGACTCCAGCTACTAAAAAAGCATTGGGTTTATATTAAACAAGTATGGTCTTTAAGTCTTCCATTCATTTGTCCAGTGGATTAATACTGACAATTATACCAACCATTATGATTACCGTAGCGTTAATGGGGTTATTATTTGAAACATCAAGTACCGGAATCATGATTGGTTCAATTATTTTCATCCTCATTGGTTCAACCTTTTTTTGGATATTATTAGACACTAAATACACCATTAAAGAGAATGATTTATATTATTGTTCCGGTCCCATTCGTGGTAAAATTGACATCCAATCTATCCGGAAAATCGAACATCAAAAAGGGTTATACAATGAATGCTTTTTAAAACCTTCATTAGATTATAAAGGCCTTTATATATATTACAATAAATTTGATGACATTTACTTATCTCCAAAAGACCAAGATGAATTTGTTAATTACTTGTTGAAAATTAATCCTAAAATTGACTTAATTTAAGAAGACTTTAATTTAAAAAGGTTAGTTTTGTTTAACCAACAAGCAGATTACCACATACGCATGACTAAAAAATCGATTGCTTTAGCAATTCTTTCTTTATTTTTCGCTTTTTCCTGTCAGAAAAAAGTGGAGGCACCACTCCTAGCTCATTACATCCCGGAAGAAACCATAGTAACAGATTCTTCTCAAATTACCATTCCTTTAGAATTAAATTTGAAGCCCGTTTCTAAAGAATTTAGAAATGAAAAAGAAAATGAAGTTTCCTCCTATTATAAAAAATATATTGGCACAACCGACTTTAGTGGCGGATTCATAGTTGCTAAAAATGGAGTAGTTATTTATGAAGAGTACAAAGGCTTCGCCAATTATGCTAAAAAAACAGTCAACGAAGAATCAACTCCTCTTCATTTAGCATCTGTGAGTAAAGTTTTAACTGCTACGCTGGTTTTAAAACTGGTTCAAGAAAATAAAATCGATTTAAACGAAAAGGTAAAAACTTATTTGCCTAGCTTTCCTTATCAAAACACAACCATCAAAACGTTGTTGAATCATAGAAGTGGTTTACCACATTATTCTCGCTTTGAAGTACTCATTAAAGGTTGGAGTCGAAAACCAATGCTCTCAAATCAAGATGTACTTGATATATTAAGCAAAAATAAACTGGCCTTAAATACAAAGAATGATACCCATTTTGATTATTGCAATACAAACTATGCCATTTTAGCTTTAGTTATTGAAGCGGTAACCGGAAAATCCTATCCGTTAGTTATGCAGGAGAAAATCTTTGAACCTTTAAAAATGAACAATTCGTTTGTAATTGATTTCAATACTCAAAAAAATGCTGTTAGTCAATCCTACAAAGGAAATTATGTCGTTCACGGCTGGGATCAATACGATGCAATTTATGGTGACAAAAATATTTATTCTACCCCGAGAGATTTAGTTAAATTTGATTTAGCTACTTATTCCAACACCTTTTTAAGAAAAGATTTAATGGCAGAAGCCCTAAAAGGCTACAGTTATGAAAAACGTGGTATTCGTAACTATGGTTTAGGCATTCGCATGAACGAATGGGAAACCGGGCAAACATTACATTACCACAACGGATGGTGGCACGGTAACACTTCTTCCTACACAACCATGAAGAATGATACTGTAGTGATTATTGCCCTATCCAATAAATACACCCTAAAAACATACAAAGCCACAAAACTTGCGGCACTGTTTGGTGATTACCCCTATGAGTTAGAAAAGGAATAAATTTTCTCTTTTTGTTACCCGATTTTTACAGAAGTCATTGTTAAAGAACCTCCTACTATCTTGTCATTAAAAAATGATAGTTCATCTTTGCTGTTTTGTAAGGCCAACGTATAAAGTAAAGGATAATAATGATCCAGTGTCGGAATAGCTAGTTTTGCTGCTTTATTTAGTTTTTCGTAGTCAATTAAAGATTTGTGATTGCCTTCACTGATTGCTTTTTTAAAAACTTCATTCATTTCAATGGCCCAATCAAATCCATAATTTGTTTGATTTAATTTGTCCCAAGCAACCATGCCCAAATTGTGCACCATATTTCCACTACCGATAATTAAAACCCCCTTTTTGCGTAAAGCCGCTAATTCTTTCGCTAATTCATAGTGATAGTGAGGCGGTTTGTTATAATCGATACTGAGTTGCAACACCGGAATATCTGCGTTGGGATACATATGACGAACCACTGTCCATGTCCCATGGTCTAATCCCCAATCATGATCTAATCCAACCTTTGTCGAATGGATAAGTTGAACCGTTTCTTGAGCCAATGCTGGACTTCCTTTTGTGGGATACTGTACTTCAAAAAGGGCTTGAGGAAATCCACCAAAATCATGAATCGTTTTGGGGTTTTCCATCGCAGTTACATGTGTTCCTTTTGTCAACCAATGGGCAGAAATGACCAACACTGCTTTTGGTTTGCTGATTTCTCGTCCAAACTTTGCCCAAATTTTTGAAAATTCATTATCCTCTATTCCATTCATGGGAGAGCCGTGTCCGATAAAAAGAACCGGATGTACTATATCTTCTTCATGAAGTGATGTTGCCATGGTAATTCCTCCTGCTATACTTTGTATAAATTCCTTACGCTTCAAATTATATTAATTTGTATATACAAATGTATGAAGTAATTTACCAATGTCCGTTAAAGAATTTGTAAAAAAATAAAAGATATTACAACAACCCTAATCCAAAATAACGAAGTATGAAAATCATACTAATCACATTAAAAACCAGTGCAATCCAGTAATACAAGTTCAATTGATCATTGTTTTTAATGATTTCAAGACTGTTCAAAAAAGGTAAAGTTAGCGTAAGTGTAAGAATAGGAATCCAAACAATATCAAAGGTAACACCAAGATAAGTAACCTTTTCAAAACTTTTAAACATTCCAATGATCAAAAATAAAAAAGAAAAAATACTCAGGAAAAGATATAATTTATTTCGTGCTATCATGGTATTTTCTTTTTAAAAACTTCCTTCACCTCATTACTTAACTCAACAAATGAATTCCGTCGTCTTTGATTTCAATAAGTTTTTGTTTGTATAACGTTCCTACTGCCTTTTTGAATGTTTTTTTACTCATCTTCAAAATGGTTTTTATATCATCCGGAGAGCTGTTGTCGTTCAAACGAAGAAACCCACGACTGGCTTTAAGTTCATCCAATATAACTTGTGCGTTTTCTTCAATGGCTTCCACACCAATTCTATTAAATGTTACATCTATTTTTCCATCAGGGCGAATAATTTTAATATAACCTTTTGTCTTATCGCCGGGACGTATAGAATCAGTATACACCTCATTTTTATAAACAAGTCCTTTGTGTGTTCCGTTAACAATAACGTTTATTCCTAAATCGGTAATATGCGAAATGATTAAATCAACTTCTGCCCCACTTTCAAGATGTAAAGGTTCTTTGCTAAGAAATTGGTTAATCTTACTGGAACCAACCAATCGGTTTGTTTTTTCGTCCAAATACATATGAACCATGTATCGTTTCCCTTGTTCCATGGGTCGAGCTTGCTCTTGAAAAGGAACAAAAAGATCTTTTTCAAGTCCCCAATCCAGAAAAGCTCCGAATTCATTGGTATAATTAACCCGTAAAAAAGCATAATCACCCAGGGTAATATAAGGTTTAAGGGTTGTCGCCACGGGACGCTCTTCGTGATCAAGATAGACGAATACCTCAATCATGTCGTTCATTTCAAACTTTTTTGGAACGTATTTAATGGGTAATAACACGTCGTCTTTTTCATCCGTGAGAAAAAGGCCTACCAAAGTGGTTCTGTCGATGCGTAGCGTATGAAAAGTTCCGAGTGTCAACATAATATATCAATTTCTGCAAAGGTATGAATTGTTTACCTCTTCTGGAAGCAGATATTGAGTGGTTTTTACTTTGAAAAAATTATAGTAAGATTTACCTATGTCAATCCAACAAAGGAGGAAATCTATTTATTCCAAGTTGTCATTTAAAAAGTAGGTATACTATGAAATCTAAGTTTCAACTCAAGAATATTAGTTTGCAAAAATGATATCTCTTTTTAGATTACGGACTCTCATCAAACATAATTTCATCTGAACTGCCAATTTTATACAAAGGTTTCTCAATAGGTAAGGTAAAATAAAACGAAGAACCTTCTCCTTCTATACTTTCCACCCAAATTTCACCACCATTTTTCTCTAAGAATCCTTTTACCAATAACAACCCTATTCCGGCTCCTTTATCCTTTTTTCTGGTTTCTGAAAGAGTCTTCATTTGTGGTGTAAAAAGTTTTTCCATTATTTCTTTTGACATTCCAATTCCAGTGTCCTTGACCCTAACAATAATTTTATCATCTTTACTTTTTGCGGAAATTTTTATTTCACCACCGGTTTCTGTATGTTTTATAGCATTGGAAACAATATTTTGAACAATGGAAATCAACATTTTACCATCCGCAAACACAGTAGTATCCGTTTCTATTTCGTGATGAAGATTTATCGTATTAATAGATGCTGTTTCGTTTAAAGTTTCAAAAACCTTATCAATGTATTCGATTAGATTAATTTTCGTGGGAGAAAACACATCCGAAGCATATTTAATTCTTGCCCATTCTACCAAATAATCCAACATATCTAATTCGTCCAATGATGATTTATAGAGCAAATCAAGCATTTGCTGAACAGCTTCAGGCTTCATTTTATGAAAATTATCTTTCAAATATTTTGCTGTTCCAATAATGGCAGACAACGGACTACGCAAATCATGCGAAAGTATGGCCATCACACTTTCTTTGTGTGTATTAAGCTCTTCTAATTCTTTGACATAATTCTTAATTGCATCTTCAGATTGTTTACGGTCTGTCAAATCACGTAAAATTTTTACGTAACCCAACAAATCACCATCTAAACCAATTAGTGGAAAAACTAATCCGTAAGCATAAAACAAACTCTTATCTTTTGCAATGTGCCAACGATTATCTGTTGCTCTGCCTTCTTTTAAAGCGGTTTCAATTTCTTTTTTCGGAATATCATTTTTCAAATCTTCTTCCGTAAAGATTACATCAAAAGACTTTCCGATAACTTCATCTGTTTCATAACCAAATATCCTGGTCGAGCCCGAACTCCAGCTGTTGATGATAAACTCTTTATCTAATGTAAAAATGGAATAATCCTGTAAGCTGTCAATTATTTGACTATAAAACTCTGAAGTGGGTACATATTTATTTCTTATGATTTTAGAATTATCTTGATTGTTTTCCATTGAATTTATTTTTATTGTCAAATAGAATGATTGTGGTAGTGTGTTTACCGTTAATGCTCGTAACACAACTCTCACTAAAAACTATACCAAAAACTTATTTTTATTGATTAATTAGCAAATGTATTGGTTTTAAAGCACAATAAAACCATTTGTAAAATCATTAACAGAAACACCTATACTTCTAAAACATTCTTATACGTTAAATTTCTCTTGATACATTTTAAAACTGTCCTGAAGAATTTGAATAGCAGTTTCCCTATCCAAAAAATCCTCCACTACTACGGTTTTTTTCTCCAGCTTTTTATAATCCTCAAAGAAACTCCGCATTTCTGAAATAAAATGCAAGGGTAGTTCTGATATATCATTGATGTGACTAACACTTGGATCGCCTGCAGCAACTGCAATTATTTTGTCATCTGCTTCTCCGTTATCCAGCATTCGCATTACCCCAATTACTTTTGCAGGAACAATGCACATAGGAACAATGTCAATCTGTGATAAAATTAAAATATCCAGCGGATCTTTATCATCACAGTAACTCTGCGGTATAAAACCATAATTCGCAGGATAATAAACCGATGAATAAAGAACTCGGTCCAAAATTAATAGCCCGCTTTCCTTGTCTAGTTCATATTTTGCTCTCGTCCCTTTTGGAATTTCAATGATTCCGTTTACAATTTCCGGTAAATTATCTCCCGGTGAAACATCATGCCAAGCATTAAATTTATTTTTCATTTTTTTGATATTTATATTTTTTTATTTTGAATACTTTAATTCTGTCAAACTTTGATTTTTCTAAAACAACAGCAATTTCATTTATTCCTCGTTGATTATTTTCAGTCAGTTTCATTTTCTTATACTTGATTAATATTTTTTCCGGAATGACTCTCAAAATTTGAATGTTTAGCCTCACCAATAACTTGTTTGTTATAAATACTATTGTGACCTGAAATCAGATAAGAAACCACACAGGCAATAGCTACATAAATACCACATTCTACTCCAAAGAGTTCCACAGCCATAAATATACAGGCCAAAGGAGTATTAGTAGCTCCTGCAAACACAGCCACAAAGCCCATTCCTGCCAAAAGTCCTGTTGGTAAAGGAATAAATAACGACAAGGCACTTCCTAAAGTTGCTCCGATAAAAAACAACGGTGTAACTTCTCCACCTTTAAAACCGGCAGAGAGGGTAACAATGGTAAATGCCATTTTTAGAGCGAAGTCATAAATTGGAGCTTGTTGATTAAACGATTCAACTATGGTTGGAATTCCTAATCCTATATATTTAGTCGTGCCAATGGCAAAAACGGCTAATGCAACGATAATACCACCAATAAATGGACGAAGGGGTGCATAACTAACTTTTCTTTTAAAAATTGAAGTAACATAATGTATAATTTTACTAAACGAAGCCGCACACAAACCAAAAGCTATTCCTGCTAAAATGCTGTATAAAATGGGAAGTGTTCCTATTTGTGGAATAAAATCTATATGATAATGAGTGTGCTCAACTTGCCACAAGTCAGTTACTAAATCAGCAATAATAGCCGATGCAAAAGCTGGAAAGATAGCGTTGTATTTAATTCTTCCGATTAAGAAAACTTCTAAACCAAATAATGCTCCTGCTAATGGTGTTCCAAATATGGAACCAAAACCTGCAGCAATAGCTGAAATCAATAATATTTTACGTTCACTTGGATTCAGTTTAAAAGGCTTCGTAAATTGATCGGCGATAGCTCCTGCCATTTGTATAGCCGTGCCTTCCCGTCCTGCTGAACCACCAAAAAAATGTGTGGCAATTGTTCCAAGATAGACAAACGGAGCCATTCTAAACGGTATTTTTTCTCTCGGATTATGAATGCTGTCAATTAATAAATTATTTCCTGCCTCAATATCTTTTCCTAAATAATTATAAAGCAATCCTATAAGTAATCCGCCTATTGGCAATAGTGCAATGAGCCACAAATGACTTTCTCTGAAATTTGTTGCCCAATCAAGTGATACTAAAAAACCTGCAGAAGCTGAACCTACACAAACCCCTATAATGGAACTTATTAAAAACCATTTAATAATGTATGGAAGAGCTGGGTATGCTCTAAAAAATAACTTGAATTGAACTTTATTTTTTTGAGTGGCTGATTTCTTTTGCTTACGATTGGTCATATTTATCCTGATTTAATGCATTTAACATCACTATGATCAGGCGTCATCAGCTTTTTGGGCGGTTGGTTTAGGAAGAACACCATTTCCTATATAGTGTAAAATTAAACTTTATTTTTGTAAGAACAAATTTTAATCCCTACAATCTAAATCCTCTCTTTTAAACGAGAATATTTAGTAGTTCTTCGCTACTTTTAAAAAGTAAGACTTTTTAGGTAGTATTTCTATTGGCTGTTTCCAAATGCTTTCTTAAGTAATAATGGGGTTGTCAAGGTCGTCAAAACACCCATAATTACTAATATTGAAAATATTTCAGTGCTAATTAGACCGTTTTTGTATGCAATATTTGCAATAACAAGCTCCATTATTCCTCTAGCATTAAGTCCTACTCCTAAGGTAAGTGATACTCGCTTGCTAAGTCCGGCAAGTGTTCCTCCTAAATAGCCACCCGCAATTTTTGACAAGTAAGAAACAGCAATAACGGCTAATAATAAACCTATGTTACTGATGGAGGAAATATTAAATTCAAGTCCTATTCCGGCAAAAAATATCGGAGCTAAAAAACCCATAGCCATATTACTCGTTGTCGTTTCTATTGCTTTAAAATTGCTCTTACCAATTAGTGTATCACTGATTAACATCGCCGCAAAAAAGGCTCCAACAATAAAATGAAGTCCTAAACTCTCTGTGAATGTTGAAAATAACAATACAAATGCAAAAAACAAAGCAAATAATGGCTCCTTTCCTTTTAATAAAGCAACGAGTTTGTCCAATGATTCCTGAATGTAATTGCCTTTTTGCAATAACTTTTTTATTAATAAATAGGACAAACTCAACAATGAAATAAAAATAAATAATTTTAAAAGTGAAATTGTGCCTGCTTTTGTCACTTCACCCGCAGACATGTCTGTATCTTTTAAGTTCAATAAAACACCTAAAATGGATAAAGCCAAAACATCATCAAAAATGGCAACTGAAATAATTTTTTGCCCAACTTCTGATTTGATTTTACCCAAGTCCATTAAAATTCTAATACTTACAGGTAGTGCGGTTATAGCTACACACAAACCTATAAACATCGTAGTCATAATATCTTGGTCAAAATAATAACCCACTCCTATTCCTCCAAAAATAGGTATAAAAAAGGCCATAATTGAAATGATTATATTTCTGCCTTTCAAAGAGTTAAGTATGTTATCAATATTAATTTCTAATCCGGCAATAATCACCAATAAAAAAATACCCAATTCTGATATTACCTTGATGTCTTCTGTTCTATGAATTAAATTAAGTAAACTCGGGCCTAAAATAATTCCCGCAATAATTTCTCCAATCATTGCAGGCTGTTTAAATCGCTCAAATATTTCTCCAAATATTCTGGCTGTTACCAACAAGATTAATAAGTTGGTAAAAAAGGGTAATTCAAAATGTGGAGCATCTAAATTCATGTTTCTTCTCTGTTAACAATTAAGAGTGATACCACTGTTTTTTAAATTCTAAATCTATTGTTAAACCATAGCAAATATAGAAAACTTTATAAACCCTTTAATAAACTCAAAAAAATCTTTATTGTAAACATTCTAAAAAAAAAATTACCTTTATATCTCAACTACTTAAAACAAAAAAACCGTTGAATAATTCAACGGTTTCTCATAAATAAAATATAATAATAACCTAATTAAAATAGTTCTCCACATAAAGAATCAAATTCTCATCACTCATTTTATTGGAGGTGCTTTCACTCGATACAGCATTTTTATATTGCGGTGTTTCGGCTAAAAACTTCATAAATTGCTCTTGAACTTGACCCGTGCCCGTCAAATGTATTTCATCTACGTTAGGCATTAAACTTGCAATTTCCTTAAAGAATTTCTGCGTTAAGCTAATTTCTTGATTATTGGTCGTTTTCTCATTCGAATGGCCTTCCGGTCCCGCATTATTCACGTGTCCTAAGACTAAAAATGCACCTTCTTCAAAATCTTCTTTCCCTACGATTATAGCATTTTGCTTATCCATCCAAACACCAAACTGCTTTTTACTTTTCTCTGACATAATAGTTTCTTTTTTTATAAAGATAAGCCATTAAAAAAGGAAACTTCTTTTTTTGTGTTAACATTGTGAGTGCGTTAAAGTTTTATCTCAACCCAAGCATTCAGCACCTTATAATCAACTCAAATCACAGCATTTATAAGCATAATTCCAATAGCAACGGAAATAGGAGAAATAAGTTGAAAATAAACAGGTTTCAAAATATCCGCACTTTTATTCGAAAAATCATGATGCAATCGTTTCGGAACAAAATACAACACCAAAGAAGTCAGTAGCATAAACCAACCAAATAAAGTAAAAACTGTCGGATACATTGAATGAGCTGAAAATAAAATCAACGCAACGGCCGGAATCATTCGCACTGTAATTTCACCATAATTAATCAAATTTGTACTTCCTGCCTTACGCAAAGTAGCTCGTGCAATCGACGGTTTAAAAAGCATTACAACACCAACGATGATAAAAAAAACGCCAAAAACAATCAAAATCCACCTTGCAATTTCTATAATCATAATACTATTTCCTTGTCAATTCTCAAAGGAGCAATCTCCTCAAATTTCAACTCTCTACTTCCTTAAAATTTTATCCATCGCCTTTCCTTTGGCCAATTCATCAATCAACTTATCCAAATAACGAATCTTTTGCATAAGTTCATCTTCAATTTCTTCCACGCGATAACCACAAATAACTCCCGTAATTTTCGAAACATTCGGGTTTAATGCCGGTGCTGCTGCAAAAAAAGTTTCAAAATCAGTTTTTTGTTCCAAGTGAGCTTGCAAGGTCGCTTCATTATAGCCTGTCAACCAAAAAATTATGGCATCAACATTTGCTTTTGATTGCCCTTTTCGCTCAGCCTTTTGCACATAATGTGGATACACGCTTGCAAAAGACATTTTAAAAACTCTGCTATTATCCTTCATAAGTTCTATTAATAATAACTACTCTTCTATTCTTAACTCATTCTTTCAATAACCCCTTCATTCATTAGGTTCAATATGAATTAAAACGTGGCTTAATTCCATTATTTCGCTCCATAAAGTATCTTTTAATTGATGTGCTAAATCATGACCTTCCTTCACTGTTATTTTCGAATCAACTAATGCATGTAAATCAACATGATATTTCATCTCGGCCTTTCTGATAAAACACTTTTCAGGACCAAGAATACCGTTAACTTTCAAAGATACTTTTTATTACAAACCATACCCTTTTTTCAAAACGCTGATTTCTTTTGGTTGCTCTTTATCGTTTGGATAATTTGCTTGTACAAATTCAAATTGCTCTTTAGTCAGTAAAACCATTCTTCCGTCATTTCCCGAACTTATTGGATAAAATTGCTCTTTACTATGTTGTAATTTCAATTGGTCGTTTAGCATTTCAATAAAATTCACAAATGAAATACCCCAATCATATTCACCAAAATCATTATCATAGGCAATGTATTCTTTCCCGTTAAGTTTTATTTTATGTGTCCAGTGCTTTTCCGTTTGATGGCTAAATTCTTCAGAAATTATTAGTTTCAAGTTTAGTTTATCAAACGTCTTTTTTACCGTCTCTAGATATTCCTTCAAACCGCCCACTTCAAACAAAGTTTCAGTATCAATAAAATAAAATCGGTTATCCGTGAAAAGCATACTTTCACCTTTCATAAGACCTCCAAAGTAATTTAGCTCAATATACGACTTTTCAAATTCAGCTTTCGTTGCTTTTAAATCTTCCTTTTCAGTTAAATTAAAAAAATTAAGTTTTTCTAATTCCAACACAAGTTGTGCTCCCGTTAATTGAACGTTATTTTGTTCTTGCTCATTTCCGGCTTGATTTAAATCCGTAGTGTTTTGTGCTTTTGAATTGCAACCAACTAAAACAAAAAGAGTGAAGCCTAAAATTATTCCTTTCATTTTTTCAAATTAAACCGTTTAAAACATAAAATAATCAACCCCACACAATTAAAACCCAATTAAACCCTAACCTTCCCCACCAACTATCATTTCGGAATAGTTTCAATAGAATAACCGAAATCATTTTGATTAACCGATACAATTTTAGTATCAAAAACCTCCAAAAACAACGGAATTCCACTAGTTACATATTGATTTATTGATGCTGCAAAGTTGTTTTTTTCAAAAACGGCAATCTGCAACTCATTCGGTAGAGCAAAATAAAGGGTATTATTTTCAATAATTTTAGCATCACCAAAAAACTGATTCTGTCCATACCTTTCAGTCGTATCCTCCGTAAAATTTTGGTAATCAACATCTGAATGAAAACCTAAATTCGTACTAACAATATAACTCTTATCTTCCGAAATAGCAAACAATCTACTGTCTGTTTTTGATTCATTAAAAAGCAAATCTATCGTTACGGCATTTCCGTTAATGGTTAACCTTCTAATTGCCGACACAGTACCATACTCCAATCCATCATTCCATATACTGAAAAAATAGTTATCCTGTCCATACACAAGTTTTGAATTCGATTGCATGCTATAAACACCATCCCTGTTTATAACGGTTTGTGTTGCCCGATTATAAACAAACATTCCGCCAATGTCTGCATACCGATGTTTTTCTAAAAACACAATGTTTCCATTAATTGGAATAGCCGATATAATATTATAATCAATATCCGCAGTAAAACTCAAGGTTTCTTTAACCAAATGCGTAACCAAGTCAATAACCAAAACTTTTCCTCCTGAAATCGGAACATACAAATCATAAACACCATTATACTCCCCAATCGAACAAAAATAGTTCTCAGCATTCGTTAAAACGGTAGTCCTGCTGAGCGAATTGATATTATAAAAAACCACCGCTCCGTCAAAATCAATAAGAATCATTTCTTCCTCATTATAGGGGTTCTTAAGCGTTTGTTTCGGCCTAAAATCAAAACTTCTTGGGTTAGTAATCGTCAAGGAATTTTTACTGTATATCGTTTTCCCGTTAATAACCTTAGAAACAGCATAAGTTAAAGTATTCCGTTTATATTGATTAGTATCATTTGCACTGGTATTTCCCTGATTTAATTGAACCGACAAAACAGTTCCGTTGATAAAAACTGCTTCACTCGGCCAAATTCCCTCTGAATCAATCATAGCAACAGTATATTTTTCAAAACCGTTATTGCTATCTTCTTCCCAAGTCAATTGCAAACTTCCATCCGCCAATTGCTCTAATGAAGTAACCATAAAAGATAAATTTTCATTCTCATAAGAAAGATAATTTACACTAATTGCTTGTGCAGCATAACCGTCGGGATGAATATATTCTGTAACAATGGCATAATGTATAAAAGAATTAAAAGGCACTTCATCATCCACATAAACAGTTGTTAAATTATCATTGCTTTCAAATACAAGCTCTCCTGAATTAAAAATCACCGCTTGATTAATGTTATCATCCGTATACGATTCAAACCGATAAACGCTATAACGGATAAAATCATCTATCACCACCGGTTTCCAAGTCAACGTTAACAAATTGGCATCCCCAATTAAACTAATCAACTCCGTTTGTGGAACAAAAACAGCATTGTCCGGAACTGTCGGACCATCATCAGTAGTACATTGAATAAAAAACAACAACGTAAAAAAATAAAACAACGGTTTGTGCAAACAATTTAAACCCATAAAATAGCTTTTAATCAAATTTCTATTCAAGTATAATAAAATAATTAATTATCACCAGCAATACATTGACAAACAAATACCTGTTTTTCTGAATCATCAGTAAATGCTTCCTCGTCAAAACCACCAAACTTATCAATAATAGTAAAACCATTCCCTTTCAAATAACTATCTAATTCTTGTGGAAAATACATTCTCATATCTAAATTTTGAATAGAATCAAATTGACCATTTATAAAATAATGCCATTCAATTCGATTAATCTGAGTTTTACGTTCATATCGCATCACTTGTTTTATCAATACCTTTCTACCATCGTTTGTGGTATATTCGGCAATTTCTTTTAATTCCTTTTCGCCTTCAACAATATAATGAATAGATGGATTATAACAATCCAGCAAAAACAACCCGCCTTTTTTTAGGTGTTTCTTAACCGCACTAAAGGCCATAAACAAATCTTCATTTTGATATAAATGATGAATTGAATTAAACGGAATAAAAATCAAATCATATTTTTCCGGCAAGTCCAAAGCCCTGATGTCAGCTTCTATAAACTCAACTTCTAATCCCGCTTCAATAGCTTTCACTTTTGCTTGTTCCAGCATAGAAAAAGAGTTATCCACCCCACTTATTGCATATCCGTCTTTGGCAAGGGGTAACGTAAGTCTACCTGTACCACAACAAAGCTCAAGTATTTTAGCATCCTTATTTTTGGGTAACCACTTTTTATAAAAAGGCAAATCCGATAAAAACGTATTCAAACCATCATAAATGGTTGTATCATAAATCAAATCGCCTACTTTATAATTACTGCTTTTTTTGTCTTCCAAAATCTAATGTATAATAAAATTTATTTTTGCTCTTTTTAAGTTCTCTGTTTATCAAAACCTAATTAAATGCACAATGTCAGACTGAGTCTGTCGAAGTCCCACAATCCACTTCATTTTTAACCCAAAACTCGCATTTGTTGCAAACTACTTTAAACGAAAGTTTACTTAGAATATAATTCACGATTTCAAATTCTTTATCAAAATCTGAATGACTAACAAGATTAAATTTAGAATCAATAAAATGTGAGGTGTATATGTCGGCCAAGCTTCAGTAAAAATCATTAAAAATAATATATATTCAGCTAATGAAAAAGAAACAAAAATTATAAGTGTAATAATCCAATATACAATCTTTCTTCTTTTAGTAGAAATTTGAATTGATTTCCACATAATCAGAATTCCAAATATCATTGGAATTATCCCATACAAATAAAATTCTAAATCGAACATTCTTAAAGATATTTTCAGGCAAATTAATGTCAACGTCCCCCCACCACACCAACTTCAACACTAAACTAAACCCATTATTTAAATCAACCATCCGAGCGATAGCGAACTGGCGAAGCAATCTCAATGCATAAACCCAAACTCAATTCAAATGCACTCTGTCAGACTGAGCCTGTCGAAGTCCCTCAATCCTTTTCCTCAATCCTTTTCTACTCCCTTTCTCCACCCCCCTTTGTCATTCCGACGCAGGAGGAATCTCCGCAATCCACTTCCTCCAAATCAAAAAACCTCAACATTTAAAATCCTTTCAAACTACACAAACAAAATTATTATAATTTAATATAGTATGTGTATATCTCTCTCTCATAAGCTTTCTTTCTTTTTTCAGGATCTTTAATAATTCTTCTTTCATCAAGTATCATTATAAATTCTCCATTACTATTTTGCCTTGGAATCCAAATTAGTCTAGTTTCATCATTAACATTTTCAAATTTCAGCTCCCAAACTTCTCCATTTGGAAATTTAATTAATTGACCATAAATGGTGACTAAATCCTTTCCGAGAAAATCAATCTTGTCCATAAATTTAAATTTAATAACCGTTGCATTTGTTTCTTCGCCATCTTCAATTTCAAAAAAATGAATTTCATTATTGATAAATCTAAGGTATTCACCAAAATTTAAAAAAGTGTCAGAATCATTTTTTTGTTTTAGTTTCCATACCCCAATTATATCCTCTTTAAAAACATTTTGAGAATGTAAATTTTGTACAATCACAAGCATAACAAATGCTAACATTAAATTTTTCATATAATTGTTTATAAATTCCCTTAGTTTTTCTTCACATTAAAACAAACCACCACACCAAACTCCCAACACTAAACTAAACCCATTATTTAAAAACCACCCGAGCGATAGCAAACTGCAAAGCAATCTCCACAATCATCTTACTTTTTTATCCCTTCAAGTTCATTTAATTTCTTCCTCGAAATTTCATTTTCCTCAATTGATAATGCTTTTTTCAATTGAATTATTGCATTTGCTTTATCGCCAACCGCTATAAAATAATCACCATAGGAATCATATACATTAACACTTTCAGGGTAATTGACAATATTGAGTTTAAAAAGGCTTTCCGCAGTTTTATAAATTTTTCTGCCTAAAAAATCATAACCCATAGAATTGATTTCATCTTCATTAGGCTTTATTTGATACCCCATTTTTTGAGATAGAAGGGTATAGTGGTTTTGATATTTAGTGGCCAAAGTCCCCGTAGAATCTGTGAAATCTTTCATAGTGAGTTTTAAAGGGAAAAAATCGAAGAAAAAACGCAACGCATCATATTCGGTGATGAGTGGAGCAGAACCGTGTGTATCATCAGGATAATATTTACCACGATACTTTAAGCCATTTTTAGTGTTCTTCTCAAATGAACTTTGCAAGGCTAATATAGAACGGATATGTTTTGTATCGCCGGAAGTATCTTTTGCTGCAGTCGCTATATTCATACCTTCATCCAACGTATTGGCGATTCCAAGATAAAATGATTTCCCATCAAACTTCTTTTCCGCCAAAGCCTTTTGCGTTTCTTTCAAAAGCTTTTCTTTATCCCACCACATACTTGGGTCAATACAGATATAAGAATTAAACAAATCGTTGTGATGAACAAAAGTTTGCATCACCGCCAAACCTCCAAATGAATGTCCTATGAGCATTTTATAGGGTGCTGTAGGATAGTTGGCTTCTATGTGTGGCATCAGCTCCTTCTCAATAAAGGCAATAAAGTTTTCGCCACCACCCGAAGTTTTATAAAAAGTAGTATCGGCAAGCGTCACATTTGGTGGGTCACTATCAACCCTTGGATCAATGTGGGTAGGTGTCAGGTCCCTTGTTCGGTCAGTGTTTGGAATACCCACTACAATCATTTTCGGACACATCGTATTACCGTTGATGGTACTCAATTGCTGAATCATACCTACCACAGATGAAAAATGTCCGTTACCATCCAATACATAAACTACGGGATATTTTTCATTAACACCTTTAGGTACATGCACCCAAATTTTCCTTTGTTCACCCAATATTTTAGATTGGATGCTGTCAGTTTTGCCGATAACGATAGTTCCTTTTTCCACTTTTCCTTGAGCAAAAACAAGGTTAGTTAAAAAGCTAAAAAGGAAGAGTAAAATTGTTTTTTTCATTTTTCAATATATTTTGATTAAATTTTTAACGTTATTATCCTCTGCTAAGCATGCCGCATAACTTTTTGCAGCTACAAAAAGTTGCGTATTTCATTCACTGTCAATTACAAATATAACCAAAACTATAAATTAAAAACCTTTTCCACCTTCTTTCTCCACCCCCTTTGTCATTCCGACGCAGGAGGACACGAGCGATAGCGAACTGGCGAAGCAATCTCCTCAATCCACTTCCTCCTTAATCCAAAAGTAAATATAGTAGTTTTCAGAACATTAAAAAACAAACCCCACTTAGATAGCACTAAACGAGGTTGTTTTTTAAAATTATTTTGAAAATTTTATTCTTTGAACAGGTTGGCAATCAGTTACATTATTTAATTGCAGGCATATAATTATAGCCTTCATATACGAGTAAGTTTGTACGATACTTAAAGACGCTTTCGGTTTTTTTTGTAGCCACCAATGAGTGGAATTCCTCTCCATGTATAAATTATTTTATTTGATGAGTGTGGCATTGTTTGTTGCTGTTTTCTTAGTTCTATTTCATCTTGTATTCTAAATTCATTTATGAAATCTAGAACTCGCAAAGTCCATTCTCCATTAGTAGTTGCTTTTATGAAAGCTTTACGTGAAATCTTAGCAACTCTGGCATGTCTTCCAAATTGCGGGAATAAACAGTAAAGAGTATTTCGCAAACCTTCGGAATCGTCCATTGAACCGTCTCCTCGAAAATCAAAAATAACCGGTACTGAACTTTTAAGCCAATGTTCTGGGAAACAAAACTCTGGAAACCAAACCTTAAATATTCCCGATTTGTCTGTTTGATGTACTTCACTAATTCCGTCACTTTTCCACTCTTTGAGAAAACGAGGATAATCTCTTTTTAGGCGTGTTCCATCAACAACCCAAACCATATTTTTATAAAACTGTTCTCGTGAGGTTCGTTCTTGAGGATTAATATGTGAATGTTGAAACTCTATAACTAGATTATGAACTGTACGAACATCTGCAATATGCTTTTCACCTGTTCTTTTATTAAGCAAAGATATTTCTTGCCAATCAGCAGAATAATTGTTTTTCCAAGTTCGGTGCCACTCTGTTTCCGGTTCCCACCAATTATCACAATCTGTTTTGCTTTTATGTGCCCAATGCCAAATTTTTCGTGTACCACATTTTGCAATAACGGGCTTCGAACAACAAGAACACAATCCGTTAAGTTTCGGTTGAGCTTCTATTCGATTATTACCTAATAAAGCAAAGTGCATATTTTAGATTTTTTGAAGATTATTTATTTTCTCAAAGCATTATCTAATGCTTGCCAATAATGTTCCCATGTTAGAACTCATGGAGACTTGGCGACCTAGTTTTCTTCACTATCACATAACGAAAATAATAAAATTAATTGAACAAAATACAGAAAACTAGCCAAGAAGTTTAATATATGCTGTAAGACGTAGCTATTATAAATAAATATATTTCATGTCTTTTTTATGTTTATTTAAAAAAAAATCCAAATAATGGATTGAATTTAATTTTTTTACTTATCTTTGACCAAAATTATATACTATGTCAGTATCAAGTATGAAAATCGATAATAAAAGTATTAGGATTTTTGATTTATCAAAAAAAATAGGAATATCTGAACAGACAATTATTAGCATCCTCAGAGAGGCTGGATTTTACGTTCCAAATGAAGTAACTTTTTTTCTGTTAACAAGAAAGCATTTGGCAGTTATTGTATCTTGGTATATTGGTGCAGTTAAACATTTATTTAATGAAACGAAGAAAAATCGTAAGAATATAGATCAAAAAGAGCTTGATAGTTTAAGAAACTTTTTTGCACAATTCGTTAACGAAACACATTATGGGGATTATATATTATCATTTCCTAATTATTTGACAATTGATGAAATTTTATCATCAAAATTGGATAGTGTTTTAATTCGTGATTTCTTTTACAGAGTTGCCTACTCTAAACCCTATACTAGAACATTAGGAAAATTTGCTTATATAGCATCAAGAATTTCAAGAATCATAAAAATTAGATTTCGTAAAATCAATAATGACCTGCGAGCCAAATTATCACCAATATTAATTTCGAGTCATTATCATATTTTCACTGCCGAAGAAGATCATATTAGTTTAGCAAATTCATTTTTTAGCTTCTCTAATATGTACAACTATTTAAGAGAAGCTGCAATTAATCTAAAATTTAATTTCAAGCAACAACTCTTATGTCAAAATATAAATTACTTCTAAAAAACATTAAGCAAAGCGACTTATCAGCAAAGGATAAAAAAACATTAATTAAAATATTATCAAACAGACACGCTAACACTGACGACGATTTCGATTTAGATGATTTTGCTAAAAAAGTCATCGCTATTTACGGTATCAGTGAGGCAATTTTAAAACTGTTTGGTTTAGATATAGGAAGCTAAACTTAGCATTAATTATGAATATTGGAGCAGCAATAAAAACTTTAAGAAAGCAAAAAGAGCTAGGTCAAAAAGATTTAGCCGAAATGTGTGGCGTATCAGTTAATGCACTCAGTTTAATTGAAACAAATGTTACTTTTCCTCAGAAATCAACTATTGAAAAAATTTCTAAGGCACTTGGTATTCCAGTTTCATATTTATTACTTTTTTCAATAACTGATGAAGATGTGCCAGAAGACAAAAAAGCAGTATTTGAGTTATTGAATACAGCTATTAAATCTGTACTTGTGGATACAATAAAGCCCCAATCTTGATCTGTTCGGGTGTTCAGGTATATCTTATAGCAAGCTTGAGTTTTGAGATTTCTCAAAGGTCGAGTTGAGAGAAGGTCTGAAAGAGAGCCTTTCTCCTCGTGAAGTTCCCGATTGTTGGAGAAAAGGTGGAGACTTTTTCTCCAAAGTCTTGGGATTACAGCGGGTTTGGGACTAAATTAAGCCATATTTTCGGATTTGCCAAATTATTCCAAATACAAAACCATTTTTCCATTAAGCCAATTGCCCAAATCCGTTGTAGTAGTTGCTATGTGTTTGGGTTTTTAACCTTCTCCACCTTCAGTCATGTTTCCAAGAGGATTATATTTAGAAATATATTCTCTCTCAAATTTTTTGCAATCTCTTCTAGTTCCTTCATAGATAATTTTTTGTTTTACTTCTGAATGAAATTTTTGGATGAATTTTGATTTGAATAAATTAGATTCATTACTAAAAGCACCTCTTATATGTTGTTCAAATCTCTCTCTTGGACTCCCAGCAATTCCGACATAAAAAACAAATAATTCACACTCCAAAGTATATACATAACAATACTCTTCTTCAGAGGCATTATTGACATCACACGTTAGTGCGATTTCTAATTCCCTTTCGTATATAGACATTTCAAAAGCGTTTGTGTTATATTCTTCTGTAATTGCTTTGTTATGTTTGAGAACCATTTCATTTCCTGCATTTAGTAATGTAAGAGTATCATCATGTAGCTTTTGAATTTCTTCTTTTTTTTCTTTTAATACCTCACTATGTTTAATATACCTTTTCCAATCTTCATAAGCATATAAAGAATTGTATTTATCCTGCAAAGAATAAATTTTATTCCAAAAATAAGATGCTTTTTGCCCCCAATCTGCGTATTCATTTGTAAAAAGTATAACTTTACTGAAATCTATACAATAGGATCCAGGGGTATAGGAGTAACCTAAATTGTCTATTTTATGGTTTTTGAGTTTTACTTTATATGAAAGACATTTTTTATAAACTTCACTTGCTCTTTCACGTATAAATGACGGTGGAGAATGTTTTCTAAATTCAACTAACATCTCATTAGTGTTAAATTCCAACATTATTTCAGAAATTCTGTAAAAATCAGGGTAATATAAACACCATGTTTCTTTACATTCATCAAATATTCTTTGTCTTTCATTTTTTGATAACTTCTCAATTAAATATTTCTCCTGTATTTCATATATGGTTTCAAAAAAAGGCGGGAGCCCCCATTTTTCGTCCTTAAGCTTAGAAATCAAATTAGGTTCACATTGATTGGTTGGTTTTTGAAACCATTCATTTGTGGCCTCAAAAATATCAATGACTAATTTTTCATCAGTAGAAAGTTCTGTATTGCTTTCCAGAAGGTCATTAACAAACTTAAATCGTTCCTTAAATGGTAGCTGTGATAATTCGTATAATTTCATTTACTCAGTTTGTTTCATATAGACAGACTGTTCCCGAGCATGACGCATAACTTCAGTACGTCTAAAAACCATCTTATGAATAGAACTCTCCTTCAAAAATAACCAAATAAAAGTTATACATACCAATTATTTAAAGAACTATTCTTTGATTTTTTTTTCAAAACGTTTTTTCGAACGCAAATAGGCTGTCTTTTCCCAACTGGCATCAAAGCTATTCCAAAATATTCTGATGTTATATCCATCTGATGTTGTCCATATTAAAACTTCCATATCATCAAACTTAAATACAATATTATTATTGTCATTATTTTGTTGTAAAAAACTAGAGTGCTTTTCTATTGAAGAATAAATTAAATTTAAAAACTGAATAGCTTTTTCTTTATTTAAATTTTTAAATGCATACCCTTGATATAAAACACCTGCATCATTCC
>NZ_PNJW01000018.1 GCF_013822155.1 Flavobacterium sp.
ACAAAAATGGTGACTTATGGCAAATCTTTTAAGTCTGAAAAGAATTTTGTTGTTTATTTTTTAGATAATATTTACCATTATATAAACGATGATTATTACATGGCTTTCGATGGAAAAAAAGCTATTGGATTATATAATTTTAAAACCGATGAATTACTGAAAAACAATCTTTTAAAGAGCAATTCTGTTATTGCAGATCAAATGGAACAATTCATCAAAGCTTATGTTCAATCGTTTAACGAAAGGGTAATAAATAATAAATTACATGTTCACTAGCATTTTCGAATGAAAAAAATATTAGTTATACAACAAAAAATGATTGGCGATGTTTTACTAAGTTCAATCTTATGTAATTCACTTCGAAAGGCATATCCTACTGCCCAAATTGACTATTTAGTACATGAAAACACCGTTCCGGTTTTAGAAAACAATCCGAATATTGACAACATCATTCGTTTTACTGAAAAACATAAGTCCAGCAGACGTGCTTTTTTAAAACTTGGTAAAAAAATAAGAGCCGAAAAATATGATATTCTGATTGACGCCTATTCCAAGTTGGAAAGTTGGCTCCTTTCCGCGATGAGTGGTGCAAAACAAAAAATATCGTATAAAAAAATTGGTCGTAATTTCATATATGATATTAATGTTCCCTACGAAGATGCTCCAAAAACAAGTTTAGGACTAGCAATTGAAAGAAGGCTTTCCTTATTAAAACCTTTATCAATTGAAAAATATATTGACCCCATTCCAAAGTTATTTTTAACAAATGCTGAAATGCAAACAGCTAAAAATTTATTTAAAAAATTTGGAATAAATGAAAGTAAAAAAACGGTCATGATTAGTCTTTTGGGAAGTGAGGAAAAAAAGACTTATCCATTACCTTTTATGGCAAAAATGATTGATTTCATTGGTCAAAATTATGATGTAACTATTTTATTCAATTATTTTCCTAAGCAAATTAAGGATGCCAAAACCATATTGAATTTATGCTCAGAAAAAACTAAAACTAAAATTTATTTTGATTTTTTAGGTGCTGATTTGCGATCATTCATTGCAATCATGAATGAATGTGACGCCATAATAGGAAATGATGGCGGAGCAATTAATATGGCAAAAGCCTTAAACAAACCTTCTTTTATTATTTTTTCGCCTTGGATAGAAAAGAAAATGTGGGCCACTTTTGAAGATGGAATAAACCATTCATCTGTACATTTAGAAGATTACCAACCTAATCTTTTTAAAGAAAAAACAGAAAAAGAATTAAAAGATGAAGCGGAGAATTTGTATTTAGAGTTAAAACCGGAGTTGATTATTCCGAAGTTAGAGCTTTTCGCTAGTTATCATTTAAAGTAATTCCGTTTGGTGTTTTTGTAATTTTATGCTTGCGATTATAAGCTCTGATGGCTAAATTTTTATCCCATTCTTCTTGGCTGAAATAACCTCTTGCATGGTCTAAATGCAAACAAATAGCACTATATCGAATTTGTTTAGACAACATTCCGTTATTGAACATACGTTCTCCTAATTCTCTGTCTAAACCACCGTATTTCATTATTTCATTAAACCCATTGACCGCTAAAATATCGGATTTAAAACCAGAAGAATTATGTCCGTTCCATGAACGTTTCGTTGGTGTAAGCCAATTCATAAATAACGCAATCCATTTGTTGTACGTTAGCTTTGTCAATTTAAAATTTAACTTTAAACCTTGAGTACGTAACCAAGAAATATCAAAACATTGTTGAGAATAAATGTGTTCCTCTGCAATGGTTTCAGAAATAGTCATTGGTAATTTAAAATATCCTCCGGAAAGAAAATAACCTTCTTCTTTATATTGTAAATGACTAGCTATAAAATCTTTACGTGGAATACAATCGCCATCCGTAAACAATAAATAGTCTGCATTGGAAGCTAAAATAGCTTTGTTTAAAATTTTTGGTTTTTGAAATCCATCATCTTCCTGCCAAACATGAATAATTGGGTATTTAAATTTAAGTTCAAGTGCTTTTATAAGTTCAGCCGTTTTTGAAGTAGAACCATCATCGGCAATTACAATTTCAAAGTCAGTTTCTGTTTGAACGCTATATCCAAGTAGGACTTTACGCAACCATTCTTCTGCATTGTATGTCGTTATGATGACGGATAATTTCATTAATTCCTTTAAGAATGGAAATTTAGTGGTTTTTTCAGAATATCTATTTCCAAAAAAGAAATTTCTTTTTTAATCTTTTTTTTCTAAAAAAACGGTATTGAAATTCCGATGTATATTTCCACAAAGTTTCAAATATTAATTTTTCAGACTCACCGGACACTTTTGCATATTCATTACTCATCACCAAAATCATTTCCTGCTTTGGAGTCAACCGACACAAGTTTTTCATTCGAAGTTCAAAAGGCATTTTTTCATGAAAATTCATCCGATTTAAATCGACAAGAAAAAAATCATACAAACCTTGTTCATTTTTTTTGATAAGCGTATTTCCAGGAGAATGATCTTTAAATTCAATCCCTTTTTCATGAAGCTGAAAACAAAATTGGGTGAATTGTCTTAAAATTGCTTCATGTTCCGGAAAATCAGGAATTTTTACTAACTCTCGAAAAGTCAAATCACATTCCAAATTTTCACTTACATAATAACTGTCTTTTAAACCCAAAAAACTGAAATTCTCAAAATAGGCAATAGGTGCTGGAGTACCAATATTATTTTCACTCAAAAAAATAGCATATTCAAAAGAACGTTTTGCTTTAGATTTTCTGAAGTAACGATAAATTACAGCATTATAAAAATTTGGAATTTTAAATGATTTAATGGCAACACTTCTATTTTGCCACGAAAAAATCTTTATACAGTTTCGTGTTCCGTCTGAAAGTATTTTCCCTTCAGTCGTGAAGTTTTTTATGAAACCCAATAAAATTGATTCAGGAAAATCAAGCTTTGAATTTATTTTGAAATCCATTTAATCATTTTTTTATACCATTTAATCAATTCAAAACTACTTTGAGGCAACTGTAGCAAATTGAGGATAGCGAATATCTAATTGTGTAAATAAAACCGGAATGTTATAAAGGTAAGGTTTTAGCGATTTGCTTTTATTGATTCCTTCACTAACCTTAACCGTATAACCGGCTTCTTTATACATTCTGTTTATGCTTTTTTCGGTAAAAAATCGTAAATGCGTAAAATCCATCACGCCATAATCTTCATATTTCCAGTCTTTTTTTATTAAAACTCTCATAAATGTATTATGGTAGCGAACATTTGGAATAGAGCTAATGACTACACCATTTTTAGATAATTTACTTCTTAATTTTTTTAAAACCGTGTAAGGATCTACTAAATGCTCTAGAACATCATTAAAATAAATCGCATCAAAATAATCTTCAGGTAAATCGTCAATGAAATTTTCACAAGGTCCGGCAAATGCTTTATCCAAAACGAGTTTTGCTTTTTCTGCTTCTTCTTCCATGAGTTCAATTCCCCAAACTTCTGCGTTGTTTTGTTTTTTTATTACCTCAGCGAAACAGCCATTTCCACATCCAACTTCTAAAATTTTTTTAGCTTCTTTTGGCAAATAAACAAGCATCTCATCTCTGAAATTATCATAATATCCTGTTGGTTTATTTTTATAGTCCATTTTATATTTTTTTCAAATGTATTAATTATTCTTATTTTTTTTATACCAACCGGAAATTAAATATAAAGTTAGTTTAGAAAACTCAATACTATTTGCACTATTTTTGTATTCAACCTTCAAAATAGGTTTCTGATAAAAATGTTATTCATATGATTGTTAGTTCCATCATTATAATTAATTATAATACATCAAAATTAACCCTTCAAGCCATTCAGTCTATTGAAGAAAAGGTTGTAGATTTTGAAAAACATGAAGTTATTATTGTTGACAATGCCAGTAATAAAGAAGATTTTTCTGCTTTAGAAGTTGGTTTAAAAAACACATTTAAAATTTCAACTCAATTAATTCGAAGTAGAATAAATGTTGGATTTGGAGCAGGAAATATGATGGGAGTACAAAAAGCAATTGGTACTTACTATGTATTCATGAATAGTGATGTTATTCTGATTGAAGATTCGGTAAATACGATGATTGAATTTTTGAAAAAGAAACCAAATGTAGCCATCGTAGGATGTCAGGCGATTGATGAAGGGGGGGAAAAATTCAAATGCTTTGATTATGGTTTAAGTTTGCCCACGGAATTGTTTGGTCATTCTTTTTTGCATCTTTTAAATCCAAAAAAATACCCTTCCAGAATGTTAACTAATTCGGAACCTACAAATGTTGGAGCAGTACCCGGTTCCCTTTTTTGTTGTGTTGCAAAAGATTTTGATGCCGTTGGTGGTTTTGACACAAACCTATTTTTATATTATGAAGAAAAAGATTTAGCTTTTAGAATTGCTAAAAATTTAAAAAAAGATATTTATTCTTTACCTTATTCTCAATATATTCATCTAAAAGGAAAAAGTACCCGAACATCTCAGGTTATTAGAAATGAGATGAAAATAGCTCAGTTTTATGTAATTCAGAAAAACTTAAATTCATTTTCTTATTTATTATTTTATTTCTTTCAATTTATTGTTTTTCTGTTAAAGTCACCTTTCAGTAAAAAAAACAGGGCCTATTTAATTTTACTTGTAAAGGGAATTTCTGTTGTTAAATCTATTAAACATACCCAAAAAATAATTCAAATATGACTATTCTTCATGTTTCTGCTGTAAAAAATTGGGGTGGTGGTGAAAACCATATAGAAAATTTGTGTTTTGAATTAAAAAAATCTAATTCGGAAGTTAATAACATAATACTTTGTGTTCAGAATGGGTTATTTCACAAACGATTATTAAAAACGGATTTAAAATTTGAAACTGCTCCCCTAGCCTTTAATTTAGACGTTCGATTTGCTTTTAAAATAATTGCACTTTGTAAAAAATACCATGTAGATGTTATACATATTCATGACCCTTCTGCAATCGCTTTAACAATTATTGCAGATAAATTTTATAGTTTACCACCATTTATTTTTAGCAAAAAAACCTCTTTCCCAATTAAAAAGAAAAAGTTGACACTGTATAAATACAATTATCCGAAAATTAAAAAATATTTATGTGTGTCAAACGAAACCAAGCGAGTAACAGCTGACTCTATTGTTGACAAAAGCAAATTAATGACCATTTATCATGGTACAAATATCGGAACTAAAAGTAGCGAAACACCTTTTGGCTTAAGGGAAAAATTTGCAATTCCTAATTCAAAAAAAATAATAGGTGTTATTGGAAATCACATTCGAGCAAAACATTTTGAAACGCTCATAGAAATTGTAAATGAGCTTATTAATATTCAAAAAAGAACAGATTTTCAATTTGTTCAAATTGGAAACTATACAGATAGAACGCCCGATTTACTACAAAAAGTGAAAGAATATAAATTGGAGAATGATATTATTTTTTTGGGATATACGCCTAATGCCTCTAACTTTATTCCTCAATTTGATGCTCTTTTAATCACTTCACAAAGTGAAGGCATTCCACAAGTAATTTTTGAAAGTTTTTATCATCAAAAGCCAGTAATCAGTACGAGTGTTGGTGGAATTCCTGAAATAATTCAAGATGGCATTAACGGATTTTTGGCTCCTAGACATGACTTTAAAACTCTTACTGAAAAAATCATCTATTTATTTGATAATAAAGAACTTATACCAAAGCTAACTACTATTTCTTATCAAAATTTAATAGAAAATTTCACAACACAACAAATGGCACAAAAAACCTTAGAAGTATATAAAACCGTTAGCAATGGAGAGTAACAAAGAAATTGAAAAAGCCTACCAAGTCATTCAAAACGGAGGCATCATCCTCTACCCGACCGATACCGTTTGGGGAATTGGATGTGATGCAACAAATGCAGAGGCTGTTCAAAAAATCTACGAATTAAAAAAACGCAGTGAAAGCAAAAGTATGATTGTGTTGATGAATGGCGAAAAAATGATTTACAATGTATTTAAAGATATACCGGAAGTTGCTTGGCAAATTTTGGATTTATCCGAGAAACCCACCACATTAATTTTAGATAAACCACGAAATGTAGCCCCAAATATTATTGCTGAAGATGACACACTTGCCATTCGAATTGTAAAAGAACCCTTCTGTTATAAATTAATGGAGCGAATGAAAAGACCATTGGTTTCTACTTCAGCAAATATCTCCGGACAACCGACTCCAAAATCATTTAAAGAAATTAGTCCCGAAATTATTAAAGGAGTAGACTATGTTGTAAATTTGCACCGCGAAAAAATTTGCGATAAGCCTTCTACTATTATCAAATTGACGTTAGATAGTCAGGTAAAAGTAATACGTAAATAATATCCCGCTATAGTTTTTAGTATCCAAACTTTAAACATTGAATTATAAATCTTTTTAATGAATAACACCAAAGCTCTACATAACCCCATCTTCAAAATTATCTCACAAGCAGCAAAGGAACTAGGTGTAGAAAGCTATGTCATAGGTGGATTTGTTCGTGATTTTTTGTTAGAACGAAATTTCAAAAAAGACATTGATATTGTAGCTGTTGGTAGCGGAATCGAATTGGCTCTAAAAGTTTCAGAATTACTTCCTAACAATCCAAAAGTACAGGTTTTTAAAACCTATGGAACAGCCATGCTTCGCTTTCAGGAAATTGACATCGAATTTGTGGGTGCTCGAAAAGAAAGTTATCAAACCGAAAGCAGAAATCCAATCGTTGAAAATGGCACGTTGAAAGATGACCAAGACCGACGTGATTTTACCATCAATGCCTTAGCTTTTTCTTTAAATCAGGAAAATTATGGTGAATTGGTTGACCCTTTTAATGGAATCGTAGATTTAGAAAATAGAATTATTCGAACTCCTTTAGATTCGGATATTACCTATTCTGATGATCCACTGCGAATGATGCGAGCCATTCGGTTTGCCACCCAGTTGAACTTTACCATTGAAGAAAAATCATTTCACGCAATTTCTCGAAATAAAGATAGGATTTCCATTATTTCCGGTGAACGGATTGTGGATGAATTGAATAAAATATTATTGACCGAAAAACCTTCCGTGGGATTTATTTTGTTATATCAAACCGGTTTACTCGATTTAATCTTACCGGAATTGACTGCTTTAAATCAAGTAGAAGAAATGGAAGGTCATACCCATAAAAACAACTTTTATCACACCTTGGAAGTAGTAGATAATATTTGTCCGAATACCGAAGATGTTTGGCTGCGTTGGGCAGCTTTGCTACACGATATTGGAAAAGCTCCAACCAAAAAGTTTAACAAAAAACAAGGTTGGACGTTTCACGGACATGAATTTTTGGGTGGAAAAATGGTCAAGCAACTATTTGAACGCTTGCATATGCCTTTAAATCACAAACTGAAATATGTATCCAAATTGGTGATGATGAGTTCCAGACCTATTGTATTATCACAAGAAATTGTGACCGATTCTGCGGTACGACGATTACTGTTTGATGCCGGTGAAGATATTGAAGATTTAATGACCTTGTGTGAAGCTGATATTACAACTAAAAACCCCACTAAATTTAAAAAATACCATAACAATTTTAAAATCGTTCGTCAAAAAATAGTGGAAGTGGAAGAACGTGATCATGTGCGGAATTTTCAACCTCCAATATCCGGAGAAGAAATTATGAAAATTTTCAATTTAAAACCATCCAGAGAAATTGGTGTTTTAAAAGAAGCTATTAAAGAGGCTATTTTGGAAGGCGAAATTTCGAATGATTATGAAGCTGCCTTTAATTTTATGATTAAAAGAGCTATGAAATTAGGCTTACAACCTATCGAAAAATAAGCATAAGATTAACTTTTGTTCAATCGTATGATTTTTTAAAAGCAACGTATTTTTGCACTAATTATAAATGCAATGAAAACTAACAAACCTGTTATTATTTGGTTACTTTCCGGATGTGCTTTATTGTTTATAATGGTTGTCGTTGGAGGAATTACCCGATTAACTAATTCCGGATTATCAATGACCGATTGGCATTTGGTTACCGATACTTTTCCTCCTTTATCAGAAGAAAAATGGGGCAATGCCTTCGAAGAATACAAGAAATTTCCAGAATATCAAAAAATCAACATTCACAATGATTTTACTTTAGAAGATTATAAATTTATTTACTTCTGGGAATGGTTTCACCGTTTTATTGGTCGAATAATTGGTTTGGTTTTTATCATTCCGTTTGGGTATTTTTTGATTAAGAAAAAATTAGATTCTGAAACATTGAAAAAATGTATAGTCCTTTTGGGAATGGGTGCTTTTCAAGGTTTTTTGGGTTGGTTTATGGTAAAAAGTGGTTTAATTGACAACCCGGATGTGAGTCATTTCCGATTAGCTTTACACCTGACTTTTGCATTTATCACTTTTGCCTACACGCTATGGGTTGCCTTAGATTTAATTTATCCTGCCAAAAATAAAGTAATTCTGCCTCTGAGAAAATTGGCCCGAATTGCGATGGTTGTTTTAATCATCCAAATCATTTATGGTGGATTTGTGGCCGGATTAAATGCCGGATTAATTCACAACCATTGGCCACTGATGAGTGAAGGCAAATTAATTCACGAAACCGTATGGATTGAACAACCTACACTTTTTCAAAACTTAACTGAAGGTAAAAGCGGTGTTCAATTTATTCACAGAACTTTAGCATATGTTGTTGTTGGATTAATGGTTTTATTGTATTTCAGAAGTAAAAAATATTCACTTTCTACCACTCAAATCAAAGGATTAAATACGTTGGTAGTATTTGTTTTTATCCAATTTCTATTGGGTATTTTTACCTTGTTGCTTCATGTTCCTTTATGGTTAGGGTTGGTGCATCAAGTAATGGCTTTCTTTTTATTGAGTGCGATGACATTTACATTGCATCGTTTCAGTAAATAAAATTTATAATTGACTATATTGTCACAGTTTCGTTAGAATTATTTAAATGTCTAAACTTGCCGTTCAGGATAAATTTTTAGATTTATCAGATTATGGAAGATTTTTTGGAAAATTTTTTGCTTTACAATTAAAAAATACCTCCTTCACGCCTATTCATGTAACACTCCTATTCGGATTCACCGGAATAGTAGCTATTTACAGTATTTTAGAAGGTTATTATTATTGGGCCGCATTTTTTATCCTACTGAAATCAGGAATTGATGCTGCCGATGGAGAGTTAGCCCGATTAAAAAAAACACCTTCCTATTCAGGTAGATATTTGGACAGTATTTTTGATATTCTTTTGAATTTTGGTTTTTTGACTGCCATTTGTTATGTTTCAAATACGACCGTTTGGTTATCCTTTTTAGCTTTTTTGTCTATTCAATTACAAGGTACATTGTATAATTATTACTATGTAATTTTAAGAACAAAATCTATAGGTGGCGATGCAACTAGTAAAATTTTTGAATACAAATCCCCCAAAGCGTTACCTGGTGAAAAGCAGGAAGTAGTCAACTTTTTATTTAAAATTTATAGCATTGTATATGTGGATTTGATAAAATCATTCATTTTTTAGACAAAGAAGCCTACAAAGTAAAAACCTTTCCCAACTGGTTTATGACACTTCTTTCTGCTTACGGATTAGGTTTTCAATTATTAATCATTGCAATAATGTTACCCTTAGGTTGGATAGAATACATTGTACCTTTTTTGTTATTTACACGGTTTTTACTTTTGTATTAATTGGTATCCGAAAACAATATATTGCATAAAAAAATCCCTAAACTCTTTGAATTCAGGGATAATTTCTATAGTTTAAAAATTTAAAAAGCGGTACTCAAAGTAAGTGTTAAACCGGTACTTTCGGGAACAAAACGACAAACACCGCCTACACAAACCAATCCGCCACGTTGTCTTCCATAATTCAAACCTATTCGAGTTGAATTAATTCGATAAGCACCACCCAAATTAAAATAATGATTACGTTTGTCGGGATTATCATTTCCATAATTGATAATATCCCAAATATAGAAGGAATACGTATCATTGATGTCTAACTCTAATGTACCTCCAGCCCAATTTTTAAAATCAGCATCAGCCCACATATGTTCTGCCTCAAAACGAATCGATTTAGTTTCGGCAAAATTATAAATAGCTTCTCCGGTAATAATATTTGTATTTACATCCGAACTGGCATCTTCAATCCAAGGTTTGTTATAATACTGGTTTACATAATTAAATCCTGTGTGCCATTTTTCGGAAAGTTTCTTTTTAACTTCTAAGTTATAATCAGAAAAATACTTGGTCCCTACTCCAAAAAAATTAGTTTCATAATTGCTGGGCGTTAATTGATATTCTCCGGGTAAATTATACCATTGCGACATGTTGAAAGCAATCTTAGTTCCATATTTCCCGCCTAATTTAGTATCTTTTGCAAACTCATAAAAAATATCTATTTGTCCGCCTGTTTCACCCGCTTTTAAAATGGTTGGCGACTTGAAATCAACTCCAACTTGAGCTTGATAAACATAAATATTGGCCAAATTTGAATGTTGTTGTTTGGTTAAAGCCGGTGTAAAATTTAAAACTTTATCGTTAAAATTTAAACTTGTATTTTCTCCGGAAACGGTTGGAACTCTTTCGGATAAAAACAACATGTTTTCGGATCTTCTCAAAGTTGCATCTATACCTAAGCCCTGTTTGGAATAGCCTAAATTAAGAAGAATTGCATTACCGGGTTTGATAAAATCGTTATCTATTGTATTACTAACGCGATTCAAAACGGCATCTTCCGATTTGTAGTTGTATTCAACTGACGAGTAAAATGAATTAATAGAATAATTTACTCTACCCGAAAAAGCATTGGTTAAAGCTTCAAAATTTGGTTCAGGTATATCTTCTATTGATTCATATCGACCCACATAACTTAAACCAAATGAAAGATCAGATTTTTCTAATTTTAAGGCTTCACTCAACTGAAAATCAGAATCAAAACCATATATTTTACCATCAGACACATCAAATCCGGAACGTTGCTGACCAAACAAAGCGGTTAATTTTACATTAGAAGAAGGTCTAAAAATAAATCTTCCACCTCGTAAAGCCGTATTGATACCTAATGCTCTGTCTTCCCAGGCACGAAGTAACATTCCACTACCAAACTGCTCGTAGAAATAACCTGCGGTGACATCAATTTTTTCAGTTTTGTAATTTATAAAATAAGTTCCAAGTCCTATTCCGCTGAATTCCGGATTATAATTTAGTAGAGCTTCCTTTAAATAACCTTCTACTTGAACACCAGCAGTCCAATTTTTATATTGATAATTGGCAAAAAGATAACTATTGGATCGAACCGGGTCTTCGGGTTGAATGGTTCCCATTTCTTTATCGTTCATATACCATTGAGCATTCGATTCAAATCCGCCGTAAACTCTTCCGTAATCTTTCTTAGTAATACTATCTTTTTCTTGAGAAAACAAAATTGAAAAACTCAACAAAAAACTTGTTACAATAATCTTTTTAAACTGCATTATTTAAGTTCCTTAAGTTTATTATACAATTCCATTTCTGCACCTTGACTGTAACCATTGTGTACATAAACAATTTTTTGGTTTTTTACCACAATTGTATAAGGAACATTGGCTATAGCTAAAGCTCTTTTTAAATCCTGATTGGTATCCAAAAGAATAGTATAGGTCCAATTCTTGCCATTTAATAATGGCTTTACCCTTTTTTGTGTACGCGTATCATCAATGGAAACGGCAATTAATTCCATGTTTAATTCTGTTGTCCATGTTGCATAATATTCATTGATTGCGTCTAATTCATTCAAACAGGGTGCACACCAAGTGGCCCAAAATGCGAATACATATAATTTATCTTTTTCATTAAAATCATTTTTAACATTAAAAGATTTGTTGTTATCCGATGTTAAAGTAACGTTAGGCATTTGTTTTTGGGAAAATGCATTGATAACATTAAAAAATAAAAACGTAAACAAGATAATTTTTTTCATGAAGAAATTAAATTTGAATTTTAGTCTTTTATACAATTTCAGCTATTCTTAATTTGAATACTGATTTTTAATAATTAGGCAATAATAAAAAAAAATACCCTCCAAATACGTAATACTGAAAATTATTTTAAAAAAAAAGTTACTAAGAAGTTATTTTTATTTTAAAAAAAGTATATTTTTGGCAAAACTATAATTACCGCTAAACAATTAATTAACAAACCACTAAAGAATGAAAAAAACATTACTCACAGCTGTTTTGCTGACCTTTGGTTATACAAACTCTCAAACTTTTGTAAACACCAACCCTGAAAACAAAAAAGTCATTTTAGAAGAATTCACCGGAATTCATTGTGTTTATTGTCCTCAAGGGCATGCCATTGCCAACTCAATTAAAAATGCCAATCCAAACAATGTATTTTTAATTAATGTACATGTTGGAGGTTATGCGGAACCTACTTCAGGAGAACCGGATTTCAGAACTTCTTTTGGAACTGCCATTGCAGGTCAAACTGGCTTAGTTGGTTATCCAGCTGGAACAGTAAATCGTACTGCTTTTCCGGGATTAAACCAAGGAGCATTAGGAACCACTGCTATGAATAGAGGAAATTGGTCAAATGCTTCTAACCAAACTTTAGCTCAAAGTTCCTATGTTAACGTAGGTGTTCAGGGTGTTATTGATGCACAAACAAGACAATTAACTGTAACTGTTGAAGTTTACTATACAGGCAACAGCCCTATAAGTACGAACAAACTAAATATTGCACTTTTACAAAATAACACATTAGGACCACAAACAGGTGGTAACATGGGAAATAATTATAACCATCAACACCGTTTAGTTCATTTATTAACCGGTCAATGGGGAACTGATATCACTACAACTACAAACGGATCCTTTTACACACAAACATTCAATTACACTATTCCGGCAGCATACAACAACATCCCTGCAGAAATCGGTGAAATGGAATTAGTTGCATTTGTAACAGAAACGCAACAAAAAATTATCAGTGGAAATGGTGCAAAACCAACCTACACCGGATTAGCTAATAACGATGCAAAAGTAAAAAGTATTGAAACCATTGGGGAACAGTGTACTAATTCTATTGGTCCAAAAGTGACTATTCAAAATAATGGACAAACACCTTTAACCAGTTTATCTATTGATTATGCAATTAATTCAGGGGCTACTCAAAACTATGTTTGGACTGGAAACCTTGCTCCATTGACTAGTGCAATAGTTCAATTACCTGCCGTTAGCTATACTCTTTTGCCAACTAACACAGTAACTATAACAATTCCAAATGATGACAATGTTTCAAATAATAGTGGTGCAATTAATTTCAACAAAGCAGTTGAAACACAATTTACAAATATCACTGTAAAAATTTCAACTGATCAATACGGTAGCGAAACAACATGGAATTTAAAAAATTCTGCCGGAACAACTGTAGCTCAAGGTGGTCCTTATACTGATGCAGGAGCTGCCGGAGTTTTTCCAAAACCGGATGTAAATTTAACTTTAGCAAATGACTGTTATACTTTTTCAATTATTGACTCTTATGGAGATGGAATGTGTTGTTCATATGGAAATGGAAGTTACCAGGTTTTAGCAAATGGTGTATTAATCCCAGGTATGACTGGAGGTAATTTTGGAAGCGGAGAAAGCAAAAAATATGGTGTTAATACCAATTTGAGTGTTTCTGCTTTCGATGCAAATTCAATTAAATTTTACCCAAATCCAACTAATGGAATGATAACTATTTCTTTACCTGAAATGGCTAAAGTTTCAATTACTGATTTAAGTGGTAAATTAATTTCGACTTCAACACTTGAAGCTGGTGATTCTACTTTAAATTTAAGCGATTTATCTTCAGGTATATACCTCATCAATTTTATAGGTGACAATTTTGCTAAAACAGACAAAATCATTTTAAAATAATTTAATTGGGGTGTTTAATCGAGATTCTTTTAAACACCCTTTTAAAATTTTAAATAAACAATAATAAATACGTTATGAAAAAAATTACCTACTCAATATTCTTTAGTTTTCTTTTCTTGACTTCATTTGCCCAAGTTGAGTTTAAAAAATCTGATGGAACCATTATCACTGACGGAATGGTTATTCCTTTTGGAACCACCGGGACTTCTGCTTACCTTAACTTCAGAGTTAAAAACGTTTCAACTACTCCACTAGACATCAAAATTAAATGTATTGGTTTGGTTAATACAACCGGGTCAAATTTTGAATTATGCTATGGCGGATCTTGCTTTGACAGTGTTACTTTAAACGGTATTTATCCTGATTACGAAAATATCTTGGCTCCCGGTCAAAGTAATCCTTCGCAAGGAGATCATTTTGTGAATTTTAATCCAGGTTCAGGTGGTATAATGGACTTCGTATTTTCAGTATATGCCTTAGGTTTTGAATCAAGTGCAATTACTTTTACTTACCGATATGATCCAGCCTTAAGCTTAATAAACCTTGAAGACTTATCAAGTTTAGGTATTAATGTTAAAAACACGGTTGTTTTTGATGAATTTTCGTTTACAGCAGCAAATAAAGGAAACGTAACATTATTCAATTTAAACGGTCAATTAATTAAAGAATTAAATTTTTCTGAAGGATCTCAAAATATCAATCTAAGCAATTTAAATACTTCTATTTATATTGCACGTTTTACAAACTTAGAAGGAGTTTCTTCAAATGTAAAAATATTCAAACAATAATAGCATGAATAAATTTGGTGTCTTAGGGATATTACTTATAATTTTTAGTTTTTTTTCTTGTAGTACCGATTACAAAATTCTGGAATCGGTTGAATCTATTGGTTTAACTGCAGATAATTCAATTAAGGTAATTGGAGAGACTATTACATTTACTGTTACAACCAATTCAGGGGAAATTATTACTGAAGATGCTACTATTCTTGTGAATAATATTCCAATTGATGGAAACACATTTACCACTACGGAAATTGGCACCTATACAGTTCAAGCTAAATATTACAGCGTACTTTCTGAGCCAATTTCAGTAAGATTTCATGATGGTTCTGAAATTAATTTTGTAAAAAGAGTTTTAATTGAAGATTACACCGGAACATGGTGTGGAAATTGCCCGAGAGTGTCACATGCAATTGAACTAGCTCGTGCTCAATCAGAATTTATTGTACCCGTTGGTATTCATCGTTCCAGTTCAAATCCTGCAGATGCGGCATATGATCCTTATAATTTTGATTCAAGTGCCTTAGAAGCTGTTTTAAACATGTCGGGATATCCAAAAGCTTTATTGAATAGAATGACCCGTTGGCAACCTTTGGAACAAAACAACATTACTCAAGTAATTAATTTAACACAAGGTGATAATCCAAAATTAGGTTTATCAATGTCAAACCAAGTTACTTCGACAAATATTACCCTTGACGTAAATATAAAGTTTAGTCAAGATTTTGAAAATCTGAAATTAGTGGTTTATGTTTTAGAAAATGGGTTAATTTACGATCAAGTAAATTACACAACTTTTTACGGTGGTTTACCTTATATTCATGATTTTGAACATGAGCATGTATTAAAATCATGTTTGACTCCTATTTTTGGGGAGCCAATTGCTTCAGAAGAAACTAAAGTCGGTAACACTTACACCAAGTCGTTTTCAATTGCAATTCCTTCGAATATAGCAAATAGTAATAACATTGAATTTGTTGCTTTTGTAACAGGTGCTGATAACAAAGCTATTAATGTTCGAAAAGCCAATCGTAACGAAAATCAAGAATTTGAGGAATTCTAAATTATAACATCAAATGTTTTAAAAAAGACTGTCAAAAAATTTGACAGTCTTTTTTTACCCCAACCATTCCTTAAAATCGTTTACGCGTTCGCGACTGACAATTACCTCATCTTCTTTATAAGTTGGTAAAATTACTTTTAAACGTGAATTGCTGTAAACTAAAATATCTTTTATCGATTTCAGCGGAATAATAAATTTTCTGCTAACTCTGAAAAATTGATTCGGATTCAGTTCTGTTTCGACATGGTCTAATGTACCGTCGATTAAATAATCACGATTGTCGAGGGTGTGTAAATAAGTCCCTTTGTTTTCACTGTAAATACATTCCACTTCTTCTATCGGAATCATTTTCAGACGTTCCCCAATTTTAATGGTAAATCGTTGTTTATATGTTTTTTCAACCGGATTTACTAACATTCGTTTAATCATATCAAAATCCAGAGATAAATTTGGTAAAGCTTGATTTCTTGATTTGTATTTGTTTACAGCTATTTCCAAATCATCTTCGTCAATTGGTTTTAACAAATAATCAATACTGTTTAATTTGAATGCCCGTAAAGCATATTCATCAAATGCAGTGGTAAATATCACCGCACTTTTAATATCGATTTGTTCAAAAATTTCAAAAGACAACCCGTCGGACAATTGAATATCTAAAAAAATCAAATCCGGATGCCTATTATCTTGAAACCATTGCAGTGATTCTTCAACAGAATGTAAAAGTGTGTCTACTTGCAGTCCCAACTTTTCTAATTTACGTTGCAGTAAACGTGCAGCCGGTTTTTCGTCTTCTATGATGATTATTCTCATACTATTATAATGATTATTGGTAATGGGTAAAAGCTGAACACTATTCCCATTTGCTATTCTTCTCTTTATCCATTAACTCTTTAATTTTACGTTCTTCCCAATTGTTCCCTAAAAACCATTGGGGTACAAAAACGGAGAATCCATGAGCGGCTAATCCAATTCCCCAAAAGAAAAGTGTCGTGAAATTTTTATACTGAAAATAAGATTCTCCTGGTTCTAAATCTTGATAATTCACAATGACTATCATCAAATTAATGATTATATAAACTAGGGCATGTGTGTAAAATCCTTTTATTTTTTTTACTCGTTTAAGAGCTTCTTGGTATTTTATTTCGTCGTGAGTATTCATAATTGATTCTGTTTTTATTGATATTTTTCTTTGTTTTTTTCTTCTTCCATAAATTGTTTGATCTTCCGATTTTCCCAATCACTGCCAAACATATTATCGGTGCCAAAAACACCTATTCCGTGAAACAACAGTCCTATTCCCCATCCTATCATTGGATAAAAAAACCAATAATGCTCAGGTGTGTATTTTATGTTTATAAATGCAATAACCGGAATCACAAATACGTAGGCAATCAAGTGACTATAAAAGCCTTTCATTTCCTGTACTTTTTTACTTGCTTTCTGATATCTTTCGTACTCTTCTTTCATTTCCATAATTACAAGGTTTAATTCCATTTATTTTTTTGTTTGTCTTCCTTTTCTAAAATTTCTTGAATTTTACGTTCTTCCCAAGATTTTCCATAACCAAAAGTCTCCAAAGCATGAAAGGTTAAACCCATACCCCAACCTAACATTGGGAACCAAAACCATTGAAACTTTGACGTATTCAGATTCACAATAATTAAAACCGGAATTACGACACAGTAGGAAATTAAATTCCCATAAAAACCTTTCAGTTTTTCTACTCGATCTTTCGCTCTTAAATAAGCCGTATTTTCATTGTATTTCATTTGTGTTTCCATAATTGAAATTTGTTTTGTTAAAATAGGTACTAGTATTTTAAATGATTTTTCTGTTTCTTCTACCAACACTTTTCGTTGGGTTAAAATAGCATAGCGGTTAACGATATTTTGTAAACCAACGCCTTTTCTGTCTGATAGCACTTCTTTCTTTTGCAAATTATTTTCAACAACCAACTGGTTATTCTCTATGTAAATTTTTATGTGCAAGGGTTTACTCTCACTTACCACATTGTGCTTGATACAATTTTCTAATAATAATTGTAAGGATAACGGAACTACTTTTGCTTCTTCATTGTTAAATCCATCCGGTAATTCGAAGGTGATACTGTTTTCAAAACGCATTTTCAACAAATTCATATACGTTTTAGCAAAAGCTAATTCTTCAGCAACGGGAACCAACTCCTTATCTTTTTGTTCCAAAACATAGCGGTATATTTTAGACAAGGAAGTAGTAAACTTTTGAGCATTCTCAGGGTTTTCTTCAATTAAAGAACTCAGAACGTTTAAACTGTTGAACAAAAAATGAGGATCAATTTGATTTTTTAAACTTTCAAATTGTGCCGATGCTGTTCCGGCAATCACTTTTTGTTCTTTTACTTTGTTTTCCTGATAGGCTTTGTAAAAATAAAAAGCGTGAATTCCTAGTGTCACAAAGAACGTTATAACAATAGCAACCAAATAATTTGCCGGTTTTTCTGTTGCTAAAAACGTTTGCATTGATTTTCCTTCTATCAAAACATCTTCCAAAATTCGCAGCAAGAAAATCACAAAAATGGATATGATAAAGGAGGCAAAAGCTCCAATAAAAAGGCGTTTTCTTGTAAAGCGTTCCTCTTTGAAAAAAGTGTCCAATTGCATAAAAAGAATCGCGTTTGCATAATACAAAGAATACCCGTACAGCATTGTAAACCCGAAACTCATCGCAAGTTTCACATCCCAAGCAAGAGATCCTCCTGTTAGCACATTTAAAAGTGTCAGTACAATAAATACTCCTAAAATGATATAAGTAGCTCGAGGAAATTCTTTGATTAATTTATCCATTATTTTTATTATTTACAAGCGACTAATGCTTCTTTTGCTCTTTCTAATCCCCAATTTGGGTGAAAAACAGACTCAGGTTTAAAAGTAGCAAAAAGTTCGATTGATTTTGCAATTTGTGCACAGATTGGTTGCGTATCCGTTCCAAAGAATTTCGCTGAACCCATTTCAAATTCGGCTTTTCCAAAAACAACACGTGGATTAGTTGGAGCAATTGCTTCGGCCTTTCCATACAATTCCATAACTTTTCCGGATAATTTCATACCATTGGTCATTGGGTCAAAAGCAATCCATGCTGTGTGAATCATCGCTTGCATAACAATTAATTCAGCATTGTTGGGTTGTTTGGTTATTTCTACATCCAAAGCAGTTTGTGCTTTTGTCAACAACGCATTGATTTGGTCTTTGTCTTTCGTTGCAAAAGCTGTTGTTGTGTTAACCAATGCTACATAATAATTGGGTAACCAATTGTCTTTTTCAGCCGAAGCAATTCGTTCAAACATGGCCGAAGCTTCCGTGTTTTTTCCTTCTCCCCAAAGTGCAAATGCTTTCCCCATTCCTTGTTCGTACTGACCTTGAGAGAATAATTGTGCTGTCACAAATAAAACGATGGTAACGATAATTTTTGTCATGATAAAAAAGTTTAAAAGTTTAAAATTGTTTAAAGGGTTAAAAGGTTTAATTCTTATTATTCTTTTGATGAAACAAATTTCAGTTTAAAAAAGAGCTTTTGAAAAAGAGTGTGACTGAGTTGTTGAATTTTAGGGATGAATTGTTTTTTTAGGCTCTAAGGTGCTTAGTTAATAAGTCCTAATTTAAAACATAAAAGACCTTAGTGCCTCAGAGCCTAAGTATCTTAGAACCTATAAATTATCCAACTGATTCGATTTCTTATCTTCGCTAATGGTCCAAAAGAAACCGATAAAGAAAAATCGATCGGCAGGTTGACCTATGGCACGACGTTGAAAATCGCCATTCAAATCGGGAGTATTCCCATATTGATAGCCAAACACATTTTCAGTTCCCAAAACATTCGATACGGAGAAATACAATATCTTTTGTTGAGAAATTAAATAAGCCCAATTGAAACTTAAATTTTGATAAGGTTTTGTCAGTCCGTTCATAAAATCAGCTTCGTTCGGATTATTGTAAGGTCGACCGGAATTGACGGTATACGAAAATCCTATTTGCGATTTCCAATCATTTATCCAATGTTTTGTCACAATTGACAACGTATGGTCGGCAACAAAACTGGGTTGCACTGCGGTTAGATAATTTCTGTAAAGTCGCTCCGAATCAATAAACGAATAAGAAACCCAATATTCGGTATTTTTAACCGTTTTATTATCTCTCCAAAAAATGTCAAGTCCTTGAGCAAATCCATTCCCATTTGAATGGTATTCCGAATCAAATTGTGGTTGTTGAGAATCAAAAGTTACTAAATCATCATACGATTTATAATAAGTCTCTGCACGGAAAGTTCGCCCCTCTTTATTGTATTGATAATTCAAAATGAAGTGGGATGCTTTTTCCGATTTGAAATCAGCTTCATACTTGAGGTACTCCTGTCGGGGTGTTTGAACAAAATCGCCATAAGCAAACGAAAACTGACCGTTTTTTGAAACTTTATACGCAAAAGAAGCTCTTGGTGAAACCTGAAATTCATCCAAAAGTTGATTATCAGAAGCTCTAACACCTACTTTTAAAGCAAGTTTTTTACTGAAGAAAATATCCGATTCTGCATAAACTGCTGCAATAGTGTTGTCATAACCTGAAGAAAAAGTAGTTTGCTCAAAAGGAATAAAATCTTCATCAAATTGGGTCACAAAATAATCGGCTCCTCCGGATAATTTAATTCGTTCCGTTATTTTTTTAGAAACTTTGGCTTTCAAATGTGTCGCATATTCCGAATTTTGAACTTTATCGGTATTGATTCCAATTTCATTTAAACTGATTCCATAACTCATCCCTGTTTGCAACGACCAATTGTTGCCAAATGTCCCTTTATACGAAGCATTTCCATAAAAATTATTGTTATTTAAATCGAAACGCACTTTTTCGGGTTGGTTGATATCTTCCTGATTCAAATCAAAATCGGCTACATCTAAAGAAGCATAAATTTTCAATAACCCATTTTTAAATTGGCGACGAAAAACTGTCTCACCTGTTAAAGATTGATACGGTTTATTCCAATCAACTTCCTGCGGAACCAACAATTGATAAGGTGCCAAATTTATGTAAGACATATTGAAGGTTAGCGAGCTTTTATCCCAACGTTGCGTGTTTCCTAAACCTAAACCTACTGTCATTAATGAAATTTCTGTTTGTTCCTGAAGTACATCGTAGTTCGTGTTTAGTGACAAAATGCTTGAAAGTGCTTCACCATATTCGGCACTGTAACCTCCGGTAGAAAATGAAATCCCACTGAATAAAAAAGGTGAAAATCGGCCTCGGGTTGGCAAATCATTGGCTGTTGCTCCGTAGGGTTGGGCCACTCGTAAACCATCCACAAAAGTTTGGGTTTCATCGGCTTCTCCACCACGAACAAAAAGTCGGTTACTTTCGCCAACCGTTTGAGCTCCGGGTAATGTTGCCAACGCTCCAATAATATCTCCCACAGCACCGGCAGTTGTAACAATATCCAAAGGTTTTAAAACAGAAACTCTCGCTTTATCACCGGCTTCAAAAGTACCGGCAGTTAAAATGACGGCATCTAAAACATTGACACTCTCTTTTAGTTTGATGGTTTGATTTTGAAATTGACTCACATCTATTGCTTTTGTAAAAGTTTCAAAAGACAGAAAACTAATGATCAAGACTTTTGTACCCACTTCTTTGGTTGTAAAGGTGAAGTTTCCATTTTCATCAGTTGAACCTCCATCATAAGTTCCTTCTAAATAAACATTGGATCCTGGTATGGGTTCACTCTTTTCATCGACAACTTTTCCTGAAATGATGCTTTGGCCGAAAGAAGCTAAAGTTGCTAATAATAAGAGAAAAGTAATATACGTTTTCATGTTCTATGATTTTTGATGAGACAAAGTTGCCACAAACATTAACCTTATGAAATTGAAAGTTACTGAGTTGTTAATTTTGAAGGATGAGTTGTAGATACAGTTAATTCCATTTTCTTTTACCATTAAGAATTGAAGAAAATTAAGGATTCTATCCTAACATTTATTTTAATTCCAACTTAATGAACCTTAATCGCTTAATGTTATAATTTTTTGTTTCATCAAATTGAATAAAATCTTCATTTCTACGTTGAAGTTTATGATATTTGTAAATAAGAAAAAAGTTAAATGAACCCAAAAATCCAAATTACCAAAACCGAATTACTTTCCAACAATTGGTACCTTCTGAATAAAGTTACTTATGAATTCACACCGGAAAATGGTGAGCCTGAAACACAACGACGAGAAGTATATGATCGTGGTAACGGAGCTGCAATTTTATTATACAATAAAGAAAAACAGACCGTCATTTTAACCAGACAATTTCGATTACCAACCTTTTTAAACGGTAACGAAAACGGTATGATGATAGAAGTTTGTGCCGGACTTTTAGACGAAAGAAATCCGGAAGACTGTATCAAACGCGAAACCGAAGAGGAAACCGGTTACCGCATTCAAGACGTGAAAAAAGTTTTTGAAGCCTACATGTCACCTGGAGCTGTAACTGAAATTTTATACTTTTTTACTGCCGAATACCAACCCGAAATGAAAGTCAGTGATGGTGGCGGATTAGCCTCTGAACATGAATATATAGAAGTCTTAGAACTGGATTTCAATCAAGCAATGGCAATGGTTTATAATGGAGAAATCAAAGATGCAAAGACAATTATGTTATTGTTACATGCGAAAAATCTTCAGTTACTTTAAAACCAAAATCTTTTCAACAAATAACAATTCTCAAATCATAAATCGTAATTATTGTTTACTTTTGCCTTCCGTAAAATGCAAGGATTATGATTTATAAATTACGAGTGATACTCGACACCGAAGAAGATATTTTTAGAGATTTAGCCATTGAAAACACTGACACTTTAGAAGATTTACACAATGCTATTGTGAATGCTTTTGGCTTTGACGGAAGCGAAATGGCCTCTTTTTATACGTGTGACGACAATTGGAATCAGGAAGATGAAATCCCGCTTTTTGACACTGGTGATGTGCCCGGTGAAATGCGAATCATGAGTGATTTGACTTTGGAAGATATGCTGTATGAAAAGCAAACCAAAATCATTTATGTATATGATTTCTTAAACATGTGGACATTCTTAGTGGAATTAGCTGCTATTGAAGAAAAACAAGCCGGAGCTACCTATCCTGAATTATTATATTCATTAGGTTTAATGCCACTTGTAGCAAACGACCCAACTTTTGAAGCCGACGATGATACCCTTTTCACTGAATTTGAAGACGAGCTAGATGAGGATGATTTAGATATGTTTGAAGGAGACGATTCTTTTGAGGATTTCGGCTTTGAGGAAAACTGGAATTAAACAGCCGAAAATAAAAATAGAGAAAAATACAAATTCTTTAACCGAGAATCCATTTAACAAATTAAACGAGTTCAGTGGAGAACTGAAGGATATGATAATTTCATTTATATAAAATAAACGAATCATTTAAAAATTCAGTGTCTCAGCAACTCAGCAACTTAAAAATATGATTAACTTATTCAACGCCCATATCGAATCACTTTCCATCCACCGAGTTGGAAACAAAAGCCGTAACGAAGCCATTTTTTTGTCGGAACAACCGTATCAGACCAATGATGAGATTGTACCACTTTTGAAAGAATTTTTCTTAAAATCATTTCGTGAAAAAGAGGAAAACTATTATCAGTTTGCTCACGAAGTAGATTTGGAATACCACGATATGTTTAAATTCGCAACGGAGGTTTTTGATAATCCTTCAACCATCCACGAAGTGTCTAAAAAAATTACCAAGCATTTGTTTGAGCAATCCAATCATCCGCATATTAAAAATGGGGAGGTTTATGTAGCACATTTTACGCATTTAACCATTGACAACAACCAAGTAGATGCGATTGGGGTATTTAAAAGTGAAGTGCAAGCTGACTTTTTACAATTTGAAGAAAAAGCCAGTAACTTAGAAATGCATTTGCAACACGGCATCAATTTGAATAAATTGGATAAAGGTTGTTTGATTTTTAATTACAAAAAAGAAGAAGGATATAAAATTTTAACAGTCGACAGCAACCGTTACGATGCTCGCTATTGGTTGGAACATTTCTTAAATGTGGATGCTTTTCAAGATGAAAATTTCATCACTAAAAAGTATTTAAAATTCTGTCAGGATTTTGCCAAAGATGTTGTTTTTCCTGCTGAGGACAAAAAACAAGAAGTTATGTTTATGAACCGCTCGGTGAATTATTTTGCTAAAAACGATGAGTTTGAAGAAACCAATTTCTTGAATGAAGTCATGGAAAACCCTGATTTGATTCCGGAATTCAAAAGTTATAAAGTAGATAAAGGTGAAAAATACAGCATCGAAGATGTAACCAATTTCCCGATTGCCAATGCCGCTGTTTCTGATGCTCGTAAAAAAATTAAAAATGTAATTAATTTGGATACCAATATTCAAATTAAACTCGATTTTATCAACCCCGAAAGTGCCGAAAAATATGTAGAAAAAGGCTGGGATGAAGAAAAACAAATGTATTATTATTTAGTTTATTTCAACAAAGAACAGAAATCATAATCTTTGTAAAATGAATTAAATCGTTTTTTTATTAAATAGGAATCCTTAATCAATTATACGATTAAGGATTTTTATTTTTTGTAGTCATTAACCTTATAAAATATTAATTTTCAACAGTTTATCGATTTTATTTGGCAGTTTATCTATAATAGTGTAGGTTTAACTCACCACAAAAATACCTACATTTATGAAAACCTACAACACCCCTGCGGCGACTTCGGGCATCGCTTTTATTTGTACCCTCATTGGCCACAAATACCAAACTACCAGAAAAATCACTAATCATTTTAGTGAATACGAATGTAAATGTTGCGGTAAGCAAATGACAGACGATTCCAGAGGTCGACTTACATTGCTCACTCCGGAATTACATGAAATCAATGAAACATTGAAAATGATATTTCATAAAAAACGTCAACATCTTCAGAGTGCATAAAAATTAGTGTTGACAAAACGATTGTATAATTGAAAATGATTTATTTGTTTTGTCAACACTAAATTTTAATCGATCTTTAATTTCCTGAAATAATCAGTAACAAATTCCTAACTTAGTCGTCATACTCCTAACGATTAAATGCTACTATTTTGGAAACTATTCTCACTATTGAAAAACTGAATAAACGATTCGGACCCGTTCATGCTGTTAAAAATGTCTCTCTTGAAATAAACAAAGGAAATGTTTACGGCATTTTAGGTCCAAACGGGAGCGGAAAATCGACAACGTTAGGAATCGTATTAAATGTTGTCAACAAAACTTCAGGAGAATACCGATGGTTTGGCGGTGCAATGGAAACCCACGAAGCTTTAAAAAAGGTGGGAGCCATCATTGAAAGACCAAATTTTTATCCTTATATGACAGCTCAGGAAAATTTAGAATTGGTTTGTAAAATCAAAGGAACACCGTATTCTAAAGTGACAGAAAAATTAGAACTTGTTGGCCTTATCGATAGAAAAGACAGTAAATTCAGAACTTTTTCATTAGGCATGAAACAGCGTTTAGCTATTGCTTCTGCCCTTCTTAACGACCCTGAAATTTTAATATTGGACGAACCAACTAATGGTTTAGATCCGCAAGGAATTCGTCAAATCAGAGATATTATCAAACATATTGCTTCTCAGGGAACGACAATTTTATTAGCTTCTCACTTATTAGACGAAGTTGAAAAAGTATGTAGTCATGTATTGGTTTTAAGAAAAGGACAAATTCTTTATTCCGGAAAAGTCGATGGTATGATTGCTAATGAAGGATTTTTCGAACTACAAGCTGATAATTTGGAAGAATTAAAAGCTGCTTTAATTGCTCATTCCGCCATAGAAAAAATGGTTTTAGAAGAAGGTAAATTAGTTGTTTATCTCAAACATGCTTTTGAAGCGAAAGATTTAAACAAGTATCTTTTTGAAAAAGGAATTTACCTTACTCATTTAGTAAAACGCAAACATAGTTTGGAAGAACAGTTTTTAGAATTAACAAGTAAGAACTAAACCAATTACCATTACCTTTCATTAATTACCATTATGACAAGACTTCTTCAAATAGAATTTCAAAAAATTTGGAAAAACAGAGCCAGTCGGATTTTAACGATTGCCTATTTCGTTATTCTTTCCTTTATCGCTTTAATTGCTTCAATTAAATTTAAAATTGGCACATTTGAATTGCACATTGCTGATCAGGGAATATTTAATTTTCCATATATCTGGCATTTTAACACATACATTGCTGCTATTTTAAAGTTCTTTTTGGCTATAGTCATTGTTTCCATGATGGCAAATGAATATTCATATGGAACATTAAAACAAAACCTCATCGATGGATTGAGTAAAAAAGAATTTATACAATCGAAGTTTTTAACGGTTGTCGTTTTTGCATTAGGGTCAACCCTTTTCATTTTTATCATGTCGCTTTTATTGGGTCTTAGTTTTTCTTCCTACAATGAAATTGGTATTATTTTCTCCGATTTAGATTATTTGTTTGCCTATTTTTTAAAACTTACTGCTTTTTTCTCGTTTTGTTTATTTTTAGGAATCTTAGTCAAACGTTCGGCTTTTGCCATAGGATTTTTATTCATTTGGAATATTATAGAAGGAATTATAATTGGTGTTTTACGATGGAAAGTTTTTAAAGATTCGGATGATTACCAAAAAATTACACAATTCCTTCCTTTGGAATCAATGTCAAACCTAATCAAAGAACCATTCAGCAGACTTTCCGTCATTAAAAACATTGAAGAAACCATTGGAGGTACTGCTAATATAAAAGATTATGGTGTACATTGGTACTCACTTTTAATTGTACTTTGTTGGATTGTTATTTTTGTGTTAATGTCCTATAAAATTCTCAAGAAAAGAGATTTGTAGTATCTTTGCAAACGCTATGAGGTTTGCCAAAAACATCTTAATTTTTATACTGCTCATTATTGCTTTCCAATCCGGAAAAGCACAATATATTCAAATTGATGACAATCAAACTGCTCAAGAATTAATTGAAAATGTACTGATAAACAGTTCGTGTGCGAATGTTTCCAATATCACCGTTTCGGGATGGGCATTTACTAATGGCAATAGTTATGGTTATTTCAATCGAGGCACGAGCACTTTTCCTTTTCAGGATGGCGTTATAATTGCAACCGGCAGAGCCCTTTCCGCTATTGGACCAAACAGTAGCTTATTAAGTGAAGGACCCACAAACTGGCCTGGTGACATCGATTTACAAGAAGCTATCAATGAAACAAATACTATCAATGCTACTGTTATAGAATTTGACTTTTTGCCTTTTGCCAATAAAGTAAGTTTTGACTATATCTTTTCTTCCGAACAATATTTGTCGAATCCGAATTCTAATCAATGTTCTTATTCCGATGGATTTGCCTTTTTATTAAAAGAAGTTGGTAGCCAAGACCAATATACAAATTTAGCTGTTGTACCCGGAACGGCAATTCCTGTTAAAGTTCCAACAGTTAGAGGAGCAGGTACAATTTGCCCCCCTGCAAACGAAGCTTATTTTGATGCTTTTAATGGCATTGAACACCCTACAAATTATAATGGCCAAACAAAAATCTTAAAAGCAGAAAGCCTTGTAACACCTGGCGTTTTATATCATATTAAATTAGTTATTGCAGATCAAGGCAATAATTTATATGATTCCGCTATTTTTTTAGGTGGTGGAAGTTTTACGGTGGAAACCGAGTTAGGAGACGATCAATTGATTGCAAACGGAAACCCGTTGTGTGAAAATGAAACCCTTACATTAGATGCTACGACGCCCAATGCTGTTGGCTATAAATGGTATCGAAATAACGTTCTTATAAACAATGAAACCAATCAAACTTATACTGTAAATTCTTTTGGTGTTTATAAAGTTGAAGTTGTTTTTAATACTACTTGCTCTTCTTTTGGTGAAATAGTAATTGAATATAGTTCAAATCCAATTCCTAATGATGTTAACTTGACACAATGTGATTCAGACACGGATGGTTTAGCTATTTTTAATTTAAATGATGCAAATAACAGCGTTATTGGAAGTAATATAAATGTTGGCCCACCGAAGTATTTTTTGAGTTTTAATGACGCTTTTACCGTTCAAAACACTTTGTCGAGTATAGATTCATTTCAAAATACAACTCCCAATCAAATCATTTATGCCCGATTAGAAAATACGTTTGGTTGTTTTGGAATTTCTGAAATTACTTTGTCAACTTCAATTAGTTCAGTTATTGTTCCTCCAATTTCTATATGTGATGGAGATACTAATCAAGATGGAATAACAGTGATGGATTTATCCATGGATATTTCACCAACGGTATTAGGTTATTTCCCATCCGGATTACAAGCGGTTTATTACAGTTCAACTGAAAATGCACAAACACAAACAAATGCATTACCAAACAATTATACGAATATAATTCCTTTTGAAGAATTAATTTTTGCTAGGATAACTGATGGAGTAAACTGTTTTGGAATTTTACCAATTACCCTAAAAATCAACACTTTTACTCCAAATAATTTTGAAACAGAAGAACTTTCTCTCTGTGAAAATGAAACTTATTTTTTAGAAGTGGAGGATATTTACGAAAGTTATCTTTGGAATACAGGAGAAATAACTCCACGAATTGATATTTCAGTACCTGATACTTATACTGTTACAGTTACGAATACAGATGGATGTGAAGCAACTAAAATATTTATCATTTCACCTTCCGGGGGGGCAACAATAACTTCTATTGACGTACAAGATTTTTCGGGAAACCAAAATACTGTTCAAATTAACTACACCGGCTTAGGCGATTATCTCTTTTCTTTGGATGGAAATTATTTTCAAAACAGTCCGATTTTTACTAATGTGGAACCCGGAGAATACCTTGTTATTGTTAAAGACACAAACGGTTGCGGAATTGTGACCCAACAAATTTTTGTACTAGACTACCCCCGTTTTTTTACTCCAAATGGGGATGGATTTAATGACTTTTGGGAAATTAAAAACTTTAATCAACCTAATTCTAAAATTTACATTTTCAATCGATACGGAAAATTGATTAAAGAAATACTACCAAATCAAAAAGGTTGGGATGGGACTTTTTCCGGTTCGCTCTTGCCTTCTTCAGATTATTGGTTTTCTCTTTTTTTAGAGAATGGAAGAATCATAAAAGGTCACTTCGCATTAAAAAGATAATTTGCTATCTTTGTTACCCTTTGAAAAAGAAAAATGAAAAAAATCGCTCTGTTTTTTCTATTAGTTACTCTAAACTGTTTTGCTCAGTTTAGTAAAACACATTACATCCCACCTATTGGAGGTTCAACCGGACAACCGGCACAAAACCAATATATGTATATTTCTTCTCCAAGTTTAACTCCGGTGAATTTCACTATCAATTCCTTGGGAGGAGGAACTGTAAGCGGGACAGTTTCACGAAATAGCCCCTATGTATATACCATCGGTTTTGGCACCGATTCACAATTAATGGTGAGTAGTAGTTCGATGAGTGCCGTTTTGAATAACAAAGGATTTATTGTAGAAGCAGAAGATCAAGTTTATGTTGCCGTAAGATTAACTGCTTCACCACAAAATTTTCAGGCAGGTGGATTAGTTTCAAAAGGATTAGCCGCATTAGGTACAGAATTTAGAATTGGAGCATTCGTGAATACCGGAATTTCCGGAATTACAAATAATCACTTAACGTTTGTTTCCATACTTGCTACAGAAAATAATACATTAGTTTCTTTTAGCGATATAAAACCCGGTGTTACTTTAATTAATAATGGTGGAGCCGGAAATAACCCTGCAGCAATAACTTTAAATAGAGGGCAAAGTTTTGTAATGGCTACCACCGGACCTAGTATTCCTAATACAGACGGACTGATTGGAGCATTAGTTTCATCAGATAAACCTATTACTGTGAATTGTGGATCATTTGCAGGAACAAATGGAAATGTAGATAATAATTTAGATTTGGGTTTTGACCAAATTGTTTCTGCCGAAAGAACCGGAAATGAGTACATTTTTGTACGAGGTTTTGGTATTGACATAACGGAAAGACCATTACTTATTGCTCATGAAAATAATACGGAAATCTTTTTAAATGGAAATACTGGAACGCCTGATTATACAATTAATGCCGGACAATATATTGCCTTAGATGGTTCAAACTACAGTTCAGACGGAAATTTATATGTAAATACCTCTAAAAATATTTTTGCCTATCAAGGAGTTGGAGGTAGTACACAGGCCAATCAAGAAATGTATTTTGTTCCTCCTTTAAGTTGTCAAACCCCAAAAGTTATTGATAATATTCCGTTAATAAACTTAATTGGAAATATCTCTTATACGACTAATAGTGGGGTAAATATTGTTACAGAAACAGGGGCGAATATTGATTTCATCCTGAATGGCACAAATTATTCACTAGCTTCATTACCGGCTTTCATTAATGTACAAGGTCCATTTAATGTTCAGGGAAACACAAATTATATTACTTATAAACTAACTGGTTTTACAGGAAACATCTCTGTTTTTGCCGATAAACAATTGTATATTTCTTATTTTGGGTCTAATGATGCTGCTACTTATGGTGGTTACTATTCCGGATTTACCTTTAAACCTGAAATTTCGTTTAATCGATTGGATGTAACGAGTGATAATTGTATTCCAAATGTAAATTTATCCATCAATTCTCTTTCTCCTTTCGATACATATCAATGGTATTTTAATGGTGTTCCAATAGTAGGTGCAACTAATCCAAATTATACGCCAACCGTTCCCGGATTATACTATTTATCGGCAACAGTTACTACCTGTAATATCACGTTGATATCAGATGAAATACCGGTTAGTTCTTGTCCTGAAGATACTGATGGAGATGGAACATATGATAATATTGACTTAGATTACGACAATGATGGGATCGCTAATTGTACTGAATCGTATGGTAATTTAGATTTAAATCTTTTGAATACAACCACCGGAACTATTACTAGTGGTAATTATTCAAATTCTTTTACAGGAATAATTACTACAGCCGGTACAGCTTTACCAACAACAACACCATTTATTGGAGCTGTTGATGGTAGCTTTATAACTAACCCCGCTATCGGTATTGGAAACTCTGTTTCTTATGAAATGAATTTTACTCAACCGGTAAGTTTATCTATGGAATATGTAAGTACCGCAAATTCAACTGATCTATTATCCTCCACTGGCGAGTTTATTATACAATGTGCTATCAATAAAACAATAACCATTCTAAACCCAACCGGACAACTTTTAATTGATACTAATTATGATGGTATTTATGAAAGTGGTGTGACTGAATATTCGTCTTTTCAAATTCGATTTCGTTTAAACAGTACGATTCCTTTAGCTGCCGGAAGTGGAACTTTTAAACTCAATTCCTATTTAACAGATTTTTTGTCCATTAAGCATATCAACATTTCTGAAGGTTCTTCAAAAGCTACTTTCAAAATTTTAGCCACTTGTGTCCCCAGAGATTCTGATAGTGATGGTATTCCTGATCAATTTGATCTGGATAGTGATGAGGATGGAATATCAGACAACATTGAAGCACAAGGGCAGAACTTCATTGCTTTCAACCCCATAGATGCTGACGGAAATGGAATTAGTGATGTTTACGGAAATGGTCTTTTTCCAATAGATACAGATGCAGATGGAGTGCTAAATTATTTAGATTTAGACAGTGACAATGATGGAATATATGACTCCGTAGAAACAGCAATCGACACAAACGGAGATGGCATCGGAAATTATATTTCATTGGATAGTGATGGAGATCTATGCAATGATGTTATTGAAGCCGGTTTTATAGACGGAAATTCAGACGGACTATTAGGGAACGGGACTATTGTGGTGAATAGTTTTGGCGTTGTCACTAATGCTCCAAACGGTTATACGCCTCCAAATTCGAATTACATTATTGGTGCACCAATTGCAATTACTGCACAACCGCAAAATCAATTCACTTGTAATACACAAAATTCTTCGTTTACTTTTACCGGAACTGTTTCTGATAGCTATCAATGGCAATTGAGTACAAATGGCGGTGCAACATGGTCTGTTATATTTAATTCTGCGGTTTACTCAGGAGCTACAACTACAACCTTACAAATAACCGGAGCAACTACTTCAATGAACAATTATCGCTATCGGGTTTTGTTAAACAGAGTTGGAAATAGTTGTGGATTATTATCTGATGGAGCAACATTAACAGTATATCCACTACCCGTTCTAACATCGCCGGTTTCTATTGTGCAATGTGATAATGATGCTACAAATGATGGAATTTCTGAAGTGAGTTTAATTCAGAAAAATGATATAATTTCTTCTAATGCGGCTAATGAAATTTTCACTTATTTTACAACACAACTTGCTGCTCAAAACAATAATCCGGCCTTTCAAATTTCAAATCCTTTAACCTACAATACAGGCAATACAACTGTTTGGGTTCGGGTAGAAAACAGTGATGGTTGTTTTGAAGTAGGACAAATCGATGTATTTGTTTCAGCTACCCAAATTCCAAATTCATTTATTAGGAAATTTTCAAAATGTGACGAGTATTTTGATGTCGTTAATGATGACAGAGATGGTGTCTCTCAGTTTGATTTCAGTAGCGTGACAGCTGACATCAGTAATCTATTACCAACAACAACTCCATTCACAATTAAGTATTACAGAACAGAAGCCGATGCTTTGGCTGAAACAGATATTAATGGTAATTCACTGGAAATAAATCCTTCTAATTATCAAAACATAGGATTTCCTGGATTTCAACAAATTTGGGTTCGAGTAGAAAGCTCATTAGACAATGCCTGTTATGGTTTGGGACCTTTTGTGGAATTAACAGTTGAAGAACTGCCGGTTGCTAATCCAATTCCTGATTTTATTTCTTGTGATGATAACCAAGATGGTAAATTCCCTTTCGATATAAGTTCGATTGAAACAACTTTATTAGGAACGCAAAATCCTAGTAATGTAACAATCACTTATTTTGATGAAAATAACATTCCACTTCCAAGTCCGTTGCCTAATCCGTTTTTAACAAATTCTCAAACAATCCGAATTAGAGTAACGAATAACACCACATTTGACCCAAATGGGCCTTGTTATGATGAAACTACATTAACTTTTAAAGTTGATATTCTTCCTATTGCCAATCCGGTTTCTGATTTTACAACTTGTGATATTGATGGTATAGAAGACGGCTTGTTTAGTTTTGACACATCAATAATTGAAAGTACACTATTAAATGGTCAAACCGGAATGATTGTTACTTACTTTGATGAAAATAATAATCCATTATCCAGTCCGTTACCAAATCCCTTTGTGACAAAAACGCAAACCATTACTGCTGTAGTTACAAATCCAATAAATACAAGTTGTCCTGCCACTACAACTTTTAATTTTATTGTATATCCGCTCCCTCAATTAGCAGATGGATTCAAAGAAATTATCTGTTTTGGGGTAGATGCAATAACGTTTGATGCCGGTTTATTAGTTGGAGACAGTACTGATTTCACTTATCAATGGTTCAAAGATGATGCTCTTATGGTTGGCGAAAATAACTATCAACTTACGGTAGATCAAAATGGAATATATAAAGTTATTGTTACTTCTGCATTTGGCTGCGAACAAACAAGAACAATCGAAATAGTTTACTCACAACCGGCAACTATAGATGATATTATTGTGGTCGATTTGGTAGAAAGTAATTCAGTTACAATTCTTGTAAGTGGTTCCGGAAGTTATGTTTACAGTTTAGACTCAGCAAATGGATTATTCCAAACATCAAACGTTTTTGAAAACGTAATAGCCGGAATTTACAACGTTTATGTGAAAGATTTATTGGGATGTGGAGTAGTTTCACAAGAAATTCCGGTTTTAGGAGCACCGAAATTTTTCACACCTAACGGCGATGGTTATAATGATACATGGAATGTAAGAGGGGTGAGTGCAAAATATTATGCTAATACCATTATTTATGTTTTCGATCGATTTGGAAAACTAATCACACAAGTTGACCCAAAAGGAGAAGGTTGGGATGGCACTTTTAATGGTCAAAATTTACCCTCTAACGATTATTGGTATTCTATAAAATTCGAAGATGGAAGAATGGTCAAAGGTCATTTTGCATTAAAAAGATAGTTATGAAAAAAACAATTGTTCTGTATTTATTACTGTTTAGTTCAACCCTAAGTTTTGCTCAAGTTACGCAAGTGTGTGCCGGTAATATAGAAATATATCAAAACTTTGCTTCAACCTTTGTAGCTCCCAGAAACGTTAGTGTTTGGCTCCCGGAAAACTATTACCCCAAAAAAAAATATGCTGTTTTGTATATGCATGATGGCCAAATGCTTTTTGATTCGACTAAAACTTGGAATAAACAGGAATGGGGAGTGGATGAATGTATAACTAAACTTTTCCGGCAAGGAAAAATTAAAAATGTCATTGTAGTAGGAATTTGGAATACAGATAACACAAGGCATCCTGAATATTTTCCTCAAAAACCATATGAAAGTTTATCCGCAAAAGAAAAGGAAACTGTTTCAAACTCACTACAAAAAAGTGGAATTAGTGTGCCTTTTAAACCATTTTCAGATAATTACTTGAAATTCATAGTCGAAGAACTTAAACCTTTTATTGATAAAACCTATTCTACCCGAAAAGAAAAAGAAAACACGTTCATTGCCGGATCTAGTATGGGCGGACTCATATCAATGTATGCAATGTGTGAATATCCAGAAGTTTTTGGCGGAGCTGCCTGTATTTCAACCCACTGGCCTGGAACTTTTGAAACAAGTAATAATCCCATTCCAAATGCTTTTATCAACTACCTGAAAACCAATTTACCCGATAGTAAATCACATAAATTTTATTTTGATTTTGGCACTGGCACACTTGATGCAATGTATCCTCCCTTGCAAGCAAAGGTAGATGAAGTAATGCAAAAAAAAGGATATACAAATAATAACTGGATAACACAAAAATTTGAAGGAGCAGAACATTCCGAAAATGCATGGAGAGTACGTTTGCACATTCCTTTTGAATTTTTACTTAAAAAATAGTTTTTTATAATAGACAAACCCATTTTAGGACGCTTTTTAGCGTCCTTTTATTATTTTAAGGAGAAAGTTATTAATTATTTATGTTGAAAAATAATGTTTCGTTTCTAAAAAGTAAAATGTAAAATCTTTACTTTAGTTCTAGCTAAAAATGAACAACCCTTTTATCCATGAAAAAATATTTTTCTTTTAAATTCTCATTTCTATTTTCTACTCTTTTGCTCATTTTAATCAGTGAATCAGGATTTGCTCAGTTAGCGGTTCCTTTTAAAGTGAGGTATCAATCTCATGTAAAAGGTGACATGACAATCATTGCAAATACAATTGTAAATAGAACAGATTCAAAAAATGCTACATCCGAACCTTATAATGATATTTCAGAAAAAGCAAAATTGAATGATGAATTCGAAATGGCTTATATTGATATAGATAACGATGAAACTACTTTTAGTTCCAGTTCAGCCCAATTAAACCTAACTACTTCCACTCCCAAAAAAGTTATTTATGCCGGTTTATATTGGTCAGCATTATATAAATATGAATCCGGCATGAGAGACAAAAAATGGAACTACATTGCTGTTGATAACAAAAGAACATCTGTTAATGAAATCAAATTTAAATTACCCGGAAAATCAGACTACATTGACATTGTGGGGGAAGTTTTATTTGACGGATTAGACGTAAAAAACTTCAAAGAAAGTGCTCCTTATGCAGCTTATGCTGATGTAACACGTTATATTCAAACATTAGAAAATCCTAATGGCGATTATACCGTTGCAAATATTAAAGCTACTCAAGGTATTATCAGCGGTGGTGTTGCCGGTGGTTGGTCATTATTTATTGTTTTCAAAGACGACAGTGAAACTGAAAAATTCATCACTTCTTTTGATGGATTTGTTGGAATTACAACCCGACCTATTGAAATTTCATTTACCGGATTCAGCACTTTGCCCGAAGGAAAAGTAAATGCCAAACTAGCCTGTGCCGCTTTAGAAGGCGACCGTAACTTAACCGGTGACCAATTAGAAATAAAATCCGGTGATAATTTAAAATTCAGTTTGCTTAGTCATCCTTTAAAACCCGCCGATAATTTTTTTAACAGCACTATCGTAATTAATGAGGATTATTTTGAATTAAGAAACCCGAATAGTTTGAATACATTGGGTTATGATACTTGTTTATTACAAATTGACAATCAAAACAACGCGATTATTCAAAACAACAGTACAAAAGTATCGTTAAAATTAAAATCATCCGGCGACCGCTATTCCATGTTTTTTAGTGCTTTTAATGTTGAAGTTAGTGATCCACTTAAAAAAATTGATTCGGCCGAGTTAGTTTCAATAGAAAAAAAACAGATTGAATTAACGAATAATACAGAAATTAATCCTAAAACTGAACCAACAACTATTGCTACTCCAATTGTAGAAGAAACAAAAGCAACAGACAGACCGGTAAGAACATATTACAGCATTATGGATATGATTCGGGAAAGTGAAAAAATGAATTCTGAAACAGTTACTGCTAATGGCAAAAAGAGAATCACTGTTTTACCAGGAGCTGATGTTTTGATTCCAAGACAGCAAAAAGGATATTATGTTATTGCCAATGTTTTTGCAAAACCTTCTAATACAAACCGATTTGTTTCGTTGCTAAAAAATAAAGGATTAGAACCGGAAATTTTATATAATCCAGCAACTAATTTACAAAGTGTATATTTAGCCAGATTCAATAATTGGGAAGATGCCTTATCATTCTACTATTCAAATGCAGATGGAAAATATTTTGATGATTTGTGGATTATGTTGGTCAACACATCAACCGGGACAATTTTAGAACCTTAACTAAAAACAAAAACCATCAACTTTCGCTGATGGTTTTTTGTTTATTTTAAAATCTAACTTATCTAGATTTTAAATCGTTTTCTATCGTTTTCTGTCAAATAAATTTTTCTCAAACGAATAGATTTTGGAGTTACCTCAACATATTCATCTTTTTGAATGTATTCTAACGCTTCTTCTAATGAGAAGATAATCGGTGGAATAATTCTTGCTTTTTCGTCATTACCTGATGAACGAACGTTAGATTGTTTTTTCTCTTTCGTTACGTTTACACTCATATCATCACCACGAGAGTTTTCTCCAATTACCTGACCTTCATAAATCTCGGTATTTGGTTCAACAAAAAACTTACCACGATCTTGCAATTTATCAATAGAGTAAGGAATAGCTTTTCCTTTTTCCATGGAAATTAATGACCCTTTGTTACGTCCGGCAATTTCTCCTTTGTAAGGTTCGTAGCCAATGAAACGGTGAGCCATAATTGCCTCTCCAGCTGTAGCGGTTAACAATTGATTACGCAATCCAATAATTCCACGTGATGGAATATTGAATTTTACAATCATGCGTTCACCTTTAGTCTCCATACTCAGCATTTCACCTTTACGCATAGAAACGAACTCAACCGCTCTACCTGAAAGAGTTTCCGGTAAATCAATTGTTAATTCCTCAATTGGTTCACATTTTTGACCATCAATTTCTTTGATGATAACTTGTGGCTGACCAATTTGCAACTCATACCCTTCTCTTCTCATTGTTTCAATAAGAACAGATAAGTGAAGTACGCCTCGACCAAAAACCATAAACTTATCAGCTGAATCAGTTTCACCTAACTTCATCGCTAAGTTTTTCTCTAATTCTTTTGTTAAACGATCTCTAATATGACGAGAAGTTACAAATTTACCTTCTTTACCAAAGAAAGGAGAGTCATTAATTGTAAATAACATACTCATTGTAGGCTCATCGATTGCGATAGTTTGCAACGCTTCAGGGTTTTCGAAATCAGCAATAGTGTCTCCAATTTCAAATCCTTCAATACCCACAATCGCACAAATATCTCCGGCGATAACTTCTGTTACTTTTTTACGACCTAATCCTTCAAAAGTGTGTAATTCTTTAATTCTTGATTTCATTACTTTACCATCTCTTTTTACCAAAGAAATTGGCATTCCTTCTTTTAAAACACCTCTTTCTAAACGTCCAATTGCAATACGACCGGTGAATGAAGAGAAGTCAAGTGAAGTAATAAGCATTTGTGGTGTTCCTTCAGAAACTTTAGGAGCAGGAACATTAGCGATAACCATATCTAATAATGGTTCTATATTTTCAGTTTGATTTCTGAAATCATCAGACATCCAATTGTTTTTAGCAGAACCATAAACAGTAGGGAAATCTAACTGCTCTTCAGTTGCACCTAATTCAAACATTAAGTCGAATACTTTTTCGTGCACTTCTTCGGGTGTACAGTTTTCTTTATCTACTTTATTAATAACCACACATGGTTTTAATCCTAAATCAATTGCTTTTTGTAAAACAAATCGTGTTTGTGGCATTGGCCCTTCAAAAGCATCAACTAACAAACAAACACCATCAGCCATATTTAATACACGCTCTACTTCACCACCAAAATCGGCGTGACCGGGAGTGTCAATAATATTAATTTTTGTGCCTTTATAAACTACAGAAACATTCTTAGAAGTAATGGTAATACCACGTTCTCGCTCTAAATCGTTGTTGTCTAAAATTAAATCACCGGCGTTTTCGTTTTCACGAAACAAATGACAGTGATACATGATTTTGTCAACCAACGTAGTCTTACCGTGGTCAACGTGGGCAATAATTGCAATGTTTCTAATTGATTCCATCTGTGTTTTTTTCAGGGTGCAAAGGTACACTTTATTTCTACATAAAAAATTTTTAGTTAAAACATTGGGAGATTTAACGTTAAGGTAATAAAGTGATCCGCAATAGTTTTTTGTTAATCAATAACTAAAACAGTCACTATAAACTAAATTTCCCTCTCCCCTTGCCAATCGAAGATTAAATTTTATATTTGTCATCCAAACCTTTTTCATGGAACAATTTGTTGTATCGGCACGAAAATACAGACCTCAAACGTTTATTGACGTGGTGGGACAACAAGCCATTACTAACACTTTGCTTAATGCGATTGAAAGCAATCACTTAGCACAGGCTTTGCTTTTTACCGGTCCTCGGGGTGTGGGAAAAACAACGTGTGCCCGAATTTTGGCTCGTAAAATTAACCAACCCGGTTATGATGATCCAAATGAAGATTTTGCCTTCAATGTATTTGAATTAGATGCTGCCTCTAACAATTCCGTAGATGATATCCGCAACCTGATTGACCAAGTTCGCATACCTCCTCAAACAGGACAATATAAAGTGTATATCATTGACGAGGTGCATATGTTATCCTCTTCTGCTTTTAATGCTTTTTTGAAAACATTGGAAGAACCGCCACGACATGCTATTTTTATTTTGGCTACAACCGAAAAGCACAAAATCATCCCTACGATTTTATCCCGTTGTCAGATTTTTGATTTTAAAAGGATAACCATAAAAGATGCTAAAGAACATTTGGCTTATGTAGCCGAAAATCAAGGGGTGACCTATGAAGATGATGCTTTACATATTATTGCTCAAAAAGCAGATGGTGCCATGCGGGATGCTTTATCAATTTTTGATAGGGTAGTTTCCTATTGTGGGAACAACTTAACCCGTCAAGCTGTTACCGAAAATTTAAATGTACTTGATTATGAGTCATATATTAATGTAACTGATTTTATTTTAGAGAATAAAATTCCGGAACTGTTGATTACTTTCAATGATATTTTGGCACGTGGCTTTGATGCTCATCATTTTATTCAAGGACTAGCTTCTCATTTCAGGGATTTATTAGTTTGTAAAAATCCGTCTACATTAGTTTTGTTAGAAGCCGGTGAACAAGCTCAAAAATTATATGGCATTCAGGCTCAGAAATGCAGTCAGGATTTTTTGTTAAAGGCTATTGAATTAGCAAACGATACTGATTTAAAATATAAGGTCAGTCAAAACCAACGTTTATTAGTTGAACTTTGTTTGATGCAATTGGGCTCTATCACTTTTGATGGAGAAAAAAAAAAGTTAATGACTATATAATTCCTCCTTTTCATTTTTTAGGCAAATTAGGAGCAATAGAAGTTCCTATTACTTCAGTAGAGATTGTCCCAACTGTCCTAGACGTTAATTCCACGCAAAATACCGAAACAAAAGAAGAAACAATTGATTCAGAAATTATCAAACCTAAAATTGATATCCCGGTAATTTCATCTTCAGAACCAAAAGTTTCTGCATTTTCATTAGCTGGTATCAAGCTGAAAAAAGAATTAGCGGAAGCCCAAAAATTGGTTATCAAAGAAACTGTTCAGTACCCAACAGAAGCCTTCAACGAAACAGATATGTTGTTGCAATGGAATAAATTTGCCTTAAAATTAGAGGAAAAAGGGCAAATGATTATGCATTCGTTAATGTTGATAAATGATCCAAAATTAGAAGGAACAAAAATCATTCACGAACTACCCAATGAAGGCACAAAACTTGAATTTGAGCGAACCAAAAATGAAGTGCTAGGTTACTTACGTGGCATGTTACACAATCACGATATTGATATTGAATTAGTTGTAAACGAAAAAATGGAAAATCGCAGGGCTTTTACACCACAAGACAAATTCAATCGATTGAATGAAATTAATCCGAATTTAGAGTTGTTAAGAAAGACGTTTGATTTGGATATTTAAATCTTTCCATAATACATCGCCTTTACAATTCCATCCGAAAGTCCAATTTTAGGAACATATAAATGGCGGGCTCCACTCCACTTCATCGCATTTAAGTAGATTTTTGTGGCCGGTATAATTACGTCGGCTCGGTCAGGATTTAAGGCCAGTTCTGAAATACGTTGTTCATAGGTCATATTATTCAACATCGTATAAAGTGCATTCAAATTCAAATAAGACAATGGTTTATCCTGCTGTTTACCGGTCATTTTAAACAATTTATTAATGTTTCCACCGGAACCAATCATGGTAATACTATCAAAAGGTTCAACTTGAATTTTAATCCATTTTTCAATTTCTGTCCAAACCACTTCGTTCACCATATTGTGCAACATCCGAACCGTTCCGTTTTTAAATGATTTTGAAGCAATTATTTTTCCATTATCAAATATTGAAAACTCAGTGCTACCACCACCAACATCGACATATAAATATGTTTTGTCGGTTGAAATATATTCCTTCAAATCAGAAGAAGCAATAATGGCAGCTTCCTTTTTTCCGTCAATTATATCAATTTTCACATCGGCTTGTTGTTGAATAATTTCAACAATTTCAGTATTATTGTCAGCTTCACGCATGGCAGAGGTGGCACACGCTTTATACCTTTCTACTTTATGAATATTCATCAATAATTTAAAGGCTTTCATAGCATCAATCATTCGGTTTATATTTTCATCTGAAATTTCACCGATTGTAAACACATCCTGCCCTAAACGAATTGGCACACGAACAAGTGAGCTTTTGTTAAATTGGGGTTCTTTTCCATCTTGTTCTACGATATTAGAAATCAACAAACGCATGGCATTTGATCCAATATCGATTGCTGCATATCTTTTAATTGTAATCATGAAACGTACTTAATTTGGGGTTATAAATGTTCTGCTGTTACTTCTAATTGATTTCTATAATAATTATAAGTTTCAATTTGAGCTCTGAAAACCCGTTCATTTTCATCTCGAACTCGGTATTTATTATCTAGTTTTTCAGAATGAAATCGGGCTTTCACATTCCCTTTCCAACCCACATCAAAACTTTCAATCAGTTCAAGTTTAATATTTTCATCATATATAGGACAAGTAACTTCAACACGGGCGTCAATATTACGTGTCATGAAATCGGCTGAGGAAATATAAACTTCCGGCTTACCATGATTACCAAAAATAAACACGCGGGAATGTTCTAAAAAATTATCAACAATACTAATAGCTTCAATGTTTTCGCTCATTCCTTTTATACCAGGAATTAAACAACAAATTCCTCTGATGATGAGTTGAATTTTCACACCTGCTCTACTAGCATCATATAATTTATCAATCATTCTTGAATCAGATAAACTATTCATTTTTAGTTTAATGTATGTTTCTTTTCCGGAAAGAGCATACATTATTTCACGATCAATTAATTTATAAAACTTATTTCTGGTATAATGCGGAGAAATAATCAAATGTTTATAGCGATGTACTCTATAGTTAACTTCAAAAAAATCAAATACTTTATCAGCATCTTTTAAAATTTGTTGGTGACTGGTAAATAAAGTAACATCTGTGTATACTTTAGCCGTTGATTCATTGAAATTTCCGGTAGATATAAAACCATAACGCTTCACTTTTTTGTCTTCCACTCGTTCGATGACACATATTTTACTGTGGACTTTTAACCCTTTTACACCAAAAATCAAATTAATGCCTTCGGTTTGCATTTGTTCTGCATAGGAAATATTGCTAGCTTCATCAAAACGGGCTTGTAATTCAATTTGCACGGTCACTTTTTTACCGTTCTTGGCAGCATTAATGAGTGAACTAATGATTTGAGAATTTTTTGCTAACCGATAAAGTGTGATTTTTATACTGACTACTTTAGGGTCAAGAGCGGCTTCACGTAAAAACTTAATTAAATAAGCAAACGATTGATAAGGTGCATTTACTAAATAATCCTTTTCATTTATTTTTTGCAAAATGCTGCCTTCCAGCCCAAGTCCATCTACCGGTAATGGTGTTTTTGGTTGATATAATAAATCGTACCGTCCTAAATTTGGAAAATCCATATAATCGCGACGATTGTGGTATCTTCCCCCGGGAATAATACTATCGGTGGCATCAATATTCATTTTTTCCAAGAAAAACTTCAGCGTATCTTTGTCAATCGATTGATCATAAATAAACCTAACCGGCTCTCCTATTCTTCGATCTCGTACACTTTCAGATATTTTCTCGGCAAAAGATTTACTAATGTCGCTATCTATTTCCAACTGAGCATCACGTGTAATTTTTATCATATGAGCCGAAATACTTTCATAATCAAAAATATTGAAAATACTACTTAGGTTATACCGAATCACATCATCTAATAAAATGATATATTGTTTTTCACCATTAGAAGGTAAAACCACGAATCGATTCACTGTTTTTGGAATTTCTATGACGGCATAACGAATATCTTTTATCGTTTTTTTAAACCTTAAAAAGGATGATGTTTCCGTTTCAGAATCAGGCTTCATCACTAATTTGACAGCCAAATAACCCGATGTATCCTTCAATAATGGAAATTCCGCTAAATCATTTAATATTATTGTCACTAATGCAGGACTAACTTTTTGAATAAAAAAATCGTGAATATAATTCTCTTGGTCTTTTGTAATTTCTTTTTCATTAATAATAAAAACACCTTCTTTTTCAAGTTCTTTTTCAATTATATTCAAAATACGCAAACTTTCAGATTGTTGTTTAATAACAATTTCTGTTATATCCTTTAAAAGTTGTTGAGCAGTAATTCCGCCTAAAATTTTTTCACCCGTTTCACCGGCTAACGATAAACGTCGGATTGCAGCAAAACGAACCCTGAAAAATTCATCTAAATTATTGGAAAAAATTCCTAAAAATCTTAGTCGGTCTAATAAAGGAACTGTCGGATCTGCAGCTTCCTGAAGAACTCTAGCGTTAAAACATAACCAACTTTTTTCTCTATCAATATAACGGTATTCAATTGCTTTAATCATATTTTAAATCTCTTGGAAAAAGTATTTTTGTTGTTTTTCCTGCTTTGATTTGAGACCAACTTTCTTGTGGGAAGGAAATCGACACAAATCCGGCAGTAGGAACATTGTCAATAAAAATATCTCCAAATTTATTAACAAATTCTGTGATTGCCTCATTATGACCGAAAAGAATAACATTTTCATAACTATCCTGACAAGATTTTATTGTTTTTTCAAGTTTTGAACCATCAAAGGTGTAAAGCTCATCTTTAAAAACAATACTTTCTAAAGGCCATTGCAAATTTTGAGCAAAAATAACAGCTGTTTCAGCTGCACGTTTTGCTGTACTACTCCAGATAATATTTGCCTTAGGCAAAAATGCACCTATATTTTGCGATACCAAATGAGCATCCTGAATACCTCTTGGAGCCAAAAATCTTTCTTTATCGTGAACCGGTGCTTCCCAACTGGATTTTGCATGTCGAATTAAAATTAAGTTTTTCATCCCGAAAAAATTTAAATTTAAACATAAAATTATTTTACAATTTAAGCATTTATTTCAATAATTGAAACAATTTTCAAATTGAAATTAAATATTGTCTATTAAAAGTTGAATTTTAACAATATTCCTATTTTTTTAATCTAGTTTTCTTTCATAGATAAGTTATAAACATATTATCAACAATCAAAAAAACATATTTAAAAACTGTTTTTTCTTACAGAATAATTATTTTAACTCACTTTATCGTCAAAAAAATGCATTTTATCGATAAAATATTTTTTTTATTCAAACTTTCATTTTACATTCGTCTAGAATTTAAGAATTAATTAACTCTAAAATTCGTCAAAAATCAATTTAAGAATTAAAAAAACAGTAGTTATTTAATGCCAAATTAATCTATGAACTGCATCTGTTGTGTAATTTATCGAGTATTTTGGTTAGTCACGGGAAAAATGAGCAATAACGTAAATTAGTATATAGCTTAGCTCCCGTTAATTGAATAGCCTGTAGAAGGTGAAAAAAATTAACAAACCCAATTCAACCTAATTATTTAATTATGAAAAGAAACCTAATTGTTTCTGTTGCCCAACAAGAAACTAAAAGCAAGATGAGGGAAAATCTGTCCCAATTCTTTTTGAGTTTTCGTAACTCAATGAATGTCAAAGTACTTATATTATTAGTACTACCTCTTATTAGCTTCGCACAAAATGTTAAAATTGAAAATGCTGATGTTTTTTTTAAATCAGCACAATTATCAAATGTGTCGAGAAGTAACGAGATAAATCAAATCAAATCTTTGATTAAAGATTTACACACTTCGGTTTATTTGGAAAAAGGCAGAGTGAATACTTATGGCGAATCTCCAAAATGTTTGTTTACAGATGTAGAATCTATTTCACTTCTAAAAGACTTAAGAACAGACTTAAGTTCAATAGAAATTGTAACAATCAATATAAAAAGTCAAAAAGATTTAACTGCCATAATTGATTTAGATACATTTTTAAGTTATCCATCAATCAAAGTGATTCATTTGAATGTACATTTTGATTGTACTGCGGATATGTTGTATCCAATGATAAAATATGTAAAATCAAACTACACTATTTTATATAGTGTTGAAAAACCTTCCTAACATTCATTTAAAGGAAATTAATCCGATAAAGATTATATCATGAAGAATATTTACTCAAAACTAAACCTAAACTCTAATTACCTACTACTAATTTTATTAGTATTTATTGGTAATTTGTATGTGGTTAATGCTCAGATAAAGGTTCCCTTTACACAGCGAACGTCAATTTATACCCCTGGCAAAACCATTTACAATGTAAAAGGTGATTTTACCATGATTGGTAATACCAACCTTACACTAGTCAATTATGGAGACGAAACCTCTAACAATAACAACATGCAATATGTTGATATTGATGGTGATTCCAATACTTGGAATTCTTCGTCCTCTAATTTAACTTTTTCAACTGAAAATGGTGCAGATCCTGCCTGTTCGAATATTGTTTATGCAGGTTTGTATTGGACCGGTAGAGCATCTGATGGTTCAAGTAGTCCTAACATTTTTACTATTGAAAAACAAATACCGGGTGGCACACAAACCATTAATCAAAATTATACGGTTGGACATAATCAAGCTATAGCAAATACAAGCTATACAATGACAGTAACCAGAGATAATCCAACAAACACAAATCGTAGTCCAATTTATACTTTTACAAGTGGATCAACTACCTATGTGTTTAGATTTACAAATAATACGGGTGCAAACCGTGTTACTCTATCTGTAAATGGCGGAACTGCTGTAAATGTTCCTGTTAGTTATACAACATCAGGATCAACAGGAACAGCAACTCTAACTACACCTTATGTAATTGCAAATGGCACCGTTAATCTTAGAATTAATAGTTTAGTTCGTGATACAGCAACCAATTTATCAACAACAAATACAGAAACAACTTCATTTGCAAATGTAAATGTTGCCGGAACTATTATTGGCACCACAACAGTTACAAAAACATTTGACAAAAGAAAAGTATCAATAAAAGGCCCTAACTCAGCAAGTTATACCCTTTTAACAGCTGACGATGACGATATATATTATCCTGTCAATGGTGATGGATTTATGTATTCCGGCTATGTAGAAGTAACCGATTATGTTAGAACAAACGGAATTGGTGCTTATACAGTAGCAGATGTTGCTTTAATTGAAGGTAATGGTGGCGGAACCGGATACTACGGTGGATGGGGATTAATAGTCGTTTATGAAAATGATAAAATGAAATGGAGAGATGTAACTGTTTTTGACGGTCACTCTTATGTTGCAGGTAGTGTTACTGCTGATTTTGAAATTCCAGTATCTGGTTTTAACACAGCTCAATCTGGAGCTATCAACATGAAATTAGGAATGATGGCTGGTGAAGGTGATCGCGGAATTTCCGGTGATTATTTTCAAATTAGAAATTATCTTGATACAAGTTGGGTAACGCTAAACCATGGAGGAAATAGCACAAACAACTTCTTTAATTCATCCATCTTTACCGGAGGAAATACTAGAAATCCTAACATTTTAAATAATACAGGTTTAGATATTAGTATGTTCAATATACCTAATACAGGAAACTCTGTAATAACTAACAATCAATCTTCTACCCGCTTTAGATATGGCACAACACAAGACACCTATGTTATTTTTAACTTAACAATGTCTGTTGATGCTTATGTTCCTGAAACAGAAGGTATGTTGTCAATCATTAGTATTGGCGGAGTTCCCTTTAATCCCGGAGACTTAAGTAGTGCACAACCGGGTCAAGAAGTTGAGTTTGGTATAGATATTAAAAACCTTGGGACTGAAGCGGTAAACAATTATAAATTAGTTATTCCAATTCCATTTACTTCAACATATGTTCCTGGAAGTTTAAACACATCTATATTTTTCTCACCAGATCCAATTCCTAATAATTTATATTATGATGCAAATCTTGGAGCTACTGGTTCATTAGTATGGGATTTTGGAACGTTACCATTACCCGCTAATCCTCAAACATTATTAGCTTCTTTACGCTTTAAATTAAAAGCAACTGAAAATTGTGCCATACTGTCTAATCCTGACTGTGTTAACAGTATTATTGTTTTAGGTAGTACTTCTGGTACTGGAAACATTACAGGAACCCCTTTTAAAGACAGAGGATTAATCTTAGGATATGATAATTCAAATGGAAGTTGTCAAGGTCAACCAATTCCTCAACCTCTTGGAGTAGGCATAAATGCTGGTGCTTTTGTTGCTCAAAATTGTCAAGATATACCGTTAATTAGAAATTTTTCCTATTGTAATGTAACAGAACCTATTCCTGCTTCACAATTAGCCGCACAATTCCCTCCGGGAACTAAATTCTATGCTACATATCCTGTTACAACACCGGAAATCACATCATTTCCTGTAACTCCTGGTATTACAACTACCTATTATGGTGTAATTCCTAATAGTAACGGATGTCATTTTGAATTTACCATGTCGTTTTGTGGAGAAATTATTGCTATCAACGATACTATTAACTCCGTAGAATGTATAACAAACGGATTGATAGGTAATGCTTTAGTAAATGATTCTGTAAACGGTGTTCAAGCTTCAGCTTCTAATGTTACATTTACTGTAGATTCTGGAAGCAATCCAAATATCACATTTGATGCCCAAGGAAATATTTCAGTTACCGCTGGAATAGCAGCTGGTCAATACATTTTTGGATATACTATTTGTGAAATAATGAATCCAACAAATTGTATTTCAGCAACGATAACAATAAATATAGTTGACACCACTGAACCAACAATTGCAGCGTTACCTGCAGAATCTACAATTAATTGTCCTGCCACGCCTGATTTTGCTCAAGCTATAGCAAATGATAGTTGTGGAACAGTAACATTATCCTTTGTAGATGTTCGAACAGATGGTGATTGTGCCGGTTCTTATTCTATTACCAGAACATGGACAGCCACTGATGCTTCAGGAAATACTTCAACTGCATCTCAAACTATAAATGTTCAAGATGTTTCAGGTCCAGTTATTGCAGATTTACCAATTGAATCTACCATAAATTGTCCTGCGGTTCCTCAATTTACACAGGCAACTGCTACAGACGAATGTGGATCTGAATTTACATTAAGTTTCACAGATGTTACTACTAACGGTGCTTGTGCCGGTTCATATTCTATTACAAGAACTTGGACGGCTACGGATACTTGTGGAAATTCATCTACAGCAACTCAAACTATAAACGTACAAGATATTACGGCTCCAGTTATTGCAGATTTACCGGGTGAAACAACAATCAGTTGTTTACCATCTATTGTAACAAGATTTAGTTTGAATTTTGTTGAGGCAACGGCTACAGACGAATGTAATTCTGAGTTTACTTTAACTTTTAATGATGTAAGAACAGATGGTGATTGTGCAGGTTCATATTCTGTAACTAGAACATGGACAGCTACGGATACTTGTGGAAATTCTTCTACTGCTTCACAAACAATAAATGTAGAAGACATAGTTGCTCCTATTATTAATGCTCTTCCTGCTGAATCAACCATTCAATGTCCTGCAGTTCCTGAATTCGCACAAGCAACAGCTTCTGACGAATGTGGCTCAGAATTTTCGCTTAGTTTTAATGACATTACTACTTCAGGATCATGTGCCGGTTCATATTCTATCACTAGAACTTGGACGGCTACAGACACTTGTGGAAATTCATCTACAGCAACTCAAACAATAAATGTTGAAGATAATACTATTCCTGTTTTAGTAAATCAGGGTACCGATACAACTATTAGTTGCCCTTTAACTCCAGCTTTTACAGCTCCTACAGCTTCTGACACATGTGACTCTGCTCCGGTAATTAGTTTTACTGATGCGACTACTGCTGGCGATTGTTTAGGTACTTCAATAGTAACTAGAACTTGGATTGCAACTGATGCTTGTGGCAATGTTTCTAATCCGGTAAGTCAGACCATCACTGTTCAAGACATAACTGCTCCTGTTACTCCTGAAGCTCCTGCTGCTCTAACGCTTGCTTGTGCTTCTGAAGTTCCTGCAGCTGTTTCTTTAACAGCTACTGATAATTGTGCCGGTGAAATCACTGCTTCCGGTGTTGATACAATCGCAGCT
>NZ_PNJW01000019.1 GCF_013822155.1 Flavobacterium sp.
AGCTACGGACGCTTGTAACAACGTAACAGCTCATATTCAAACTATCACTGTTCAGGATACTACTGCTCCTACTTTTGTAGAAACATTACCTCAGGATACCTCAGCTGAATGTAGCAATATCCCAGTTGCAGCAACATTAACTGCAACAGATAGTTGTGGAGATGCAACAGTTACTTTTACAGAAGCAATTGTTCAAGGTGAATGTACCGGAGATTTTGTTATCACAAGAACATGGACAGCAACAGATTTATGTGGAAATAGCGTGTCGCACGAACAAATAATTATTGTTCAAGATACAACAGGACCTGTATCCTCTGCTTTTGATGAAAACATTAGTGTTACTTGTGATGCTATTCCTCTAAGTCCTGATTTAACCTTTACAGATGCTTGCTCTACAGTAGGTGGAGTAACATTCAGTGAAGAGATAGTAAATGAATCAGCTACTTCTTATACAATTGTAAGAACTTGGGAGGTTTCTGATAGTTGTGGTAATTTATCAACCTTTACACAAACTATTAATGTAACAATTCAAGATAGTTTTACACCAATTTCTAGTGTATCTTGTATTGGAGATAGTACTCCTATTGATCTTAATACATTATTACCAACAGGAACTACAGGTGGAACTTGGATTGATGTAAATAATACTGGTGCATTAAATAATAATATCTTTACACCAACTCTAGTAACGGCTATTGGAAATTACATCTTTAGATATGAAATTACTGAAGGTTCTTGTCCAAGAATATATGAAGTTACAATGAATGTAAATGATGATTGTATTCCATTCCCTTGTAATGCTATTAATATTTATAATGCGATGTCTCCAAATGGAGATGGCTTGAATGAATTTTTCAATATTGAAAACATTGAAAATACTGAATGCTATTCGAGTAATTCAGTTGAAATCTATAACCGTTGGGGCGTGTTAGTGTATGATGTTCAGAACTATGATAATAGTTCCAAAGCATTCCGAGGTGTTTCTGAAGGTAGAGCGACAGTAAATAAGTCTGCTGAATTACCAACCGGAACCTATTTCTATATCATTCAGTATACTACATTTGATGGAGATGTTGTAAATAAATCTGGATATTTGTACCTAACAAGATAAAATAAACTCCTGAGGGTTTAACGACCCTCGGGTTTCTAAAAAAAGAAACTAAATGAGAACAAAATTTTTATTTTTCGCTTTGATGTTAACAGGTTTTGCTGGATTCGCTCAGCAAGATGCTCAGTATACGCAATACATGTATAACACAATAAATGTCAATCCTGCTTATGCCGGATCGAGAGGAGTAATGAGTATTTTCGGACTGCACAGAACCCAATGGGTTGGATTAGATGGTGCACCGGTAACGAATACTGCCTCTATTAACACACCAATAAATGAGAGTAATCTAGGTTTAGGTTTATCCTTTGTAAATGATCGAATAGGTCCAACAAACGAGAACACTATTTCAGCAGATTTATCTTACTCCATTAACACCTCTGAAACCTACAAACTTTCGTTTGGTATTAAAGCATCGGCAAATTTATTTAATCTGGATGTAACCAAATTAAATCCTGCAGATCAAGGAGATCCACAGTTTGCAGATTTAGAAAATAAGTTTACTCCTAATATTGGAGCCGGTGTTTATTTCCATTCTGACAAAACATACTTTGGTCTTTCTGTTCCTAGCTTTTTTGAGACTACCCGTTATGATGACAACTCTGTTGCAATCAATAAAGAAAGAATGAGTTTTTATTTTATTGCAGGTCATGTTTTCGATTTAAGTTACAATCTTAAGTTTAAACCTGCCTTAATGACTAAAGCTACTGAAGGTGCTCCATTACAAGTAGACTTATCCGCTAATTTCCTGATAATGGATAAATTTGTGTTAGGTGCTGCCTGGAGATGGGATGCTGCCGTTAGTGCAATGGCAGGATTCCAAGTTTCCGACGGATTATACATAGGATATGGTTATGATATGGAAACAACAGAATTAAAAAACTACAATTCAGGTTCACATGAAGTATTTTTACGCTTTGAATTGTTCAAAAGACATAACAAAATTGTTTCACCAAGATTCTTCTAATAAGCAACAGTCATGAAAATAAAATTTATATACATCACTTTATTAAGTTGTATCGCTTTAAATGTTTCAGCCCAAAAAGCGGGAATAAAAAAAGCCGATAAGAACTATGATAAATTCGCCTACATAGATGCAATTAAAACCTATGAGCGAGTGGCCGAAAAAGGCTTTAAAACGCCTGATATGTTGCAAAAAATTGGAAATGCCTACTATTACAATGCCGATTTAGTGAACGCTGAAAAATGGTATGGTGAACTTTTTGCAATGACCGAAGAAGTTGAACCTGAATATTTTTTCCGTTATGCACAATCATTAAAAGGAGTTGGCAATTACGCCAAAGCTGATGAAATGATGGCAAAATTTAATCTTAAAAGCGGAAATGACTCAAGAGGTTTAATAGCGAAAACTAAAAAAGATTATCGCGAAGAAATCAAGAAAAATTCAGGTCGATATAAAATTGAAGATGCCGGAATCAATTCGGAATATTCAGATTATGGTCCTGCATTTTATCTTGACAAGGTAGTTTTTACATCCACTCGTGATACCGGAAATTTTTCGAAAAGAAAACACAGTTGGACTGACCAATATTTTTCAAATCTATATTCAGCAGATATGACTACTGAAGGAGTTTTATCTGCTGCAGGAAAATATGGCAAAAAATTGAATACAAAATTCCACGAATCAACTCCTGCCTATACTAAAGATGGTAAGACAGTTTATTTTACCCGTAATAATTTCTTAGATGGTAAAAAAGGAAAAGATGCAAACAAGGTTACTTTATTAAAAATATATAAAGCTACTCTTGAAGAAGATAAATGGATAAACATCACCGCTTTACCTTTTAATAGTGATAGCTATCAAGTTGCTCACCCAACGTTGAGTGCTGATGAAAAAACATTATATTTTGCCTCTGATATGCCAGGAACAAAAGGCTTATCTGATCTTTATAAAGTAGACATCAAAGAAGATGGTTCTTTCGGAACGCCTGTAAACTTGGGCTCTGATATCAATACAGAAGGTCGCGAAACATTCCCGTTTATTACTTCGGACAATGAATTGTATTTTGCTTCTGATGGTCATCCCGGATTAGGTGGATTAGACATTTTCATTACTAAATTAGAAAAAGACGGTTCGTTTAAACAAGTTCACAACGTTGGAGAATCAGCAAATAGTCAATATGATGATTTTGCCTTGATTATCAATAAAACATCAAAAAGAGGATTTTTAACTTCAAACAGACCGGGTGTTGGAAATGACGATATCTATAAATTCTTAGAAACTCGTGAAATTGATTGGGATTGTGAACAATCATTGGTAGGTATTGTTACTGATGCAAATACAGGTGCAATTCTTCCAAACACAAAACTGACATTATTTGATGAAAAATTCACTAAGTTAAGAGATACTATTTCAGGCCTTGATGGTCGTTATGATTTTGGAATTGTCGATTGTGAGAAAAAATATTATGTAAGAGCTGAAAAAGAAACTTACACAACAAAAGAAGTTCCGGTAATAATTGCTAAAGAAAGCGGTATAACTGAATTACCAATTGAATTAGATAGTGCTGTTAAAGCAATTCCTGTAGGTGGTGATTTAGCTGACGTATTTGGAATAAACCTCATCTATTTTGATTTAGACAAATGGAACATAAGACCGGATGCTGCGATTGATATTGCTAAAATTTTAGATGTATTAAACCAATATCCAACGATGAAAATTGATATTCGTTCACACACAGATAGTCGTCAAACTCATAAATACAATGAAGTATTGTCAGACCGTAGAGCAAAATCAACTAGAGATTGGTTAATCAAACACGGAATAGCTCCGGAACGTTTAACTGCAAAAGGTTATGGAGAAACCCAATTGGTAAACAAATGTGCTGATAATGTAGAATGCTCTGAAGCTGAACACCAATTAAACAGAAGAAGTCAATTCATTATTACTGATTTATAATACTGTTGTTAATTCATTTGAAAAAAATATCCCGTTAAAAATTAACGGGATATTTTTATTTATAGAACAATAATAAACTTAGTCTTATTTTTCTATCTCCCGCAAACTCTCCATTTTTTTCATAGCTAAGAATCCTTTGATGTCTTCAAAATGTTCTTTCACGCGTTTATGACCAAATTCGAAAACTTTGGTGGCCAATCCGTCAAGGAAATCTCTGTCGTGGGAAACTAAAATCAAAGTCCCATCAAAATCACGTAAAGCATCTTTGATGATGTCTTTGGTTTTCATGTCTAAGTGATTGGATGGCTCATCTAAAATCAATAAATTCACCGGTTCCAACAATAATTTAATCATTGCTAAACGTGTTTTTTCTCCACCGGACAATACTTTTACTTTCTTGGTGATATCATCACCTTGGAACATAAACGCTCCTAAAATATTTTTTATTTGTGTGCGGACTTCTCCAACAGCAATATCATCAATCGTTTCAAAAATAGTGGCATTTTCATCCAACATTGAAGCTTGGTTTTGAGCAAAATACCCTATTTGTGCATTGTGTCCAATCTCAACACTTCCGCCATTGATTTCAATTTCTTTCATAATGGCTTTAATCATGGTTGATTTTCCTTCGCCATTTTTGCCCACAAAAGCTACTTTATCACCGCGTTCAATCACAATATTGGCATCTTTAAAAATCAAATGATTGCCGTAAGATTTTTCCAAATCTTTCACCACCACCGGATATTGACCTGAACGTAAAGAAGAAGGAAATTTCAATTTCAAAGCGGAATTATCAATTTCGTCAATTTCAACCGGAACTAATTTCTCCAACATTTTCACACGCGATTGCACTTGCAGCGTTTTGGAATACGTTCCTTTAAATCGTTCAATAAACTCCATATTATCAGCAATCATTTTTTGCTGTTCATCATACGCTTTTTGTTGATGCACTCTTCGGTCTTTACGCAACTCCAAATAATGCGAATACTTGGCTTTGTAATCATAAATACGACCCATCGTTACTTCAATAGTACGATTGGTGATATTATCGACAAAAGCTCTATCGTGTGAAATCACCATGACCGCTTTGGCCGAATTGATTAAAAACTCTTCTAACCATTGAATACTTTCAATATCCATGTGATTGGTAGGCTCATCCAATAAAATCAAATCGGGTTTTTTCAAAAGGATTTTGGCTAATTCAATTCGCATACGCCATCCCCCTGAAAATTCAGAAGTGGGACGGTTAAAATCTTCCCGTTCAAAACCTAACCCTTTTAATACTTTTTCAACTTCGGCTTCATAATTTACTTCTTCAATGGAATAAAATTTCTCACTCAACTCAGAAACACGTTCGATTAATTTCATGTAGTCGTCACTTTCGTAATCCGTTCGAATGGTTAATTGTTCATTGATATGATCAATTTCAGCCTTCATATCAAAAACTTCAGCAAAAGCTTTTGAAGCTTCTTCCATTACTGTTGCTTCATCTTTGGTTAATAAATGTTGCGGTAAATAAGCAATTACGGCATCTTTGGGAGCCGAAATATTACCGGAAGAAGGTTTTGCTTCACCTGCAATAATCTTTAAAAGTGTCGATTTTCCTGCACCATTCTTACCCATTAAGGCAATTTTATCATTCTCGTTGATAGCAAAAGAAACGTCGCTGAACAATGTGGTTCCGCCAAAATGAACGGCAATATCGTTAACTGTAATCATATTTATAAGGTTGGAAGTAAGTCAATGAAAGATAGAAACATCCATGAACTTATTTTTTTAAAGGTGCAAAGATAACCGATTTGCGGAATTCTAAAGTTTGAAAACGATAAATAGTGTAACATTTAATTTTGGATTTGATAATTCAATAAGATAATTTTTGAGAAATAAATAATAAGAAAGCTAAAGGCATCCAAATGATGCCCAAACCCTATTTTTTTATTTAATTTCGTAGTCTCAATTAGTTAATAAAAAAGATGCCATTAATTGATTACAGTTTTCTGGGGAAAATTATTCCGCAGCAAAAACACAAAAAAAGCTATCAAAAAGCGAAACAGTCCTATTTGAACCGGATGCGTTTGGCGATGTCCTTTTTTTACTTTGGGATGGGTTTTTGTTTTGCTTCATGGGCAAGTAGAATTCCGGATATCAAATCTTTTTTAAATTTAAGCGAAGGTGAATTGGGAACTATTTTGTTCGCACTTCCCATCGGACAACTTTCTGCCATGCCTTTCTCCGGAAAAATTGTTACTCGTTTTGGAAGTAGAAAAGTATTGTTATTTGCATTGCCTTTTTATGCTTTTAGTTTAACAAATATTGGTTTAGCCGAACAACCTTGGCAATTGGCACTTGGATTATATCTTTTTGGAATTTGTGGAAATTTCAGCAACATATCCATTAACACACAAGGCGTTTACACCGAACAGATATTTAAAAAAGCAATCATGGGTTCATTTCATGGTTCTTGGAGTTTAGCAGGATTCTGTGGAGCTTTGGTAGGTTTGGTTATGATGGCTTTTCAATTGACGCCTTACCAACATTTCCTTATTGTATTTGCCCTTGTCGGAGTGATCATCTTTATCAATTATCAAAATCTTGCTAAAGTCAAAGTGGTCAAAAGCGATTCATTTGAATTAAAACCCCGATTTGGAAAACCCGACAAATCATTGGTATGGTTAGGTGTAATCGGTTTTTGTTGTATGGCAAGTGAAGGAATTATGTTCGATTGGAGTGGAGTATATTTTAAAGACATTGTAAAAGCACCGGGAGCTTTGGTCATTTTAGGCTATACATCATTCATGGTTACTATGGCCTCAGGACGGTTTTTAAGTGATATTTTAGTGCGGAAATTTGGAGCAAAAAAAATACTTTTAATAAGTGGCATTACTATTTCCATTGGATTATATACGGCAGTTATTTTTCCATATTTAATTCCAAGCACGTTGGCTTTTATGATGGTTGGTTTTGGAGTTTCCAATGTGATTCCTATTGTTTACAGTACGACAGGAAGAATTTCGAGCATCCCAACCGGTGAAGCATTGACCATTGTAACCGGAATAAGTTTCTTAGGATTTTTAATGGGTCCGCCAATTATCGGACATATCGCCGAATTAACCAGTTTGCGTTATTCGTTTGCGTTCATTGGAATGTTCGGAGTGTTTATTTCAGTTTTGGCGTATTATTTGAAGATTTTTAGATGAGAATTAAATACTCATCCTAAACTCTTCAATCACATCATTGACTTTGCCGTAATAACGCTCGTCAATAAACAATTCAACCGCTAAGTCAGAGTTTCCAAAACCACCCAATCGTGCTGATTGAATGTTGTCTTTCTTTAAAACATCCACTCCAATTGCTTCTATTTTTTCTTTTAATCGGGAAGCTAAAATTTCACTTCCTGAAAATATTTTGATCATGCCCATTTTTATAGTAATTTAGTAATTAGTAAATAGTCCTTAGACCTCAGAGAATAATAATTAAAACTATTCAGCTTCAAAGAAAAGCGGTTCAATCATTATTTTATCTGCTAAAACTTCTACACGTTCTGTGATAGTTGAACAAAAAAAGACGCGTTGCGTTTTCTCTACGCTCAAAGAAAGTCTTAAAATGATTGCGTCCATTCGGTTTCTGAACATAACTTCGGCATCATCAACCATAAATAGTTTTATGGTATTCATGTTAAATCCTGCAGAAGAAAACATATCGTTTATCTTGGTTGGCGTTCCTACTAAAATATCCATACCCAAAGAAATTTGATTTTTGTCATAATCAATATCCCCTTTTTCATGCACGCCAATAACACGCAAATCTAAATAATTGCCTAATTTTTGAAATAACTCGACTGTTTCGAGCACTTTATCACGATTTTCAACCACAACTAAGGCTCTTGTGCTTTCACCAATCGCTTTTTCTAATCGCTGAATAACATTTAAAACAAGCGTTGTTGTTTTTCCGCTTTTTGCGGGCGACTGTATGACAGCATCTACTCCGCTTTTTAACGTTGAAAAGGTTTCAAGCTGTAATTCATTCGCTTCTGTCAAACCGCACTCGATAAGGGCTTGCTGAAGTTTTGGATTTAATTTTTTTAGTTGCATATTTTTTAAAAGGTGATGGGTAAATGGTGATAGGTAATGGGATTACCTTTCACCTATTACCTTTTACCTTTTACCATTTTTACTTACTCGCAAATAGCTTTACATCATTCTCAGAAATTTCATTTCCTCCCAATATGATTAAACGTTCTACCACGTTGCGAAGTTCGCGAATATTTCCGGTCCAATCGTATTCCTTCAATAAATTAATAGCACTTAATGAAAAATGTTTTGGAGAATTACCTTGTTCTTCAGCAATTTTAGAAGCAAAATGTTCAATTAATAGGGGAATATCATCTCTTCGTTCATTTAGAGCAGGAACCTTAATTAAAATGACCGCCAATCGATGGTATAAATCTTCTCGAAAACGACCTTCGGCTATTTCTTTTTTTAAATCTTTATTTGTAGCTGCCAGCACACGAACATTCACTTTAATATCTTTATCAGCACCTACACGTTGAATTAAACTTTCCTGAAGTGCCCGAAGTACTTTGGCTTGTGCTGCTAAACTCATATCGCCAATTTCATCTAAAAAAATGGTTCCGCCATCAGCAGCTTCGAATTTTCCGGCTCGGTCTTTTACAGCAGATGTAAAAGCTCCTTTCACATGTCCGAATAACTCACTCTCGATTAATTCAGAGGGAATAGCAGCACAATTCACTTCGATGATTGGAAAAGAGGCTCGTTCACTTTTTTCATGCAATTGATGAGCCACTAATTCTTTTCCGGTGCCGTTTGTACCTGTAATTAATACCCGTGCATCGGTTGGAGCCACTTTTTCAATCATGCTTTTGATGTGATTAATAGGCTCTGACTCCCCTATCATTTCATAATTTTTACTGACTTTCTTTTTCAGTATTTTATTTTCAACAACAAGTTGTTTTCTGTCTAAAGCATTTCGAACAGTGTTCAATAATCTATTTAAATCGGGTGGTTTGGAAATATAATCAAATGCTCCCAAACGCATTGTGTTGACGGCTGTTTCCAAATCGCCGTGACCGGAAATCATCACTATTGGAATTTCTGGTTTCAATTTTTTGATTGCTTCCAACACTTCAACTCCGTCCATTTTTGGCATTTTGATATCGCAAAGCACCAAATCGTAGTCTTCGTTTTTAATTTTTTCAAGACCTTGAATTCCATCTTCAACATCTTCTACTTGATAGGTATCATTTTCTTCCGAAAGAATTTTTGTCAAAACTCTTCGGATAGCGGCTTCATCTTCTATGATTAATATTTTTGGCATTTTTTTTTAGGTGCTAAGGTACTGATGTACTGAAAAACGTATGTTATTATTTATTTAAAAAATTAGGTTAATACTTCAACCATTTATATAATTCTTTCCAACTTGGTTTTTTGCCATACATTAAGATTCCGACACGATAAATTTTTGCAGCGAACCAAACCACAAATAAAAAGGTTGCATACAATATAATCATTGACAAAACCAATTGCCACCAAGGCACTCCAAATGGAATTCGCATTAACATAACTATTGGAGATGTCAAAGGAATAATCGAGAATACGGTTGCTACCGTTCCATGTGGATCATTTAAAACAGTGAAAAAACCAATATAAACGCCTAAAATTAACGGTAAAATAATCGGTAATAAAAACTGTTGTGAATCGGTTTCGTTATCCACAGCTGCCCCAATGGCGGCGTAAAATGAACTGTATAAAAAGAAACCTCCAACAAAATAAATGACAAATGAAACTAACAGCGTAACCAAAGGTAATTGTTTAAATTCATTGATGTATAAAGGTAATTTCTCTGCAAAACCACTCGAATTTGCCGAAGTTACCATATCGGGAGTAACTGTTGTTGATGCTCCCATTTGCATGCCGAATAAAGAAGAAAACACAAAAAATAGCACTAGTCCTAAAATTGTCCAAATTAAAAATTGTAAAATTCCGGCTAATGAATTTCCGATGATTTTACCCATCATCAATTGAAATGGTTTCACTGATGAAATAATGATTTCGATGATACGATTCGTTTTTTCTTCAATGACACTACGCATGACAAAGTTGCCGTAAATTATAATAAACATCATGATTAAATACCCGAAAATACCTCCCAAAAATAATTTTATCTCATTCAAACCTTTGACGGTGTCTTCTCCGGTAGATTTTTTCAAAACAATATCTACAGTTGCTTTAGCACTATTGATTTTTAAAGTATCCAATCCAATTTTTTCATAATTGGCTTGCGTGATTTTCTTAGCAATAATTTCTTCAATATCTATGATATAATCCATTGATGGACTATCATTTGAAATGTATTGTACGCTTTTTTGAATCTCAGCTAAACTAGCTGTTTTTGGAAAATAAATCAATCCCTCATAACGTTCGCTGATGATGCTATCCTTCAAAAAATTCATATCAATTTTTGATAAATCGTGATACGAAAATTCGGCATCATTTTTAAATTCATTCACAAAATAACCACTTTCATCATGAATGGCAATGCGTTTTAAATCAGCTTTCATTGAAGCCAAATAACCCACAAAAACAGCAATTCCCACAAACAATAGCGGACTCAAAAAAGTCATAACAATGAATGATTTGTTGCGGACTTTCGCAATAAACTCTCTTTTGATTATTAAAGATAATACACTCATTAGGATTCGCTTACGGTTTTAATAAATATATCATTGGCAGATGGAATTTTTTCAACAAAATGGGTCACTTGTCCTCTACCGGTCAAAATTTGAAGTAATTCATTAGGAGTTGAAGTTCCAATGGCGATTTCTAACTTTAAATCATCGTTTAACGATTTAAATTGTGCTTGATTAACCTTGAATTTTTGCGTTAAATCAACCATCAATCCTTCTACATTGTTGGTTAAAATTCCAACTTCAAAACTATTGGATCGATGTTGTCGTTTCACATCAGTCAATTTTCCTTCGATTAGTTTATTCGATTTATGGATTAGAGCAATATCGTCACATAATTCTTCTACACTTTCCATTCGATGGGTTGAAAAAATAATAGTTGCTCCATTTTTTTTCAACTCCAGAATTTCATCTTTAATAATATTGGCATTTACAGGATCGAAACCCGAAAATGGCTCATCAAAAATCAATAACTTTGGTTTATGCAATACAGTGACTACAAATTGTACTTTTTGAGCCATTCCTTTGGAAAGTTCTTCAATTTTTTTATTCCACCAACCTTGTATTTCCAATTTATCAAACCAATAATCCAACTGTTTTTTGGCCTCCTGTTTGGATAATCCTTTGAGTTGAGCCAAATACAAACATTGCTCGCCCACTTTCATCGATTTATACAAACCTCGTTCTTCAGGAAGATAGCCAATATGTTGGATATGATGAGGTTGTAACAATTCGCCATCCAGAAGAATTTCACCACTGTCAGGCATTGTAATTTGATTAATAATTCTAATTAATGATGTTTTTCCGGCTCCGTTTGGACCCAATAATCCATAAATACTACCTTTCGGAACCGTTAAAGAAACACTATTGAGTGCGGTAAATTCGCCGTATTTTTTGACGACTTGGCGTACTTCCAGAATGTTGCTCATACCTATTTTTGAGTTTTGGTAAATATACGGAATTAGTACATTTTTAGCCACGTTTGTTACAAAAAAAACCCACCCTTATTTGCATAAGGATGGGAAAAATTGCTATGAAAAAGAATCTACTAGTTTCCTAGTAAAGTTCAAATGTAAATATTTTTTTCATATTATGAAAACATATCTTTAACTTTTTCAAAAAAAGATTTATCTGATTTTTCAGGATGCGGAATGAAGTTTTCATCCGTTAGCATTTTCTCAAAAAATTGACGTTGCTCTTTGTTTAAAGTCTTTGGTGTCCAAACATTTATATGAACTAATAAATCACCATTCCCATATGAATTTAAACTTGGAATTCCTTTTCCTTTTAATCTTAAAATCTTACCTGACTGTATTCCTTCTTCTAATTTGATTCTCACTTTTCCACCAACAGCTTCAATTTCTTTGGAAACACCTAATGCAGCCTCAGCCACGCTGATGTATAAATCATAATGAAGATTTTCCCCTTCGCGTTTTAAAAATTCATGTTCAATTTCTTCAATGGCCACAATTAAATCTCCAGGAATTCCATTACCCGGAGCATCGTTTCCTTTACCTGTTACTTTTAATTGCATCTCGTTAACAACACCGGCAGGAATTTTAATCGAAACAGTTTCGTCTTCCAAAATCATTCCTTGTGCATCAGCATTCGCAGGTTTTGAACTAATAGATTGACCTGAACCGCCACAAGTTGGACAAGTAGTTGCCGTTTGCATTCTACCTAAAATTGTATTGGTTACACGTAAAACCTGCCCCGAACCATTACAAGTACCACATGTTTTAAAAGAAACACCGGGAGCTTGAACTTTCCGTTTAACTTTTACTTTTTTCTCAACTCCAAAAGCAATTTCCTCTAATGTTAATTTAACTTTTATTCGTAAATTACTTCCTTTCATTCTACGTTGACCACCGCCAAATCCGCCGCCAAAAGCACTTCCGAAAATATCTCCAAATTGACTGAAAATGTCATCCATGTTCATTCCGCCACCGCCACCAAATCCGCCATTACCATCAAATGCAGCATGACCATATTGATCGTATTTTGCTTTTTTATTAGGATCGCTCAGCACTTCATAAGCTTCAGCTGCTTTTTTGAAATTTTCTTCTGCTTCTTTATTTCCCGGATTTTTATCAGGGTGAAATTCAATTGCTTTCTTGCGATAAGCCTTCTTAATTTCCTCAGCCGATGCACTTTTTGTAATGCCTAATATTTCGTAAAAATCTTTTTTCATGTTTTAAAATACCAAAATTTATTCAATTCATTTTCCTATTTTAATTCCTCTGTACGGATAGGTCGCGACTTGTTTCTATTGACCGATAACAACTTTAGGAAAACGAATTATTTTATCACCCAATTTATATCCTTTTTCAACGACATCAACAATTTTACCTTTCAAATCATCCGATGGAGCAGGAATTTGTGTAATGGCTTCGGCAAAATCAGCATTAAAAACATCTCCAACACTAATTTCCACTTGTTCTAATCCTTTAGAAACTAAAGTAGACTTTAATTTTTCATGAATCAATTCAACACCTTTCAACAATAATTCATCCTCTGTTTTAGAAATTTGAACCATTGCTCTATCAAAATCATCCATTACTGGCAACATTGCAACCAAAACTTCTTGGTTAGCCGTTTTAAACAAATCAATTCGCTCTTTAGCAGTTCTTTTTTTGAAATTTTCAAATTCTGCGAAAAGGCGTAAAAATTTATCTTTTTCCTTGGCTAAGTCTTCCTGTAATTTTTCTTCATTTGTCAATTCAACTACAGGAATTTCAATATTTTCCTGAGTTTGTTCTGAAGTTGATTCGTTCTCAATGATTTCCTTTTCAATATTTTCAGTATTCTCTTGATTCATATGCTTAAAAAATTTTTTTAACATTCGTTGTTGAATTTTGGATTGCAAAAGTACTGCCATTTGTTTAAAAATGTCAAATTGTCAGCGTAAAATATTTAGTTGAATGAGAAATTATAATTTTTAAGGAAATTACTTCAATTATTAAACTACCATATTAAGCAAAGATTTAATCACTAATGATAGATAATTCCATTATAAAAAATCTTGAATGTTATATTTAAAAAAATAGCATTAGCCCAATAAATTATCCAACGTTTTCGTTAATTCACGAAAACGAAATTGAAAACCGTTTTTTTCAGCTTTAAGAGAGCTAACATGTTGACTGGAAAAAAGTAATTGGTGCATTTCTCCTAAAACTAATGACATTACAAATTTTGGAATATTTGGCATAAACAAGGGTTTATTCACCGTTTTAGCAATGGTTTTAATTAATTCTGAATTCGTTACAGGATTAGGAGCTACAGCATTATACGTTCCATACCATTGGTTTTGAACAGCATAAAAAAACATGTTAGCTAAATCTTCCACGTGAATCCACGATTGAACTTGCTTTCCCGAGCCAAATGCAGAACCCAATCCCATTTGAATTGGTTTTAGCATTTCTAGTAAAGCTCCTCCTTTATTTGATAAAACAAGACCTATTCGGAGCTTGCAAACTTTTATGTTTAGTACTTTAAAAACATCAACACTTTCCTCCCATTTTACCACTACATTCCCAAGAAAACTATCGTCTGAAGTTGTGTTTTCTTCTGTATAAACTTGAGTCAAACTAGTTGGATATATTCCTATGGCAGAAGCAGAAACCAGTTGCTTCACTTGATTAGGATGATTTTTTAAGCAATTATACAATAATGAAGAGGAAATAATTCGACTCTCTATTATTTCTTGTTTATAATTGTTCGTCCATCGTTTCGAAACCGTTGCTCCGGCTAAATGAATAATTGATTCTACACCCATTAAACAATTTTCATCGATATAACCTTCTTGCGGATTCCAATAAAAACCATAATAATTTGGTTTATTTATTATTTTATCTTTTGAAGTTGTTAAATAATGAACCGTTATTCCATTTTGTAATAACAGGGAAACCAGTTCTTTGCCAACCATTCCTGTTGCACCTGTAATTAATATTTTCATAATCAATTTTTATACAAAGTTACGTTTAAGCCATAAAAATCAATATTAATTAGCATTAGTTTAAGTGTTGTTAACTTAAGTGAAATCTCGTTTTTGCTATAATTAAGGTTAATACTTTTAAACTAAAATTGATATTAAAAACACAAAACAATAAAAAACATAAAATACTTATTAGTATAAACAACATATATATTGTATGTGATTTGGTAATCTTATATATTTGCATTCCATTAAAAAACAGAAGGAATGATAAAGATTACGTTGCCGGATGGTTCGGTAAAAGAATTTAGCTCAGGTGTAACGCCAATGGATGTTGCTAAAAGCATTAGTGAAGGTTTAGCCAGAAATGTAATTTCTGCTTCTTTCAATGATACAACTATTGAAACCGAAACTTCTTTGACGACGGATGGAGCACTTGTTTTATTTACATGGAATGACAAAGAAGGTAAAAAAGCTTTTTGGCATTCTACTTCCCATGTTATGGCTCAAGTATTAGAAGAATTATATCCCGGTATTAAATTGACATTAGGTCCTGCAATTGAAAATGGCTTTTATTATGATGTAGATTTTGGTGATACTAAAATTACGGAAGCCGATTTTAAATCTATTGAAGACCGAGTTTTAGAAATTGCCAGAGAGAAACACGAATTCAGAATGAGACCGGTTTCTAAAGCCGAAGCATTATCGATTTATAAAAATAATGAATACAAAACAGAATTAATTTCAAATTTAGAAGACGGAACAATAACCTTTTGTGACCATTCCAATTTCTTTGATTTATGTCGTGGTGGACATATTCCTAATACAGGAATTATCAAAGCCATGAAAATCATGAGTGTTGCCGGTGCTTATTGGAGAGGTGATGAGAAAAATAAGCAATTAACACGTGTTTACGGAATTTCATTCCCAAAACAAAAAGACCTAACGGATTATTTAGAATTATTAGAGGAAGCCAAGCGTCGCGACCATAGAAAATTAGGAAAAGAATTAGATTTATTTGCTTTTTCTCAAAAAGTTGGGCAAGGTTTACCATTGTGGCTACCAAAAGGAGCAGCTTTACGTGACCGTTTAGAACAATTTTTGAAAAAAGCTCAGAAAAAAGCTGGCTACGAACAAGTGGTTACTCCACATATTGGTCAGAAAGAATTATATGTAACGTCGGGACATTATGCAAAATATGGTGCCGATAGTTTCCAACCGATTCATACACCGGCAGAAGGTGAAGAGTTTTTGTTAAAACCAATGAATTGTCCTCATCACTGTGAAATTTATAATACAAGACCTTGGAGTTATAAAGATTTACCGAAACGTTATGCTGAATTTGGAACCGTTTACCGTTATGAACAAAGTGGTGAATTACATGGTTTAACACGTGTGAGAGGTTTTACTCAGGACGATGCACATATTTTTTGTACTCCGGACCAATTGGATAGTGAATTTAAAAAAGTAATCGATTTAGTTTTATATGTTTTCAATTCATTAGGATTTGAAAACTTCACAGCTCAAATATCCTTACGAGATCAGGAAAACAGAGAAAAATACATAGGTTCTGACGAAAATTGGGAAAAAGCAGAAAATGCCATTATCAATGCAGCCAGAGACAAAGGTTTAAATACTGTTGTAGAATATGGTGAAGCTGCATTCTATGGTCCGAAATTGGATTTCATGGTAAAAGATGCTTTAGGAAGACAATGGCAATTAGGAACTATTCAAGTAGATTACAACCTGCCGGAACGTTTTGAATTGAGTTATAAAGGAGCTGATAACGAAATGCATAGACCCGTTATGATTCATCGTGCACCCTTTGGATCAATGGAACGATTTATAGCCATTTTACTAGAACATACAGCAGGAAACTTCCCACTTTGGTTAATGCCTGAACAGGCTATAATCTTGTCTTTGAGTGAGAAATATGAAAATTATGCTCAAAAAGTTTTAAGTTTGCTAGAAAATCACGAAATTCGCGGCCTGATTGACAACCGCAATGAGACAATTGGCAAGAAAATCAGAGATGCAGAAGTCAAAAAAATACCGTTCATGATTATAGTTGGCGAAGAAGAAGAAAAAAACGGAACCATTTCGATAAGAAGACACGGACAAGAAGGAAGAGGAAACAGCACCGTTACAATTGACGAATTTGCAAAAATTGTAAACGAAGAAATTAGCAAAACATTAAAACCATTTGACGTTTAACTTTAAATTAAAGAGCCATAGCAATTAGAAACAACAGGGGTTACCAACCCAGAGTAGAAAAAAAAGCAGCACATCGAATTAACAATTTAATTCGTGTACCTGAAGTTCGTTTGGTAGGTGAAAACATCGAGCCGGGAGTTTACAAAATTTCTGAAGCATTGCGTTTAGCTGAAGAATTTGAGGTTGATTTGGTGGAAATTTCTCCCAATGCAGAGCCTCCTGTTTGTAAATTAATGGACTATGGGAAGTTTATTTACGAGCAGAAGAAAAGAGAAAAAATGCTCAAAGCAAAATCGACACAAATTGTGGTAAAAGAAATTCGTTTCGGACCACAAACTGATGAACATGATTATGAATTTAAAAAGAAAAATGCTGAAAAATTCTTAAAAGAAGGTGCTAAATTAAAAGCATTCGTTTTCTTTAAAGGTCGTTCCATTATATACAAAGAACAAGGTCAAATTCTTTTGCTACGTTTAGCTCAAGATTTAGAAGAACTTGGAAAAGTAGAAGCGTTACCGGTATTAGAAGGGAAGCGAATGATTATGTATCTCGCTCCTAAGAAGAAGAAGTAAGTTGCTGAAGTTCTGATTTACTGAGATTAAACTCAGTTACTTGAGTTCTTAGCCATTTAGAAACTAAAAAATAGTAAGTAAGTTGAATCACAAATAAATTTGGGAAATTATGCCTAAAATGAAAACAAAATCCAGTGCTAAGAAGCGATTCAAAGTAACTGGCTCTGGAAAAATCAAGAGAAAACACGCTTTTAAAAGTCACATTTTGACTAAAAAATCTAAAAAGCGTAAGTTAGCTTTAACTCATTCGACTTTGGTTCACAAAACCGATGAGAAAAGTATTAAACAACAATTAAGAATTATATAATTGTATTAAGATTTGAGTATTAAGTATTAAGACTTGAACCGCAAAACAATTAATTCTTTAGGTTAAAAAAATTTTAATAACCTTGGAGTATGGCCAATAAGTTCCCTTGATTAAATTCGGGACGCCTACTACAAAAAACAAGAAAATTATGCCAAGATCAGTAAATTCTGTTGCTAAAAGAGCACGAAGAAAAAAAGTATTAAAGCAAGCCAAAGGTTTCTTTGGTAGACGTAAAAACGTTTGGACGGTTGCTAAAAACGCGGTTGAAAAAGCCATGGTTTATGCTTACCGTGATAGAAAACAAAACAAAAGAAACTTCCGTTCTTTATGGATTATGCGTATTAACGCTGGTGCTCGTTTGGAAGGAATGAGTTATTCTCAATTTATCGGAAAAGTAAAAGCTAACGGTATCGAATTGAACCGTAAAGTGCTTGCTGATTTAGCAATGAATCATCCGGAAGCTTTTAAAGCAATTTTGAATAAAGTAAAATAAACGTTTTAACAATCCGATTTTAACTTACTTACATAGAAAATCCCAATCGAAAGGTTGGGATTTTTTTATACCTATTTTATTTACTTGAAAACTTCCTCCTTCTCTCCATCAAAACTTGCAAAGACCATACTTGGATGCGAATCCTTGTGAAAAATAGTTCCTTCTTTATCAATTGCAATTGCTCCTGCAAAACCATCAAATTGTTTGAGTTCGTTGAAGGTTTTTTCAAATGCAGCTTCTAAAGTGAATCCATCGGTTACTCGGGTAACAATTTTTGTAGCAACAGCTCCACTTACAATATCTTCTCCTACTCCGGTCAAACTTACACCACAAAATTCATTGGCATAATTTCCGGCAACGGTTGCTGAATCCGAAATTCTGCCCGGAATCTCAAAGCCTTTTCCGCCGGTTGAAGTAGCAACAGCTATTTTGCCATTTGAATCTAAAGCAACACAACCCACAGTTCCTATTCCCTTAGCTTGCAATTTAGCTTCATACTCTGCTCTTCTTTGTGGAATTTCTGTTGAAAAAGGTTCAAATCCGTGTTTTCTGGCAAAACTGGTTGCTCCTCTCCCACCCAAAACTCTATCGTCAACATTCAACAAAACTTCAGCTACTTGAATTGGGTTTTTTACTTCTTCAATATTGATTACGCCACTCATTTTCAAAGAAGTTCCATCCATTATTGCGGCACTCATTCTGATTTTTCCATCGCTTTGAATTTGTGAACCAATACCAGCATTGAACAATTCGTCATCTTCTAATAATGATACTGCATAGACAACAGTTTCTAAAGCCGAATGTATAGTAAGGTACTCATAAGAATCCTTAACAATTCGCAATAAAGCCTCTTGCTTTGCAATTTTAGTTTCTAGATTAGTGGAAGATTCCGAGAAAAAACCGCCGTGAATAATTATTTTAGACATAAATGTAAATTAAAAAGGGACACAGATTAGAGAATTTTTTAAAATTATATAATTTCTCTAATCTGTGTTCCAAAAATATTTCAAAATTAAAATTATAGGTATTGTGATGAATGAATGTGCATTTTGTAGGTTTCTAAATCAAATGTATCATGCATACTCATGACATGCGTAACTAAATGATTAATTGAAATTGGCTGGCCTAATTCTACCTGAGTTAAATTAGTATCTTTAATTTCTCGCCCATCAACTAAAATAACTAATCCAGAACCTATGGCTTCCATTTTAGAATTGTGTGTAATCAAAAGTCCGGTGTCTTCTCCTAAGCCTATTCCTAACACTTTTGGGTTTCCAACAACCGCTTGAAATAAACGTCCTATGCGACCTCTTTGCACAAAATGTGTATCAATAATCACATCATCAATTAACCCTAAACCACTGGTGATTTTTACTTCTCCTTTTAAAAGTGCTTCATGGCTACTTCCTTGATATATCATATTATTAGAAGCTGCTGCAGCTCCTGCCGAAGTTCCTGCATAAATAAAAAGTTCATTTTTATATTTATCCAATAAAATATCGTGAAATTTTGTGCCTCCCAAAATAGATGATAATCGCAATTGGTCCCCACCGGTAAACATAACAATGTCAGCTGCTTTTAAACGGTCTATATTTTCTTGCTCACTGGCTTGTTCACGGCGTTCAATATGCAAAACATCAACGTTGGTTGCATTTAAATATTGAAATGCTTTGGCATATTCCGGACCAACTTCTCTCGGAATCTTTGAAGCTGTTGTGATGATTTCAATTCTTGATTTTTCTTTATATTTTGATTCGTCTATGATTCTTTTTAAAATTCCTTTTTCAAAAAAATTCATGTTTTTAGAAACATCCTGATCAAAACTCGATTCAGTAAAACTGCCTTTATCAACAGCTCCACCAATGATAATTAATTTTCCTCTGCTATTCATTTTGTAAAAATAGTAAAATCTATATAGGCAGCAATATTTTTGAGGTATTTTAAGGTAAATTAGAACCAACAATCAAACTAAATCAAATCACAAAAAATATACTTAATCCTTTATTTATGAAGTAAATAATAACTCCCTTTGAATGTCACTGTGAATTTTCCATATCAATTCAAATAAATTTTGGCATAACATGCAAAAAAAATCCAGTAGCAAAGTAAATATTTCTTATTTTTAACAAAATCATTCACAAAACAAAAACTAATTTTTCCAATCAATTTCAAGTTTTATGAAAATATTAAAAGTACAAGCTCTTCGTGGTCCAAATTTATGGAGTATTCAACGCAAAAAATTAATTCAAATGCGTTTGGATTTAGAAGAAATGGAACAAAATCCAACCAATAAAATTGACGGTTTTAGAGAAAGACTTGAAGCAATGTTTCCAGCCATGATAGAACACCGTTGTTCAGAAGGTGTCCGAGGTGGTTTTTTTATGCGAATTGAAAAAGGAACTTGGATGGGTCATGTCATTGAACACATAGCACTAGAAATTCAAACCCTTGCCGGAATGGAAACCGGTTTTGGAAGAACCAGAGAAACCAAAACCCCCGGAGTTTATAATGTCGTTTTTAGTTACACGGAAGAAAACGTCGGAATGTTTGCCGCTGAAAGCTCCGTAAGGATTGCCGAAGCTTTAATTGCCGGCACGGATTATGATTTAGAAGCGGACATCAAAAAAATGAAAGAAATTCGGGAACGTGTTCGTCTTGGACCTTCAACCGGAAGCATTGTGGAAGAAGCCGTTTCGAGAGATATTCCTTGGATTCGATTGGGTACAAACTCTTTAGTACAATTAGGTTACGGAGTGAATCAAATGCGTTTTCAAGCAACAATTACTTGTAAAACCAGCAACATCGCTGTTGATATAGCTTGTAATAAAGAAGAAACCAAGAGAATGCTACAATTGGCTTCTATTCCGGTAGCAAGTGGTTCTATATGTGTAGATGAAGAAGATTTAGAACTTACTATTAAAAAAATTGGATATCCTATCGTTATAAAACCATTAGACGGTAATCATGGGAAAGGGGCTTCCATTAATGTGGTAACTTGGGAAGATGCCAAAGAAGGTTTAGAACACGCCAAGAAATACAGCCGTCGAGTTATTGTTGAAAAATTTATTACCGGATTTGATTTTCGGGTTTTAGTCATTGATAATAAATTGGTTGCTGCCGCCAAAAGAGTTCCTGCACACGTGGTTGGCAATGGGAAAAACACTATTCAGGAGTTAATTGACATTACTAACCTCGACCCAAAAAGAGGTTATGGACATGAAAATGTATTAACCGAAATAACAGTGGACCGCGATACAACTGATTTATTGGAAAAAATGGGTTACACATTAGAAACCATACCAAATAATGGAGAAACGGTTTATTTAAAATCAACTGCTAATCTAAGCACCGGTGGAACTTCAGTAGATGTAACAGATATGATGCATCCTGAAAATATCTTTTTAGCCGAACGAATTTCTCGAGTGATTGGTTTAGATATTTGTGGCATTGATATTATGGCAGAAAATTTAACCCAACCTTTAAAAGAAAATGGCGGAGTTATTTTAGAAGTTAATGCTGCACCGGGTTTCAGAATGCACTTAGACCCCTCTGAAGGTTTGGCCAGAAACGTAGCTGCTCCGGTAATTGACATGCTTTATCCTCCGGGAAAACCTAGTCGAATTCCAATTATTGCCGTTACCGGAACAAACGGAAAAACAACGACTACCCGATTATTAGCTCATATTGTTAAAAATAATGGTTTCCGAGTAGGTTTCACCACTTCTGATGGAATCTATATTCAAAATCATATGTTGGAAAAAGGTGACACAACCGGACCTTTGAGTGCCGAATATATTTTGAAAGACCCAACAGTAGAATTTGCCGTTTTAGAAACTGCCCGAGGTGGAATTTTAAGAGCCGGTTTAGGTTTTAGCCGATGTGACATTGCAATTATAACCAATATTCGCGAAGACCATTTGGGATTAAATGACATTGATACATTAGACGATTTGGCCCGTGTAAAAAGTGTAGTTGTTCGAAGTGTGAAAAAAGATGGTTGGGCCATTTTAAATACCGAAGACGATCAGTGCATGAAAATTGCCAACGATTTGAATTGCAACATTGCTTATTTCTCTATGGATGAAGAAAATCCGGTAGCAAAAAAATTAAGCAAAGAAGGCAAAATTGTAGCCGTTTATGAAAATGGTTTTGTAACTATCAAAAAAGGAGATTGGAAAATTAGAATTGAAAAAGTATTACATATTCCGTTGACTTTAGGCGGAAAAGCGAAGTTTATGATTCAAAATGTTTTAGCTGCCACATTGGCCAGTTACTTGTATGGTTTTAAAACCGATGACATTAGTTTATCCCTTCAAACATTTATTCCTAGTGTAGCTCAAACGCCGGGTAGAATGAATATTTTTGAATTTAAACGATTCAAAGTCATGATTGATTTTGCTCATAATCCGGCCGGATATTCTGCCATTGAAGATTTGTTGAGTAACATTGAAGCTACCCGAAAAATCGGAATCATTGCCGGTGTTGGCGACAGAAGAGATGAAGATATTCGAGATTGTGCTGAAATTGCGGCTCGAATGTTTGACCATATCATTATTCGACAAGAAAAACATTTAAGAGGTCGAACTGAACAAGAAATTATTAATTTGATTTTAGAAGGAATTCAATTGGCAAATAGAGAAGTTACCTACGAAATTATTCCAAAAGAAATTGAAGCTATTAAACATGCCATCAATATTGCAGATGAAGGCACTTTTATTACTGCCTTAAGTGATGTGGTTACCAACGCAATTGGTATAGTTCAGGAATATTTAGATAAGGAAAATGAAGAGAACTTGAGTTAAAATCAATAAATCATTCAAATTTATAAAGGGTACTATTTCAATTCAAATGAATAGTATCCTTTTTTATATCTTTACAAAAAACAAACAAACTATATTATGGATAAAAAATTCATACTCTTCTTTAGTTTATTTTTAGCGATTTCCGTTAATGCTCAATTAAAAAAAATCACATTAGAAGAAAGTGTATTACAACAAGGCAGAAAATTTGGTGCTGATAGATTAACCGGTTTTCAATGGATTCCAAACTCCGATAAATATGTTTATTACACCGAAGTTTGGACTAAAATGATGTCAGCTTCTTCTAAAGATAACAAACCAACTGAATTGGTTACATTAGCAGCTATTAATTTAGCTTTGGGAACCAATTTAAAAAACTTTTTTGGTTTGGAGTGGATTGATGCTAATACAATTTTAGTTTCGGAAAAGGGAAAATATTATACGTATTCTCTAACTTCAAAATCAGGAAAAATCACACAAGTATCTCCGGAAAATGCAGAAAATCAAACTTTTGATATATCCAAAACCAATTTAGCCTTTACAGAAGAAAATAATTTATATTTCTTAGATAAGAACAATAAAAAAATTGCTGTTACGAACGAAACAAATAAAGAAATAGTTTCAGGCCAATCTATTTCCAGAAACGAATTTGGCATTAAAAACGGCATTTTTTGGTCTCCAAAATCTTCCTATTTAGCATTTTATCAAAAGGATGAAACAGAAGTCGCTGATTATCCTTTATTAGATATTAATGAAACTCCCGGAAAATTAGTATCTATCAAATATCCAATGATTGGTCAGAAATCTGAAAAACCAAGAGTTGGAATTTTTAATTTGGCAACAGGCAAAACTGTTTTTATCAACCCGAAAAATAATCCTGATGATTATTTAACCAATCTTTCTTGGTCACCGGATGAAAAATACATCTTGATTGCAGAATTAAACCGAGGTCAAAATGACATGAATTTGAATGTTTATGATGCCAATTCGGGTGAATTTATTAGAACTATTTTGAACGAAAAGAATGCTAAATGGGTTGAACCGGAGCACGATGCCTTTTTTCCAAATGCTAAATCAAACAATTTTATTTGGCTCAGTGAAAAAAGTGGTTTTCAAAATTTATACTATTATACTATAGAGGGTAAATTAATCAAACAACTTACTTCAAATAAATTTCCGGTAAGGGAAATTATGCAAGCAAATCCGGCAGGAAAAGAGATTTATTTTAAAGCAACGGGTGAAAATCCAACTAATATGTTGGTTTATAAAGTAGATTTGAAAGGGAAACAAACGCTAATTACTAAAAACGAAGGTGTTCATAATGTGGTTATTTCCAACGATGGAAATTGGTTTTTTGATGAATTCTCGAATCATTCAACTCCATCAAAATCATTGCTATATGATAAAAAACTTAACGCTACGACTTTGTTGGAAAGCAAAAACAAATATGATGGTTATGAAATGGGAACCGCAGAAGTCAGAACTATTAAAGCTGCTGATGGTACAACCGATTTATATACCCGTTTAATAAAACCAAGCCATTTTGATCCAAACAAAAAATATCCCGTTATGGTTTATGTTTATGGTGGTCCACATGCTCAAATGATAACAAATTCCTATTTAGATGGAGCTAATTTGTGGATGTATTGGATGGCGGAACAAGGTTATTTAGTTTTTACAGTGGACAATCGCGGATCGGATAATCGTGGTTTTGAATTTGAAAGCGTTATTCATGGCCGATGTGGTTTTAATGAAATTGAGGATCAAATTAAAGGAATTGACTATCTAAAATCTTTACCTTATGTTGACAGCAATCGATTAGCTGTTCACGGTTGGAGTTATGGCGGATTTATGACTACCTCCTTGATGTTGAGAAAACCTGATGTATTTAAAGTTGGTGTTGCCGGCGGACCTGTTGTTGATTGGAAATGGTATGAAGTGATGTATGGTGAACGTTATATGGATACACCTGCTGAAAATCAAAAAGGTTTTGAAGAAGCTAGTGTTTTAAACTATGTAAAAGAATTAAAAGGAAAGCTATTATTAATTCACGGAACGAATGATGATGTAGTGGTGGAACAACATAATTTATCTCTAGTCAAAAAATTTGTGGAAGCAGGAAAACAAGTAGATTATTTTCCATATCCAATGCACAAACACAACGTAAATGGTAAAGACAGAGTGCATTTGATTACTAAAGTTTTAAATTATATTATTGATAATAATAAATAAAGTACTTTAGAAAAAAGAGTAAAAAAAAACCGAAAGAAGAAATCGCTTTCGGTTTTTTAGTTATGATAATATTATAGTATAAGTTTTCATTATGTTTTCTGTTTCTTTTTCTTAGCGGCAGGAAACAGTACATTATTTAAAATCAATCGATAACCCGGTGAATTCGGATGTAAATCTAATACAGTAGGGGCATCGCCAACCAAATGCTGATAATCTTCCGGATCATGTCCGCCAAAATAAGTAAACATTCCTTTTCCTTTTGTTCCGTGAATGTAACGAGCTTCACCATTAAATCTGTTTTCACCCATGACCAACACATGTGATTTGATTCGTTCACTATCAAAAGCGGTGGTTTGACCCATAAAACCTTTGACTAATTGTGTATGATTTTGACACAACATACTAGGAATTGGATCCCATTTTGCAGAATATTCCATCAAAGTAAAATAATCCTTTTCCATCGGCATTTTGCGTTTGGTAGTCATATCAATATCCGAAAACTCATAAACGGTTGGTGATCTTTCCAAAATATAATCTTTAAAAGCGAATGTTCTTGAATAATCAATTTTAGATTGATAGTTGGCCTCACTTTCATCACCATCAAACATAGGCTCACAAATATCGACACCTTCAGCTGACAAAGCAATATCAAAACTATCTGTTGCAGAACACATCGCAAACATAAAACCACCTCCAATCACAAAATCTCTTATTTTTTTGGCTACAGCTAATTTCTCTTCAGAAACTTTAGAATATCCTAATTTTGTTGCTAAGGCTTCAGCTTCTTTTTTCTGTTCAATATACCAAGGTGCATTTCGATAGGCTCCGAAAAACTTACCGTATTGTCCTGAAAAATCTTCATGATGCAAATGCAACCAATCATACAAGAGAAGCTGATCCGTTAAAACTTCTTCATCATAAACAGCTTTAAACGGAATTTCGGCATACGTTAAAACCAACGTTACAGCATCATCCCAAGGTTGTTTTCCTTTTGGGGTATAAACAGCAATTTTAGGTGCTTTTTCCAAAACAACCGATTCCATATTTTGCGATGGACTACTGATTTCATCTAAAATTTGATTTGCTTGTCCATCAGAAAGAATTTCAAAACTAACGCCACGAATTTGACATTCTTTCCTTATTTCTGCTGCATCAGGAAGCAAAAAAGAACCTCCTCGATAATTGAGCAACCAACTGGCCTTGAAATCTTTTTCTAAAGCCCAATAAGTAATTCCATATGCTTTTAAATGGTTTTGCTGGGTAGCTTCGTCCATCGGTATAAGAATGAAACTGGCTTTTACCGAAAAGGAAAGTAAAAAAAATAAACAATATAGAATTGATTTTTTCAAAGTCTTCAACATTTTAGATGGTCAAAATAAGTTGTAAAGCCAAAGATAAACGATTTTGTGTGAAGAAAATGATAAAAAATTATTAACCATATAGGTGATATAAGCTAGCTATGAATCTTATATCACCTATATGGTTAATAATAAATTTTAAAATGGTACGTCCGAATCTTCTTCTTCTGTATTCATATTACTTCCAAAAGCATCGTTAGCAGTAGGAAGATTTTTCGTAATAAAGGTTGTTTCTTCGGCATTCATTCTTGAAGGTAAATCATTGAAACCGGAGGAATAATCATCTAAATTATCAAATTTACCTAGATTTCCGATGAATTTTAAGCGGATATTTTCTAAACTTCCGTTTCGGTGTTTAGCAATTATAAACTCCGCTTGACCTTCTGTAGGCGAGTGTTCATCGTCATCCCATTCGTCAATTTTATAATATTCAGGACGATAAATAAACGATACAATATCGGCATCTTGTTCGATTGCTCCCGATTCACGAAGGTCGGAAAGTAATGGTCTTTTACTGGAACCACGTGTTTCAACCGCACGGGAAAGCTGTGACAAAGCAATCACAGGAACACTTAATTCTTTCGCTAATGCTTTTAAATTTCGTGAAATAGTTGAAATTTCTTGTTCCCGATTTCCGCCACCTTTTCCGCCACCACCGGCCGTCATTAATTGAAGGTAATCGACAATAATTAATTTGATTCCATGTTGAGAGGACAATCGTCTGGCTTTTGCCCGTAAATCGAAAATCGAAAGTGAAGGGGTATCATCAATATATAAAGGAGCTTTTTCGAGGTTTTTTACCTTCACACTTAATTGTTCCCACTCATGTTTTTCAAGTTTTCCGGTACGTAATTTCTCCGAAGACAATCCGGTTTCTGAAGATATTAAACGAGTAATTAACTGAACGGAAGACATTTCCAGAGAAAAAACCGCTACAGGTTGATTATAATCAATAGCCATATTTCTAGCCATTGATAACACAAAGGCTGTTTTTCCCATCCCGGGACGTGCTGCAATAATAATTAAATCACTGGGTTGCCATCCGGAAGTTACTTTGTCTAATTTATCAAAACCGGTAGCTACACCGCTCAATCCCTCTTTGTTGGCTATTTCTTCGATTCGTTTTTTAGCTTGAATAACTAAACTTTGTGCCGTTTCTGAACTCCGTTTAATATTTCCTTGTGTAACTTCATACAATTTAGATTCAGCTTTATCTAATAAATCAAATACATCAGTGGTTTCATCATACGACTCTTCAATAATTTCAGACGATATTTTAATCAAACTTCGCTGAATAAATTTCTGTAGAATAATTCTGGAATGAAATTCGATATGTGCTGAGGAAGAAATTTTCTGCGTCAATTGAATGAGGTAAAAATCACCTCCAACCAAATCCAATTTTGCATTCTTTTTTAATTGAGCTGAAACAGTTAATAAGTCAATTGGTTGAGTATCCGTAAATAACTGAACGATTGCTTCAAAAATATGTTTGTGAGCGTCTTTATAAAAAGCGTCGGGCTGTAATATATCTATCACTTCATCAACCCCTTTTTTATCAATCATCATCGCACCCAAAACGGCCTCTTCCAAGTCTAATGCTTGAGGTGGCAATTTCCCTTTTTCAAGATTGATAATGGTAGTTTTATCTACTTTTATCGGGTTAATATTTCGTAAATTTTCCATTAGGCTAAAGTAACTATAATATAAAAAAATGCACTATGTAGTTGTCAATAAATAACTGTTAACAACTAAATATTATTGTTGATAACCAAAAAAAAATCCGAAGTTTCAAGGCTTCGGATTTAGCTATAATAATGTAAGAATTATTCTTTAAATTCGCCCATCCTACTGTATTTGTCCATCCTTTGAGCAACCAATTCAGCTGTTGATAAATCTTTTAGTTCATTATATCCTTTGATAATATATTGTTCTACTGTTTTAAATGTAGTTTCTCTGTCATAATGAGCTCCGCCCAATGGTTCTGGCACAATTTCATCAATTAACTTTTGCTTTTTCATGTCATAGGAAGTCAATTTAAGTGCTTCGGCCGCTTGTTCTTTGTATTCCCAACTTCTCCACAAAATAGAGGAACAAGATTCCGGTGAAATGACTGAATACCAAGTGTTTTCTAACATATAAACCTTATCTCCTACCCCAATTCCTAATGCTCCACCTGAAGCTCCTTCCCCCACAATTACGGTAATAATAGGTGTTTTTAATCGAATCATTTCCAGAATATTTCTAGCAATGGCTTCTCCTTGTCCACGTTCTTCTGCTTCTAAACCTGGATAAGCTCCGGGAGTATCAATCAAAGTAACTACAGGAATACCGAATTTTTCAGCCATTTTCATCAAACGAAGAGCTTTTCGATACCCTTCAGGATTGGCCATTCCAAAATTTCTAAATTGACGTGTTTTGGTATTGAATCCTTTTTGTTGACCAACAATCATAAAAGATTGTCCACCAATTTTTCCTAATCCACCAATCATTGCTTTATCATCTTTAAAATTTCTATCCCCAAAAAGTTCTAGAAAAGTATTCCCGCACAAAGCTCTTACATGATCCATCGTATAGGGACGACTTGGATGACGAGAAAGCTGAACCCGTTGCCAAGCAGAAAGATTTTTGTATATTTTTTTCTTAGTTTCTTCTAATTTTTTCTCAATTTGTTTACAAGTAGAGGCAACATCAACATTAGATTCTTCACCAATAATTTGGCATTTGTCTAATTGATCTTCCAACTCTTTTATGGGAAGTTCAAAATCTAAATATTCCATAGGTTTTGATAAATTTAAGTTTGTTTGAAAAGCAAAGATAGAATTTTATCTTATTAAGAAAAGTTATTTTTAATGTTAACTTTTAAACATTTTTAGGAGTTTAGAAATTGAAATCACTAGGAACTATTCCTATTTCTAAGTTTATATTTAATAACTCCATTTAAAATGACTGTAATTAATATCAAAATCGCACCAAAATAAAATTCAGAACTCATTTTTTCTTTGTCTTTAAAAATTAATAACGCCAATATGATTCCATAAACAGGTTCTAAATTTATGGTAAGCATTACTGTGTAAGGACTTATAAACTTCATTACTCTTACCGATGCAATAAAAGCATATGCAGTACATATCGAACTCAGAATCAATAAATAAACCCAATCTGAAGGTTGAAGTATAAAAAAATCTTTTGAAAAACTATTGGATAACAATAAATAGATAGAAAAATATAAAACACCTCCGGTTAACTCATAAAAAGAAATAACTGTTGAATCATACATTTTTGCATACTTCCCATTAATTACAGAAAAAAGAGCCGATAAAAATGCTGACGTTAAGGCAAGTATTATCCCTAAATAATAATCTCCTTCAACATTAAAAATGATATATAATCCGACAACTACAATTAGTCCAAATAAAACTTCATACCAGATGACTTTTCGTCGGTATAAAATTGGTTCTAAAAAAGAGGTAAAAAAAGCACCTGTTGATAAACACGCTAAAGTGACAGAAACATTAGAGACTTTAATGGCTTTAAAAAAAGTCAGCCAGTGTAAAGCAATGACCAATCCTAGAAGTAAAAACCCAAAAATTGTTTTTCTTGGCACAACAAAATTTGTCTTTTTATAGGCCATAAATAAAACAATAAAACCTACGGCCAATAACATTCTAAACCATACCAAGGGTAAAGCATCCAAGGTGATTAATTCCCCCAGAATAGCTGTAAATCCCCAAATAAAAACAATTAAATGAAGATGTAAATAACTTTTAAGGTTATCGTTTGGCATTTTTCAGTAAATAAACGGCTAATATACCAAAAACAAAATTTGGAAACCAAACGGCTATAAAAGGTGGAATACTCGACTTTTCAGCCATGGTGCCAAAAATCTTATCGAAGAAAATATAAGTAAAAGCAAGAACTATTCCGATGGCTAAGTTCACTCCCATTCCGCCACGGCGTTTCATGGAAGAAACAGAAACTGCAATTATTGTTAAAATAAAAGCAGTAACCGGCAAACTGTATTTGCGATACAACACTACTAAATAGGTATTTATATTAGCGTTGCCTCGTGCTTTTTCTTTTTTAATAAATTTATTTAACTCCGGTAAAGTAAGCGTTTCTGCTATATATATGACGGGTGTTAAATCTTCTAAATCAAAATTAAAAACAGTGTCTTTTTTCTCTACTTTTTCAATAATGTCACCATAAATACCAACTTTTCTTTTTTGATAACCAAACATGGTATATGTGCTATCTTTCTCATTCCATTTGAGTCTACTGGACAAAATCTTATAATCAAGTTTTTCTCCTTTAAATTTTTCTAAGGTAAAATTAAAAGCCGTTTTCGAAACTGAATTAAAATTACTGACATAAATAAATTCATCATCACTAATTTGCCTGAAAACATTTGAATTTTCTCTGATTTCAGCATTGTTTTTTAAATAGGTATACCTGAAATCATTAAAACCTTTACTAGCTTTTGGCACAAGAAAAAAGCCCATGATCAAGGCAAAAACTGAAACCATTGTTGCACCTAGTATATAAGGTCGTAAAAATCGTGTAAATGAAATTCCTGAACTTAAAATAGCTATAATTTCAGTATTATTTGCTAATTTAGAAGTAAACCATATGACAGATAAAAATAAAAAAATAGGAAATAATAGATTCGCAAAATAAATTGTGAAATCGAGATAATAGATTGCTACCGCTTTAAAAGGCACTTTGCTCTCTAAAATTTTATTAATTTTTTCAGCAACATCGATTACAATCCCAATAGGAATAAAAAGCAATAACATCACCACGAAAGTAGCTAAGTATCTTTTTAATATGTATTTATCGATGATTTTTAACATCCTATTTCCAGTTAATTATAACCTTTGACCCATTTGTTTAACCATTTGTTCTTTCCAAACTCTGAAATCACCTGCTAAGATATGTTTTCTCGCTTCACGAACAAGCCACATATAAAAACCGAGATTATGAATGGTCGCAATTTGTTTCCCAAGATACTCATTTGCTGCAAATAAATGCCGTAAATAAGCTTTGGTATATTCGGTATCAACAAAGGTAATTCCCATTTCATCAATAGGCGAAAAATCATCTTCCCATTTTTTATTTTTGATATTGATTGATCCATGAGCTGTAAACAACATTCCGTTTCGGGCATTTCGGGTTGGCATCACACAATCGAACATGTCAATACCTAAAGCAATATTTTCCAATATATTAACCGGTGTTCCAACTCCCATTAAATAGCGGGGTTTATCTTGCGGTAAAATAGCGGTTACGATTTCAGTCATCGCATACATTTCCTCAGCAGGTTCACCAACTGAAAGTCCACCAATGGCATTTCCTTGAGCTCCGGCATTAGCAATATACTCAGCTGATTCCTGTCTTAAATCTTTATAGGTACTTCCTTGAACAATTGGAAAAAAAGTTTGCTCATAACCATATTTAAAAGGAAGATTTTCTAAATGATTAATACAACGATCTAACCAACGGTGTGTCATGTGCATGGAACGTTTGGCATAGCGATAATCACACGGATAAGGTGTGCATTCATCAAAAGCCATGATAATATCGGCTCCAATGGTTCGTTGAATTTCCATCACATTTTCCGGAGAAAAGAAATGATAGGAACCATCAATATGGCTTTTGAATTTCACGCCTTCTTCCTTAATTTTTCTGTTGGAAGAAAGTGAATACACTTGATAACCACCACTATCAGTCAAGATATTTCTATCCCAATTCATGAATTTATGTAAACCTCCTGCTTTTTCTAAAATTTCTGTCTGTGGGCGAAGGTATAAATGATAAGTATTTCCAAGAATAATATCCGGATTGATGTCCTCTTTTAATTCACGTTGATGCACTCCTTTTACAGAAGCTACCGTTCCAACCGGCATAAAAATTGGGGTTTCTATAACGCCGTGATCAGTTGTTATACTTCCGGCACGGGCTTCCGAATGAGGGTCAGTCGTCAATAAATCAAACTTCATATATATTTTTTACAGTGGGCAAAGATAAAAGAATTGTTAATTTAGGAATTACGAATTAGGAATTAAATAACAAATCCCTTTATAAAATTTGATTTTCCAATAATTCAATCTTTAAAAGTTTTATATTTGGAAAACGTTAGACTATAAATTATGAAAAAAGTTGTAATTCTTCTTGTATTCATTCAATCAATAGGTTTTGCCCAAGAAATATGGCGACCGTTAGGAAATGATGACTTTAACAGTGCCTCTTGTGGCGATGTAACTTTAGCCGGAAGAAACCCAATTGTAGTCAAAAACGACCATGCTTTTTTGTTCAATATTCAAACACCTGAATACCAAAGTACCAATTATCGTTTTTCTGCAAGCAAATATTCTGAAGGTCAATGGCAACATTTGGATTTTCCTTTTTTCTTTCCAAGTACTCCAATAATTGATTGTGCCGTTGACAGCAACGAAATACCATACGTACTATTTAATGCTATTGCCGGAAATAATGCTCCGGTAGTCAAAAAGTTTGAAAATGGCAACTGGACTGATGTTGGAACTGACATCTCTACTTTGTCATCCTCTTTTTTAAACATAGCGATTGGCTCAGATAATTTACCCCGGATTTTATTTCGTGAAGGCAATGTTATTAAGTTGAAAAAGTTCGATGGCAGCAATTGGGTTTTAATCTCGGAAACTACTGAATTTATTCCCTACACCAGCATTTCTCTTGAACTTGACAACAACAACATTCCTTATGTTGTTTCTAATTATCAGGTTGGCAGTACTTATAATTGTTTCGTGAAAAAATTCAATGGAACTGCATGGGAAGAAGTAGGAATTACGGGTTTTTCAGAAAGAGGATTCTCCTTAGTCTTCGATAATTTCAATGTTCCTCATATGTTTCTTAACAATATTATTAAAAGATATAACGGATTGGCCTGGGAAAACATTCCAACTCAATTGTCAGAACCATATTTCGGCATTACTGGAGGTATAAATTTATTTTTTAATAATTCAAATGAGTTGTATGCGAGTTTTGCTGGTGCTGTTTATATGTCTCCTGTTCGGATTTATGTTAGAAAATTGGTTGGTACAACTTGGCAGTCCATTGTAAGTGATGGTTTTATCTATGATAAAGTGTACACTGTTTCCGGAAACAACACCTATCACGTTTCTTTTGGAACGGACTATCAACCAGATGTTTACAAAATCAACAATGGTGTATATACACTTTTAGGCCCCTCACCTTATCTAATAGCACGAAGCGGAGATTATGATTTTTCAATCTGCAATGGCATCCCTTTGATAGCCTATCAAGGAAGTAATGGCAAAGCCCAAGTAGGCATGTTGGTAAACGATAATTGGTCTAATTTAGGAGCATTGAATATCTCAGAAAACGAAATTTACACCGCAAAGATCAAATCGGGCACCGATGGTAATATCTACTTGGCCTACAACAATAGAATTTCGTCCACAACCAGCGATACCAAACTCAGCGTTAAAAAACTTACCTCGACGGGATGGGAACTCGTTGGTCCGGTCAACTTTTCACTATCGGCAGGCTATTATTTTGATTTCAAAATGAGTCATACTAACGAACCTTATGTACTTTACATGTCGGGACGAGTGCAAAAATTTGACGGTAGCAATTGGGTTTTTGTCGGTGGAAGTGCCTATGTTGGAGATACTGAAGCTCGATTGGTATTGGATGCAAACGACCTACCTTATATCGCCTTTAAAGACCCATCAAATGGTGGTCGCATTGCAGTAAAAAAATTAAATGGTAATGTTTGGGAATATGTAGATCAAACTAGTCTAGCCGTTTACACAGGTCAATCCTATAACCCAAGGATTGTAATTGATGCATTAAACAATATTTACTTGGGATTTATAGACAATACTGATAAAGTACATATTAAGAAATTAAATAATGGCAGTTGGCAATCTGTCGGACCGGATTTTTTTACTACGGGAAAAACCCGCAATCATGAACTTTCAGTAGACCAAAATAACGTTTTATATGTAATATATAATGAGTTAGAAAATAACTTCAGAAGTGAAGCAAAGGTAAAAAAGTTCAATGGTAGCAATTGGGAATTTGTTGGTGAGCCTAATTTCTCAGCGACCTCTATCACTCAAGGGAAAATCGATTTTTGGGCTAACAATACTCCTGTAGCGTCTTTCAGCTCTGCTAATGGCACATATCATTATATTTATGCAAAATATTTTGGAGAAATGAATGCATTAGGAATAAACGAACAAGAGTTAATTACTGAAAACCCAAAGTGGTTACTGTATCCAAATCCGGTTACTAATGCTTTTTCCATTGTAGGAAAAGATTCCATCTTGTTAATTGAAATATTCGACATGACCGGTAAAAAAGTGAAAGTAGAAAACTCTAATTTTAATAATGTAGATATATCGTCTTTTCGTTCGGGCATTTATATGGTAAAAGTAAAGTCATATAGTGGGTCAAGTATTTTGAAGTTAGTCAAAAATTAAAATCAGTTTGAAATTTTTAGAATTTATACAACTTTTTCAAGAATTTCATCATAATTCTCAATGAGATAGAACATCTAGATATTTTGAAATAAATAACCGCTTTTTATCATAAAGCATGGAATAATTGATGATAACTATTCATAAATTCATTTGCCAACCTTTAAAATTACATTTACTTTTGCGACATCAATTTTTTAACTACAAAAAATGTCAAACACACAACAATTAAACGACTTTGCAACACAAGTCAGAAGAGACATTCTTCGCATGGTACATGCCGTAAATTCGGGACACCCCGGAGGTTCTTTAGGATGTACAGAATTTTTTACAGCCTTATACCAAGTCATTCTCGAAAGAAAAGAAGGATTTAACATGGATGGAAATGGAGAAGATTTATTTTTCTTATCCAATGGCCATATTTCACCTGTATTTTACAGTGTTTTGGCCCGCAGTGGTTATTTTCCGGTATCAGAATTGGCTACCTTTAGATTATTAAATACGCGTTTACAAGGACATCCAACCACACATGATGGTTTACCCGGCATTCGTGTAGCTTCCGGCTCATTAGGTCAAGGCATGTCCGTTGCCATTGGTGCTGCCTTAGCAAAAAAATTAAATGGTGACAAACACTTGATTTATTCACTTCACGGTGATGGCGAGTTACAAGAAGGCCAAAATTGGGAAGCTATGATGTATGCAGCAGCCTATAAAGTTGATAATTATATTGCAACGGTTGATTTAAATGGTAAGCAAATAGATGGAGCAACGGATGAAGTTTTACCCATGGGTGATATTAAGGCAAAATTTATTGCCTTTGGTTGGGATGTTTTAGAAATAACCGAAGGAAATAACATTGAAGCTATTTTAGCCGGAATGTCTGAAGCTAAATCGAGAACCGGAAAAGGAAAACCGGTTTGCGTTTTGTTGCATACCGAAATGGGAAATGGCGTTGACTTTATGATGCACACGCATGCATGGCATGGAAAAGCTCCCAACGACGATCAATTAGCAAAAGCGTTAGAACAAAACCCCGTAACTTTAGGTGATTATTAAATTGCTTTATGCACTATGCTCTAAGCCTTATGCTTATTGCCTATTGCCTAAAGCCTATAGCAATAAAAATGAAAAAATATACCAATACAGGAAGTAAAGATACTCGTTCAGGATTTGGAGCAGGAATGACCGAACTCGGACAAAAAAACGAAAATGTGGTTGCCTTGTGTGCCGACTTAATTGGCTCGTTAAAATTTGATGATTTCAAAAAAAATCATCCGGAACGTTTTTTCCAAATCGGAATTGCAGAAGCCAATATGATTGGCATTGCAGCCGGATTAACCATCGGTGGTAAAATTCCATTTACAGGAACATTCGCCAACTTTTCTACAGGAAGAGTGTACGATCAAATTCGTCAATCGGTTGCTTATTCAGACAAAAATGTAAAAATTTGTGCTTCTCATGCCGGATTAACTTTAGGAGAAGACGGAGCAACACACCAAATTTTAGAAGACATCGGTTTGATGAAAATGCTTCCCGGAATGACAGTAATTAACACTTGTGATTACAATCAAACTAAAGCTGCGACCTTGGCCATTGCCGATCACCACGGTCCGGTTTATTTACGTTTTGGTCGTCCAGTAGTGCCAAATTTCATGCCTGCTGACGAACCATTTGTATTAGGAAAAGCAATCCTTTTGAATGAAGGAAGCGATGTGACTATTATAGCTACTGGACATTTAGTTTGGGAAGCTTTAATTGCAGCAGAAAAACTGGAAGAAAAAGGAATTTCTGCAGAAGTTATCAATATTCACACTATTAAACCATTGGACGAAGAAGCAATTTTAAAATCGATTGCTAAAACAGGTTGCGTAGTTACTGCAGAAGAGCATAATATTTTAGGAGGTTTAGGAGAAAGTGTTGCCCGAACTTTATCCTTAAACAATCCAGTTCCTCAAGAATTTGTAGCAGTAAATGACAGTTTTGGTGAAAGCGGCACTCCTGACCAATTGATGGAAAAATATGAATTAAATCACCAAGCTATTATTGCAAAGGCAGAAAAAGTAATCAAAAGAAAATAACCATCCTTTTTACCTCAAATAAAAAATCCCGATTGCTCGGGATTTTTTTTATTTATTGATGACAGCTAGGGTCAAGGTATCTTTTTAACCTAATTGGATTGGTTGTATTTCCACTACAATCCGGAATAGTTGTAAAATCATAATATTCTTGTGGGTCAGTTCCTGAAATTTTGAATTCATTTCTGGTTAAAAAACCATCCCCATCATCATCGGTATCTAAAAAATCAGGAATCAAATCGGCGTCCGAATCTTGCATGAAGTAATCCGTTTCTGTTCCATATAATTCCATATAAGATAAAATTCTATCCGAATCATGGTCAATTTTATCTAACGTTTTCAGGTTGATTTGAAATACAATATTGGAATATGCCGGTAAATTGGCTCCTTGTGGACTATTATAATAAGCCAAACCTGAAGGAATAAAAACCAGACAATTTCCGGCATTAATATAATTAATTGTTCCATCTGGATTTTCAACAATACTTTCTGCCGTTTTCATAATCGGCAAAATTTGTCTGAAACCGGATATAAAAACATTCGTGATTGGATAGGATGTCCAAACAGGAGTTGAAGTTCTGTCAAACTCAACATTATCTAAATTCCAACCTCGATAATCTACAAATGAAGAATCAATTGTCAACGGATTTTGACCTCCACCTTCATTCAATAATACATAATACAATTTATATTCCACAGGATCATCAATTCCACCATCAGTTCTAATTGTTAATCGAGTGTCATTTTTAACAGTAATACTATTCAAAGGATAATCTGTTTGATCCCAAATAGATACCTGACTACCTCCTGTCGGAATTTCAGTTATTACAGCATTCAATTCACTATCTAAAGTCATGTAATTTGTTTTTAAATACTTTTCAATTGAATCGATATCTGAGGCATATTGCTCAGTTCTGTCATTCGGAGGTGTTACAGTTGTAGCGTCATCATCATCTTTGCACGAAATGGATAAAAATGAAAACAGCACCATCAACATTGGGACTTTTAAACTTTTTAACAACATATTTATTTAATTTTTGTTCTTTTTGTTAGCTTTATTTTAGTTGAATACTTTTTCTAAAATAAGTGCTGCAAGATACAATTTTGATTTATTTTTGTATAAAAATTAACGTAGATTTCTGAATAAAGCATGAGAGTCGATAAATATTTATGGTGTGTCCGTTATTTCAAAACCAGAAACATGGTTACTGAGCTTTGTAAAAAAAACCATGTTACGGTAAATGGTATAGTCGCGAAACCTTCTCGTGAAGTATTTCCATCCGATGCTGTGACATTTAGAAGAGACCAAATCACTTATAAAATAAGGGTATTAGCAATACCTGAAAACAGAGTTGGAGCCAAATTGGTTGACATCTATCGAAAAGACGAAACTCCGGAAGAAGCTTTTGCACATTTAGAACTACTAAAATTATCCAAGGAACATTATCGTAAAAACGGTGAAGGGAGACCAACAAAAAAAGACCGTCGGGATATAGAAAATTATACAGAAGATACTAATGAAACTGAATAAAGATTATTGGGAAAACAGGTATCATTTGAATGAGATTGGATGGGATATCGGAACAATTTCTACACCTTTAAAGGAATATATCGATCAGATTGAAAACAAAGAATTAAAAATATTAATTCCGGGAGCAGGAAATGGATATGAATTTGAATATTTATATAATGCAGGATTTCAAAATGTTTTTGTGATAGATATCGCTAAAACTCCTTTAGAAAATATTCAAACGAGAATACCTCACCTTGACAACAAACACCTCATTCATAAAGATTTTTTTGAGCTAAGTGATACTTTTGATTTAATTATTGAACAAACTTTTTTTTGTGCGATTGCACCTGATTTACGAAAAAAATATGTGTCAAAAATGGGCTCTTTATTAAATTCAGGCAGTAAAATAGTTGGCTTACTTTTTCAATTTCCGTTAACTGAAAAAGGCCCACCTTTTGGTGGAAATAAAAATGAATATCGATCCTTATTTCAAAATCAATTCAATATAAAAATATTAGAAACTGCTCATAATTCAATAAAACCAAGAGAAAACAACGAACTCTTTTTTATCTTTGAGAAAAAATAAAACTTATGCCACAAAACATTATACTCACTCATCAGGAAATCGAACATAAAATCAAGCGGATAGCTTATCAAATCTATGAAACTTTTGTAGATGAAAAAGAAATTGTAATTGCTGGCATTGCTAAAAATGGGTTTATTTTTGCTCAAAAGTTAGCTAAGGATTTAGAAAAAATAGCAGAATTCAAAGTGACATTGTGTGAAGTGCATGCAAATAAACATAATCCTTTTGAACCTATCACCACTTCCTTAGATAAAGCAGCCTATGAAAACAAAGGACTGATTTTAGTGGATGATGTTCTTAATTCCGGGACTACTTTAGTTTATGGTGTGAAACATTTTTTAGATGTTCCGTTAACAAAATTCAAAACAGCTGTTTTAGTAGATAGGAATCATAAAAAATATCCTGTAAAAGTAGATTTTAAAGGTATTTCACTATCCACTTCATTTCAGGAACATGTCCAAATTGTTTTCGAAGAAGGAAATAGTTATGCCTATTTAAGTCAGTAATTTAATAATCTCCTGAACCACTTCCTTTTCCAATTTATTATCTGTAGAAATGAAATGCTGAGCTTGGTGATAATAGTAACTTCTATCAAAAAGGTGTTTGGCTATATACTCTTTTAGTTCATCCTCATTCATTTTAGCAATCAAAGGTCTTTCTGATTTACTTTGCAATAATCTTTTGAATAGTTCCTCAACAGATGTTTTAAGATAAATTGAAATCACCTCTTTCTCTTTTAGAAATAAGTGATTATTTGCATAACAGGGAGTTCCGCCTCCAACACTCAACACAAAGTCATCTTTCGATTCCATTAAATCTTTAAAAACTTCATGTTCAATTTTTCTAAAATAAATTTCACCCTTCGTTACAAAAATTGAATTGATAGTTTTTCCTTCCTTTTTTTCTATAAGTTTATCCAAATCCAGATGTTTTTTTTTCAAAACATCAGCTACTATAGAAGCGATTGTGGTCTTACCTGACCCCATGTATCCGAGTAAAATAATTTTTTTCATTATAATAATTCCTTGTACAGTAAGGGGTTAAGAAAGAATCTGCCAAAAAGACAAATTTAAGACAAAATTGCTTTGAAAAATAAATAATAAGGACGTATATTTGCACCCGCATTCAAGAAATTGCATTTGACTCGATAGCTCAGTTGGTAGAGCACATCACTTTTAATGATGGGGTCCTGGGTTCGAGCCCCAGTCGGGTCACAATTTTTTTGAAATTTTTTGATGCTAATGACTCGATAGCTCAGTTGGTAGAGCACATCACTTTTAATGATGGGGTCCTGGGTTCGAGCCCCAGTCGGGTCACAAGTAAAGACGTTGCGTGCAACGTCTTTACTTTTTTTTATATCAGGCCACGTGGAGAAATTGGTAGACTCGCCATCTTGAGGGGGTGGTGCTGCAAGGCGTATGGGTTCGAATCCCATCGTGGTCACGGATGAATACTTCAAATGAAAAGACGCCAAGTTTACTTGTGCGTTTTTTTGTTTTAAGAATTCTCAAAGCGGAGCTTTAGGGAGAGACGAAGTCAATCCCATCGTGGTCACGGATGAATACTTTAAATGAAAAGACGCCAAGTTTTCTTGTGCGTTTTTTTTGTTTTAAAATACCATTTCCAAAAAAAATATTTAAAAACCTTTAAAGTTTGTTTTATTTGTTTACTTTTGTTTAACAAACAATACGAAACAATGAACAATGTAAAAAATGTTTTTAGCATCAAAGATTTAGAAAACCTTTCCGGCATCAAAGCACACACTATTAGAATCTGGGAAAAAAGGTATAATGTATTAGAACCGATGCGTACAGAAACTAACATTCGTTATTATGATTTAGTTGCCCTTCAAAAGCTATTAAACATTACCCTATTACATAATCACGGTTATAAAATTTCCAAAATTTCAAAACTCTCTCCTGATAAAATTAACGTAATGGTAAGAGAAATTGTGAATGAAAAGAGCGTTAAACATCATGCTATTAACGCCTTTAAAATGGCAATGATGAATTTTGACCAAGTGTTATTTTTCAATACCTATTCAAATTTACTTTCAGAAAAATCGTTTCGTGAAGTCTTTTATGAAGTTTTCATACCACTCATGAATGAAATTGGATTGTTGTGGCAAGCAGAAACAATCACTCCTGCTCATGAACATTTTATAAGTTACCTCATCAAACAAAAGCTATTAGTTAATACCGAAAAAATACAGCTGTTAGAACCTACTCGAACTGATAAAGTTTTTGTGCTCTTTTTACCGGCAAACGAAATTCACGAATTAGGGTTAATGTATCTCAATTATGAAGTTATATTAAATGGCTACAAAACAATATATTTAGGAGAAAGTGTTCCCATTGATAGTTTAAAAGATATAAAACGCTATTTTGACAACGTAGTCTACATTTCTTACATGACAGTTGAACCTACGAAAGACAATATATCAGATTATATGAAAGAAATTCATAAAGAGATTCTTGAAGGAGAAAATGCTGAATTATGGGCAATTGGTCGCATGACAGAATACATTAAACCAAATCAAAATTCTAAAATTAAAACTTTCAATTCAATACTAGAATTATCCAAAGAATTATAATTTTTTCACAATTTTTTGTTTTGTTTAGCTTTTTCACTATTTTTGTTAAACATTATGAAAAAAGATATACACATTATTGGTTCCGGATTTTCTGCATTAGCAGCAGCTTGCTATTTAGCGAAAGCAGGGCATGACGTAACGGTTTTTGAAAAAAATTCAACAATTGGCGGCCGTGCTAGACAACTAAAAAAAGAGGGGTTCACCTTTGATATTGGCCCAACTTGGTATTGGATGCCTGATGTTTTTGAACGTTTTTTTGCTGATTTTGGCAAAAAACCTTCTGATTATTACGAATTAATAAAACTCTCTCCCGCTTATCAAGTTTATTTTGGGATTCGTGATTTTGTTACAATTGCTGATAATTTACCTGAAATAATCAACACCTTTGAGTCGATTGAAAAAGGAAGTGGTAAAACACTTGAAAAATTTATGGCAGAAGCCAGGAACAATTATGATATCGCCATTAAAGATTTAGTTTATAATCCTGGTGTTTCTCCGCTAGAGTTAATTACATTAGAAACTGCAAAAAAAGTTGGTCAATTTTTTTCTACTATCAGTAAAGAAGTTCGAAAACGTTTCAAAAATGATAAACTCATTCAAATCTTAGAATTTCCTGTTTTATTTTTGGGAGCAAAACCAAGTAATACTCCTGCTTTTTATAGTTTTATGAATTTTGCAGATTTTGGTTTAGGAACATGGCATCCAAAAAATGGAATGTATAGTGTTGTACTTGCAATGGAAACTTTGGCAAAAGAACTTGGTGTAGTGGTTCAAACAAATGCATCAGTTGATAAAATCATTGTTGAAAATAAAGCAGCCATTGGCATACAAGTGAATGGTAAAAAACATTTTTGTGACATTGTTTTAAGCGGTGCTGATTATCATCACACAGAAACATTATTGGACAAAAAAGATAGAGTTTATTCAGAATCATTTTGGGAAAACAAAACATTCGCTCCCTCTTCGCTTCTATTTTACATTGGATTTGACAAAAAAATTGAAAATGTAGAACACCATACATTATTTTTTGATGTCTCGTTTGAAAAACATGCAGAAGCTATTTATGACAATCCAAAATGGCCGGAAGAACCCTTGTTTTACGCCAGTTTTCCATCAAAAACAGATTCTTCTGTAGCACCAGCAGGGAAAGAAGCTGGTATATTTTTAATACCATTAGCACCCGGAATTGAAGACACTGAAGCAATCAGACAAAAATATTTTGAAAAAATAATTACCCGTTTTGAAAAATTAACACACCAAAATATAAAAAATAATATTATTTTTAAAGAATCATTTTGTGTAAACGATTTCATAAAAGATTATAATTCCTACAAAGGAAATGCATATGGAATGGCGAATACACTTATGCAAACAGCTTTTTTGAGACCAAAATTAAAGAGTAAAAAAGTGCAACATCTCTATTTTACCGGACAATTAACAGTACCCGGACCTGGTGTTCCTCCCTCTCTAATTTCGGGGAAATTAGTTTCAGAATTAATTGAAAAGTATTCATAAATCAAGTTATAAATTACCGCTATGAAATCAATTTTTGACCATGTATCCTTTGAATGCAGTAAGTTAGTAACTAAATCTTACAGCACGTCTTTTTCTTCTGCCGTAAAAATGCTTGCCCCAAGTATTCGGGAAGATATTTATAATATATATGGATTTGTCCGATTTGCAGATGAAATTGTAGATACGTTTCATGAATATGATAAAGAACTTCTTTTTGAATTATTTGAACATGATTTAGAAAAAGCATTACAAAACAAAATTAGTTTAAATCCAATTTTAAACTCTTTTCAACACACTGTGAATCGATATGAAATCCCAAAAGATTTAATTGACGCATTTATGAAAAGCATGAAACAGGATTTATATAAAAAAGAATATCAAACTACCGCTGAATACCAAGAATATATTTATGGCTCTGCAGATGTAGTTGGACTTATGTGTTTAAAAGTTTTTGTGAAAGGAAATGAAGCATTATATGAAGAATTAAAGCATAGTGCCATGCGATTGGGTTCTGCTTTTCAAAAAGTGAATTTTTTAAGAGATTTAAAGGCTGATTTTGAAGATTTAAACAGAACTTATTTTCCTAATACGAATTTGAATCAACTAGATGAAACTTCAAAGCAAGAGATTATAACAGAAATTGAATCAGACTTTGCTGCAGGATTTGTAGGGATTCAAAAACTTCCAATTGAAGCTAAATTTGGTGTTTATACGGCTTATATATATTATAAAAAATTGTTGTCAAAATTAAAAAAGACACCTTCATTAGAAATAAAAAACACACGTATTAGAGTGCCTGATTACGAAAAAGCTGGACTTTTAGCAAAATGCTATCTTAATTACCGATTGAATATTATTTAAACTCAACTTATTATGTGGATTCATATTCTCATTTTTTTTGCTACCTTTTTCATGATGGAATTTATGGCTTGGTTTACCCATAAATATATTATGCACGGAATTCTGTGGCATCTACACGCTGATCATCACAAAAAAGACCATGACTCTTGGTTTGAACGTAACGATACATTTTTTATATTTTATGCTATTGTTAGCATAAGTTTTTTTCTCTTGTGGAAATATGAAATTTTAGAAATAGGTCTGGCAGTTGGCTTAGGAATTTTAGCCTACGGATTAACTTATTTTTTTGTTCATGACATTTTTATTCATCAGCGATTTAAACTTTTCAGAAATGCAAACAATATGTATGCAAGAGCATTAAGAAGAGCACACAAAATGCATCATAAGCACATTGGAAAGGAGCATGGAGAATGCTTTGGCATGCTTATAATTCCTTTTAAATATTTCAAATAAACAGTATTAATTTGCTGTTTATCTGTTTATAATCTCGGTGTGATTTTTAACAGATTTATTCTTAAGTTATTCTTATAAATCATAGTTTTTCCTAATTATTTTTATTTAATTAGCGGAAAATTATTTTTATGAATATCAAAGTAACTTTACTTCTTTGTCTTTTTGTCAGCTTTTCAGTTTTTGGACAAAAAAATATTGATCCTACTCCTGCAGATATTGACCTTGCAAAATCGATTAGAATTAAATATGAAAAATCAGATGTGGCTATCCTTGAAAGTACGGAGAATATCACATTCGGTTACAATAAATCTACTTCAAATGTAACTGTTGATTTATCAGTAGATGAATTACTAATGAATATCAACCATCGGGCAGATATTTTCAAATATGAATTTTATGATAGTTCTTCTAAAATTGAAAATTTTACTATCAAATATCGTAATGATAAATTAGCTTATTTTGCTGTTCAAGATGAGTTTTACAAAGACAATGATTTATTTTACAATGATGCCCGTGTCAAACATGTAAAAATAGATTTTCCTGTTCAAGGGTATACTTATAATTATCATATCGATAAGAAATTTGAAGATGTAAAATATTTCACTTCTATCTATTTTAACGATGAATTTCCGGTGATTAAGAAAAAAATAAAAGTCACTATTCCAAAATGGTTGAATTTAGAGTTAAAAGAAATGAACTTTCAAGGACATTCTATCGTAAAAACTCAAACAACTGACGCCAAAAAAAACACGACAACAATTGTTTATGAATTTAACGACATCCCTGCTTTAATTGCAGAAGAAAACAGTCCCGGTCGTTCTTATTTATATCCACATCTTTTAGTCATTGCCAAATCATATGAAATGAATGGTGAAAAAATCACATTGTTCAATTCAACTGCCGATTTATATAAATGGTACAAATCTTTGGTCGATCAAATGAAAGATGATCCGGAGCAATTAAAAAGCAAAGTAAATGAACTGACCGCGAAAGCTAAAACTGACGAAGAAAAAATAAAAAACATTTATTATTGGGTACAAGATAATATACGATACATTGCTTTTGAAGATGGGATTGCGGGTTTCAAACCGGACGATTCACAAAACGTATTCAAAAAAAGATATGGTGATTGTAAAGGAATGGCAAACCTCATCAAACAAATGATGATTATTGCCGGTTTTGATGCTAGGCTTACATGGATTGGAACAAAGCATATTGCTTATGATTATTCCATACCCTCACTTTCAGTTGACAACCACATGATTTGCACAGTACTATACAAAGGAAAACAAATCTATTTAGATGGTACTGAAAAAAACATTTCACTAGAGGAATATGCTGAAAGAATTCAAAATAAAGAAACCTTAATTGAAAATGGTGATGCTTATATAATCGGCAAAATTCCAACCGTTCAAGCAAGTCAGAACAAGGAGACTTTCCGTGCAAAATTAGTAGTTGATGGTGAAAAGCTAAAAGGCTCTTGTAAAAGAACGTATTTAGGAGAAAGTCGTACTGAATTTCAAAACATTTATAATAGTTTTGAAACGGATAAAAAAGCAGAAGCATTAGAACGATATCTTTCTAAAAATGACAAAAACAATCATGTAACTTCGATTAAAACAAGTGATTTAAAGTCAAGGGAACAAGCTCTAACAATTGATTATGAACTAGAATCTGAAAATCGATTAAGTAACTTTGATGGTGAAATGTATTTGAACTTTGAATTCATGAATGAATACAAAAAATTCACTTTAAAAGACCGTAAAACAGATTACGAACTTGATTATAAAATCTTATATGATTCTGAAATTAGTATTGTTTTGCCGGCAGGATATAAAGTTGAAAAACTACCTGAAAATTTAATCCAAAAAGAAGAAGACTATCAAGTAGAAGTTTCTTTCTCACAAAAAGGTAACGAGCTTCTTTATCGTAAAGTTTTTATTTTCAACAATGCAATTTTACCAAAAAACAAACAAGAAAAATGGAATACCACTCATAAAAAACTTGTCGAATTTTATAATTCATCCATCACTTTAATAAAATCATAATTTAATGAAAAAAATTATTATTCTTTGCCTTTTAATTGCAACCACTATCAATGCCCAAGATAACGTAAAGATTCGCGACTTCTTTTGGGGAAAACAAGACACTCATTCAAAAACGGTGGCTATTCCTGACAAATGGAAAAATGAATCAGCAGTTATTATTTATAAATTTGATTTTTATGATTACCACAAATTCGGTAAAAATGTAAATTATACTTCGGCTAAACGAATCAGAGTAAAATTATTGGATGAAGCAGCTGTAAAAGAATTTTCTGAATTTACATTTACCGAACGTTTTTTGTCAAGTAAAGGTTATGCCATGAAAAGAGGCACTAATTCAATTGGTATAAAAGTAATAAAACCGGATGGCAAAGAAAATATTTTGGATGTTAGTAAGGAATCTGTAGTAGCTGATAAAGAAAAAAAGATAGCAATTCCAAACCTAGAAATTGGTGATATCATAGATTATTATCTGCATTCCGAAGAACCTTTCAAATCTATCATTGAAGTGGGCTTTGATCCGGTAGAAACAAATTTGGGAGATGTATATCCGATTATGGAATACAAATTGACTTTTCAAACAGAAAATGATTTCTTTGTAAATTTTAACACCTATAATGGTGCTCCAAAATTAACGCAAATACCAACCAAAAATAGTGGAGAACGCATCTATGAATTAGCCGCAACAAATCTTGATAAAAACGATTTTCCACGTTGGTTTTACCCTTTAGTAGAATTACCATGCTATAAATTTCAGGTGTTTTTTGCCCGTTCCGGTAAATTTGAAGAAAGAGCGAAAGCCTTTTTGTCAGAGAAAGAAAAAGACGTAAAATCAACCGTTACAAAAGAAGATATTTTCAACTATTATGATTCAAAATTCCTTGCGGAAGGAAATATTTCTCAAATAAATGACTTCTTAAAAGGTAAGAAGTTTAAAGATGACGAAGAAAAAATAAGAGAAGTATATTATTATACCAGACATCAATACTTCACTCAATATGTTGAGGCATTTGTGGCAAAAGAAGCTAATATTTTTTATCCTTTTGAGCTATATCCAAATGCAATATTTTTTAATACGGAAGAACATTTCATCAGACATTTTATGTTCTTTTTGAAGAAAAATGACATCTCATATGATATTGTGGTTGGAACAGATCGATATAACGGGGATATCAAAGATTTATTAATTCAACAGAATGTATCTATTTTGCTAAGAGTAAATACACCTAAACCTATTTTTTTGGAATTTTTTACTCCTTTTACGAGTGCCGACCAATT